>CAUQMF010000106.1:0-6300 GCA_963518965.1 uncultured Campylobacter sp.
CAAAACAAACCATCTCTCCTTGCCGGCTCAAAATTTTATAAATTTAAGCCCGTTTGGGTATAATCTGCCCTTTTAAACGCGAGGAAAATATGCCCCTTTCAAAACTAAATCAAGAACAATACGCCGCCGCGACCGCTCCCGCCGGACACAATCTAGTTATCGCAAGTGCAGGCACCGGCAAGACCAGCACCATCGTCGCGCGCATCGCTCATCTGCTAAATTTAGGCGTAAAGCCCGAAAAAATCCTGCTGCTAACCTTTACCAACAAGGCCGCAGCCGAGATGATCGAGCGTCTAAACCGACATTTTGATAAAAAAATCACCTCGCGCATCACGGCCGGCACCTTTCACTCGGTTTCTTATTCGCTGCTTAAATTTCTAGAAAAACCGGTCACGCTAAAGCAGCCTAGTGAGCTAAAAACGCTGCTAAAATCGCTCGTCGAGAGGCGCAAATTTAACCACCTAAGCGACGTGAAGCCATACGGCGGCGCTTATCTTTACGACGCGTATTCGCTATTTCAAAATTTAGCCCTAAAGCAGACGTTTGGCGAGTGGCTAAAGGAGCGAAGCGACGAGCAAGGCGTTTATGCCGAGATTTACGAGGACGTTTTGCGCGAATTTGAGGAGGAAAAGAGCAAATTCGGCTATGCGGATTTTAACGACCTGCTTATCAAAATGCGTAATGAACTGAGAAAAGGCGCGCCGCTGAGATTTGAGGAAATTTTAGTCGACGAGTATCAGGACACGAACTCCCTGCAAGGCTCGCTAATCAGCGCTTTTGAGACGAAAAGCCTCTTTTGCGTCGGGGATTTTGACCAGAGCATTTATGCTTTTAACGGCGCAAATATCGAGATCATCGGCTCGTTTAAGGACCGCTTCGCAGACGCCAAAATCTACGCGCTAAATATCAACTACCGCAGCAGCTCCGCCATCCTAGCCCTTGCGAACAAAGTCATCGCAAACAACCCGCGCCTTTATGAAAAAAAACTAGTCGTCGGCCGCGAGGGTAAATTTACCTCGCCAAAGCTGCTGGTTTATAGCGAGCTTTTCGACCAATACGCCAACATCGCGCAGATCATCGCCGTTAGCAAATACAAAAAAGAAAACATCGCCATCATCTTTCGCAACAACTCAAGCGCCGACGGCCTAGAAGTCGCGCTGCGAGAGCTTGGTATCGGCTCCAAGCGAAAGGGCGGCGTGAGCTTTTTTGAGAGCCGCGAGGTGCGCGCTGCGATGGATTTGCTAGGCATCCTTATAAATCCAAAAGACATCATGGCCTTTATCCACGTGTGCGAATACGCAAAAGGCGTCGGTGCGGCGCTTAGCAAGGAGATTTTTGAAGTGCTGAGCAAGGTAGGACACGGCGACGTCGTGCGCGGATTTTTGCAGCCCGATGAGAGCATGGAGGCATTTGCCAAAAAAACCAAAAACTACCAACTAGGGCTTTTTGACGAGCTTGACGAGGTCGGGGAGAAGTCGCGCTTTGCTAAATTTAACTTTTGCGAGGATTTTTTCGCACACCCGATTTTAAAAATGCAAAAACTAAGCGAGAGCGGCGGGCAGTTTTTGTATGAAATTTATAATTTTTTAAGCGCCGCCAAACGCCACTCGCGCCCGACCTCACTGATAGATGATCTCAAAAATAGCAAAATTTATGCCCTCATCGCCGATAATCTTGCCACCAAGCGTGCCACGCAAAAAAACGGCAACATCGACGAAATGCTAAAAAAAGAGGCTCTGGAGCGGATTGCCGGCAAGCTAGAGGTGCTTGGCGAACTGGCCAAAAACTACTCGGAGGCGGAGAAATTTTATAACTTTATCACGCTAGGAAGCAGCGAGATGAGTAGCGGCGAAGGGGTAAATCTGCTAAGCGTGCATGCCTCAAAGGGGCTTGAGTTTGACCTCGTTTTCGTAGTCGATCTTGCGCAAAATCGCTTCCCAAACCTTAAACTAATGAGCATGGGCGGCTCGCTCGAGGAGGAGCGGCGGCTCTTTTACGTCGCGGTCACGAGGGCGCGCGACGAGCTGATACTCAGCTACGCCAAATACGACAAAATTAAAAAGATAAACTATCAGCCGAGTCGTTTTCTAATAGAGGCAGGGATGGCTAGCGAGGGGGTTTAGACTCGTTTTTGCTGCTGGCTTTTGCTTAAATTTAAGCCCAAAAAGCCTTAAAATACGAGTATTTTGATAAATTTAATAAATTTAGTAGTATAATTTTTAATCTTAAATCAAGGAAAATAAATGAAAATAAATTTTATAGATTTGCAAGGACAATACCGAAAATACAAAAACGAAATCAACGAGCAAATCGCGCAGACGCTAGATTCTAGCGCGTATATCGGCGGCCAAAAGGTCGCGCTGCTAGAGGAAAATTTAGCTCGCTTTAGCGGCGCAAAGCACGCCATAGCCTGCAGCAACGGCTCTAGCGCGATATTTGTCTCGCTTCTAGCTCTTGGTATCGGACGCGGCGACGAGGTCATCACGTCTCCTTTTACCTTTTTTGCGACCGCCGAGATGATAGCTTTAACGGGAGCTAAGCCCGTGTTCGTCGATATCGACGAAAAAACCTACAACATCGACCCAAACCTAATCCAAGCCGCAATCACGCCAAAAACCAAAGCCATAATGCCCGTCTCGCTTTTTGGCCAAATAGCCGATATGAAACGCATTAACCAAATCGCCGCGAAGCACGGCCTAACCGTCATCGAGGACGCGGCGCAAAGCTTTGGCGCAAAGCAAGAGGGCGCAAGGTCGTGCAGCCTCTCAAAGCTAGCCACGACTTCGTTTTTCCCCGCTAAACCGCTTGGCTGCTACGGCGACGGCGGAGCGATATTTACGAGCGACGACGAGCTGGCGCAAAAGATAAAAATTTTACTAAATCACGGCTCAAAAGAGCGGTATTTTCATAGCGCTATCGGCATAAACGGCAGGCTAGACGCCATCCAAGCGGGCGTTTTAAACGTGAAGCTAAAATACTTTGACGACGAAATCGCGCGCCGCCAAGAGGTCGCCGCACGCTACGGCCAAAACCTAAAAAACGTCGTAACGCCCTTTGTAGAGCGCGGAAATACGAGCGTCTGGGCTCAGTACTGCATCCGCGTAAAAGATAGAGCTAGGATGCTAGAAATCTGCGCGCAAAAAGGCGTGCCGACGGGGGTTTATTACCCGCTGCCGTTACATTTGCAAGAGGTCTTTAAAGATCTTGGCTACAAAAAAGGCGATTTTGCCGTTAGCGAGCGCGTGAGCGAAGATATCATGGCGCTGCCGATGTCGGCGTTTTTGAGCGAGCAAGAGCAAGACTACGTGATAGAGGTTATAAATAATGCTTAAATTTGCCGTTATCGGCCTTGGCGTAATGGGTAAAAATCACGCCCGCGCCCTGCAAAACGTAGCGGACGCAAAACTAGTCGCCGCGTGCGATCCTTTTGCCGGCGTGGATTTTTGCTGCAAGCATTACGGCGACTTAGATAAGATGCTAGAGAGCGAGGATTTGGACGCCGCCGTCATCGCGACGCCCACTTTCGCGCACAAAGACGCAGCGATAAAATGCGCGCAAAAAGGCGTAAATTTACTCATAGAAAAGCCCTTAGCCTCTAGCGCCCCTCAGGCGCGCGAGATAGCGGAGGCGGCTAAAAAGCTGGGTATAAAAGCGGCAGTTGGACACGTAGAGAGATTTAACCCCGCAGTCTGCGCGCTAAAAAACGAACTAGTCCAAAGGCGAATTTACGAGATTCATACGACTAGAATTTCGCCGTTTCCGACTCGTATCGGCGACGTAGGCGTGCTAGCCGACCTTGCCGTACACGATATAGATTTGATTAGATTTATTAGCGGAGAGGAGATTTTGAGCTCGCATATCTTAAAATCCCGCCGTATCCACGCTAGCTGCGAGGATAGCGCAAATTTAAGCTTCGAGCTTAGCGGCGGCGCTACGGCCTGCGCTAGAGTTTCGTGGCTATCGCCGTTTAAAAAGCGAACCATCGAAGTCGTCTGCGAGGGCGGCGTTTTTGAGGCGGATTTGATCTCGCAGGAGCTTAAATTTTATACAAATTTAGATGCAAACTCTTTTTCGCAAAAAAGCTGCTTTGTGAAAAAAAGCGAAGCGCTAAGCGGCGAGCTAAATGCCTTTACCAGCCTACTAAAAGGCCAAAATAGCGATATCGCGACGCTTGAAGACGGCATCAGAACGCTTGAGGTTATCTCGTAGCTTTACGTATCAAAAACCTAAATTTAGCGGTAAATTGGATGATTAAAATTTGGCTAAATTAGGCGCAAATTTTCCGCCGCAAACGCTAAATTTAGGTTTATCTTAAAACTTGCCTTAGTTTTAGACCCGCCAGCTAAACTAGAGCGCTACGTTTTTACCGTATTTTGGTTGCCGTTTGACCCAAAGCAAAGGCGCTGTAATTTTCTCCCGATTCTTGCTCCAAATATCGCTAAGTCCAAAACCATAATCGCAAACTCGGCCAAGCTAACTAACTAAAACGCAAGCTTGGCAAATTGTGCTAAGCTGCGTTTGTCCGGCTTGGTCCTCTTCATCAAAGCTAAGGGCTACGGCGCGCTTATCATCCTGACCCCGCAACGCGGCCAAAGCCAAAAATGGCTACGACTTTTAGCAAATAGCCGCAAGTAGCCTACCAAATTTGCCCTAAACGCGCCGTATCGCCGCATCAAAAATACGCGCCAAGGCCGTTTTGGACTATTTATGCGCTCTTAAAACAGCTAGACAATTATATTTTACAGCCTTACGGTAATTGCGGCAATCTTTAATTTTTATGGATAACGTGCAGAATTTAGGCAAAGTAGTACGGTTTTTATGGCGCTTTTGCTCTATAACGGTTTAGCTTCGCCGTCTTTACGCAAGCCTTTTTGTAAAAATATTTAAAATTCATTAGAATTAGCTTTTATATTTGCTCATTTAAAAGCGAGATTTGCCAGTATCAAGCCGCCTGTTCTAAAGCCCTTCTAGGCCCGCGTCGTATCTTTAGAGTAAATAAAGCAATAACGAGAGCGGATTTTAAAAGACTAAATTTTGAATTTATGAGCTTAGATACCTTTCTTGCGGCGAATAATTTAAGATTTTCTAAATTTGCTTTGAGATTTGCCATAGATTATGCGTATATTTTTGCGCCATATTTTGCTTTTACTCAAGATTAGTAAAAGGATGGTTTTTAAATTTAGCAACGAAATTTTATTTATCTAATGTAGCTTTTTATACGGATTTTGCACCGTAGATATCGCAAACTAACGGGTAATATGGCATGCCACCGCCAAAATAAGTTCTAAAGCTTCATTTGCCGCTAAGCACGTTTTGCATGCCCGCACTCTTTGCGCCGCCTCCGTCATAGATGCAAACGCCAAAAACTGCATCCCGGATTTTAACGAAAATGAGTAAGCCTAAATTTATTTTTTACTAAGTAGATCTTTTAAGCTTTCCTGTACGTCTTTGCCGCGCAGCATCGCCGCGACCTCGTTTACTATCGGCGTATAGATGCCCTTGCTAGCGGCGATTTTCTCTATCGCGTAGGAGGTATCTACGCCCTCTGCGACCTCGCCTAGATCGTTTAGGATTTTATTTAGACTCTCGTTTTTAGCAAGCCCCAAGCCTACGCGGTAGTTACGCGACAGTACGGACGAAGCCGTGAGAAAGAGATCGCCCGCTCCGCTAAGCCCCAAAAACGTCTGCTGCTGTGCGCCGAAATATTCGCCAAATCTCGCCATCTCGACAAGTCCGCGCGAGATGAGGCTGGCGCGAGCGCTGTTGCCAAGCCCGAGTCCGTCGCAGATACCGCCCGCGATAGCGATGACGTTTTTATAGGCACCTGCGATCTCTGCACCGATAACGTCGCTGCTAGCGTAGGCTTTGATATTTTGCGGGAAAAGCTCCGAAATCTCGTGCGCTAGGACTTCGTTTTTGGAATTTATCACGAGCGCGCAAGGAAGGTCGTTTTGTATCTCTTTGGCAAAGCTAGGGCCCGACAGAAAGGCTAAATTTGCCACATCTACATGCTGCTCGTAAATCTCATCTAAAAATCGTAAACTCGAAGTCTCAATACCTTTTGAGGCGACTAAAATTTTCTGTCCGAAGTTTTTAAAATGCTCTTTTAGCCAACCGCTAACAGACTGAGAAGGTATGGCAACGACTAGCAAATCGCGCTTTAGCGCCTCCTCTAGGCTGACAAAATACGCGCCTTCAAGCTGTCTGCGCGAGGTGATAACACAGTCATTTTTTTGCGAAAGCGCATGAAAAAGCGCGCTGCCCCACTTTCCCGCTCCGATGATGGCTATTTTCATTTTT
>CAUQMF010000107.1:0-6261 GCA_963518965.1 uncultured Campylobacter sp.
GCCGGCTTTTGAACGGGCGGTTTTTGTTTTATTTTTTTTGGAGCGGGCGCATTACCGGACGACCACGAACAGCCGCTTATCGCGAGCGAAATTGCCGCTAGGGTTATAAATTTAAGCTTGAACACTAAGGACGTTCCCGCCGAGTTCGGCTATTCTTTTATCTATACTTTGCGTGGCCTTTTCTATAGTTTTTTGCGAAATTTCAGGCAGCTTGCCGCCCCAAATTTTTTCTGCCTCTTTAAAGCCTCTTTGCATACCTTCTTTTCCCGCTTGCAATTTTTCCAGATCGTCTCCGGCGGCATTAATAATAAAATTTGAAATCCTGTCCGCAGTATTTGAAATGCCAAAAAATCCGTCCTCGCTAACCAAATCGCTAGCTTCGCTCTGGCTTAGTTGCCATATAGGTTTGCCCTCGTAGCCTATCGTCTTAAAATCAACGGCCGATAAGATATCTTCGAGAGAATTTGCGCTTTTGCTTTGAGAGCCGGATACATCGCTAAAATTTGCCGAGCCGCTAAAAGTCCAAACTTGAGATAAAAAATTCGAGTTCGAATTTAAGCCCGCGATATCTTGAAAATGAGCCAAATAGCTATTTGTTAGCTGCTTTGCGTCGATATTTGCGTAAGCTTCCCGTATCTTTTTTTGATCCGAATTTACCGCATCCTTGCTATCTTGAGCTTGCGGCGTATATGGATTTTGGCGTAGAGCGTTTATACCAGTTTGCATACGTTATCCTTTAAATTTTATTATGCATTATATATCGTCAAAATTAGAATAAATTTAAGGGGCAAAATTTATTTTACCCTATCGCCGACGTGACCGTTGTAGACGATATCCTTCGCGTCGATGTTTTCATCGAGCAGTATATCGCTTATCTTACCGCTTTTTTTGACGCTTTCTATATCGGCGGCGAGGTCTTCTTGGTAGCTATAAATCATCGCCGCACCGCTAACGCCATCAAGTCTTTCAAGCGTCTTAAAGCGGTTTATCTCCTCGTCTAAATTTTCCACGCTCATCACAACCACGATCTTACCTTCCTGCGCGGCGACGACCTCGCAGCCCTTTACTTGCTCTATTTGCGAGATTATTTCCTGCTCGCTTGCGCCTTCTTTTTTATAGACCACTAGGCTTGATATATTCATTTTACGCTCCAAAATTTAACTTCTTTTTCGTATGCGACGCTAATTAGCCTGCCTCCGTTTGAGAGATAAAGTCCGTTTAAAATTTGCTGCCCCGTCTTTACGGTAGCGAGTTTTTTCTTGCTCGCTACATCGTAAACGGACACGTCGCTTTGCTCGCCGTTCATAAACGCTAGACTTTTGCCGCTGGGGCTAAGCGCGGTCGCATAAACGATAAAATCCGCCTTAAAATAACTCGTCTCGCCGTTATAAACGCCGGCTTGCTTGTCGATACTTCCGACCGAAACAACGCCGTTTTTATAGTCGATGTCGTACATATTGTCTTTAAAGAAATTTAGCGTCTGCTCCGTCTGGCGCGTTTTTAGATTATAGATATAAATCACGCCGCTTTCGGCTCCGATGGCGATTTTATCGCGGGTTTCGTTTATTTCAAAATCCACGTAGAGAGCGATTGAAAATTTATGTTTAAAGACGGCCTTTTTGCTATCTAGGTCGATGAGATAAATTTCGTTGCCAAAATCAGATACGACGGCGGTTTTCGCGTCGATAAAAAAGGCTTTTTTGGCGGATTTATTTTCTAAACGCATATTGCTAGCCTCGCTCCAGCCGGCGCCTTCTTTTTTAAAAACGTATAAATACCTCTCGTTATAATCCATCTCGGCTAAAACCAAAAGCGCGTCGCCTAGGCGGTCGATGCTAAAAATTTTAGCCGGTTCCGCATCGCTAAAATGCGTTTTTACCGTTCGAAATTTAATCGGTTCTAAAAATTCGCCCGCTTTTATGTCGTAAATATCAAGCTCGCCGCCGTCCGTACCTAGATATAAAATTTCATCTATCAAATTCGAGCTTATAACGTTTGCACCTGCTTTTATCGATTTATCTGGTTGCGAGATTTCAAGCGGCATGGCCGATAAATTCGTAAAATTTAAACAAAAAAAAGCTGTAAAAAATAGAATAACTTTTTTCATAATGCCTCCATTTTGATAGAATTCACGAAGCAAACCTCCATACACTGAGCGCAGCCGACGCATTTTTGATTTATACTCGGGCGAAAAACTCCGAAAAAGTCAATCGCCCTAAATTTGCAAATATCTTGGCAGCTGCAGCAAATCGTGCCGTTCCAAGCAAGGCAGGCACTTACGTCGATAGAAAATTTAGCTTGGATTTTAGAAGAAAATTTTAAATTTAAAACCTCTCGTCCCGCATTCTCGCAAGCTAGCGCGCATTTTTCGCAAAAATCGCAGCCAAAGGATTTAAATTTAAAATTTACTCTCTCGTTTTCAAAGCTTAAAAGCTCTTTTTCACAGGCGCTAACGCAAGGCGCGTCGCAGCCCGCACAATCAAATTCGCCGCAAAAATAAGGCGGCGCGATGAAATTTTGAGCGGGTTTACCGCCCAAAATTTTAGAAAAAATTTTACGCCTCGAAGCGTCCGCCGTCATTATCTGACGCCCTCGTTTAGCACGTCAAGGAGGTTTGAGCGACTTGTCGAGTTTGCGTCGCGATACTCAGGCTTAAAGTTATTTTTAAATTTAGCCTCTACGTTAGCCTGCGGTACGTGGCACGTAGTGCAGTTAAAGCGGTCGTCGCTAAGCTTGCCCTCAAGGTCTTTTTTATTCCTTATGCTATAAAGGTGCGATTTAGGGATCGGAGTCGCGCCGACGTCTTTTGCGACTTCGGGCATATGGCAGCTAACGCACATATTATTATCCGCCGTGATAGGAATGAGTCCTTCTAAATCATGAGGGATTAGCGGCGGAGCGTTTTCAAAAGAGCGGTCGTATCTTTTTGATTCGCCCGCGGCAGGTTTGGTCCAGTTGATATCGGCTAGTTTTATATCGTCTTCGTCGATGACGTCGTTAGCGGCGCGTAAGATATTTAGGTCTTTGGCGTCTTTACCGTCTTTTAGCTTTACTTTTTCTTTTTTATCGGAGTTGGTTTTTATCTGCTCCGTTTTTTGAGTTTGCGCGGAGCTAGATGATTTTTGCTCTTCTTTAGCTTCGGCACAGCCCGAAAATATGAGGACGGCGCATGCCAATCCCGCCAAAATTCTCGCCTTCATTGATTTTTCTCCTTTAAATTTCTAATGTTAAATTTTAAAGCATCGTCGCCGCAAACGTCGATACAGCGTCCGCAGCTAATGCACTCGCTAGATTTTATAAATCCGCTTTGCTTGCCGATAATGCCTAACACTTGATTTTCCGGGCAAATAAGCTTACATTTCATACAGTTGGTGCAATTGCCCGCATTATGTTCTATGCGTAAAAGCGAAAATTTGCCGACGACCGCGTAAAAAGCGCCCAGAGGGCAGAGCTTTGAACAAACGAGTCTATCGCCCAGAAACGCGTCTATCGCAAATAATCCAAACGCCACGAATAGCCAGAGCGTACCGCCGTAGATAATGCCGCGCTGCACGATACCTATGTAACTAACGCCTTCAAATGCCGGCGCGCCCGTAACTAACGATAAAAAAAGCGTAAACGCGAGGATATAATATCTAGCGTCTCTCGTAAAATTTACGAATTTTTTATCTTTGTCGTAGCCTAGCTTTACCCTAAGCCAGCGAGCCGTTTCGGTGATGATATTTACGGGGCAAATCCAGCTACAAAAGGCTCTAGGAGCGATAAAAGCATAAAAAGCTAGTATTATCCCCGCTCCTAAAACGGCGGTAGAGCCGATAGAAAAACCCGCTAAAAATAACTGCAAAACCGCAAACGGATCGCTAAGCGGAACCACTCCAAACAGCAAAGATGAGCTAAGATTGCCTTGTAAAATTTTAACTCCGTAATAGTTACTCGCAAAAAATAAAGCCAAAATCAAAATTTGACTTATTCTTCTTAAAATCAAATATTTCATAGCAAATCTCCGCCGTTTAGATAGTCGTTTAGCTTTTTATCATCGCCTTTAAAATCTTTCGGCGTTACGTCTTTTAGCTTTTTATCTTGCCCTTCAATCCAGCCTTCGACGTATTGCTCATTGCCAGATCCCAGCCCTATTTCGCGCGGAAGCACGAAGATAGAAGCCTTTGGCGTCACGCAAACTTGCTCGCACATGCCGCAGCCAGTGCAGTAGTCGGCGTCCACGACCGGTTTAAAAAACGCATGCTTTTGCGTGCGTTCGTTGCGGACATATTCAAGCCTTAACGCTTTATCTATCAAAGGACAGGCGCGGTAGCAAGCGTCGCAGCGAAGTCCTTCGTAAGCGATGCAAAAATTAGGATCTAGCACCGCGATACCC
The DNA here is from genome assembly GCA_963518965.1 of uncultured Campylobacter sp. Lineage (GTDB taxonomy): Bacteria > Campylobacterota > Campylobacteria > Campylobacterales > Campylobacteraceae > Campylobacter_A. The sequence continues at coordinate 4,376 of CAUQMF010000107.1, forward strand.
ATTTGCGCTTTGTTTATATTTAGCTTGCCGTTATCCTCGCTCACCAGCTTTGTATCTAGCGCTCCGGTCGGACAGGCGACCGTGCACGGGATATCCGTACACATATAACAAGGGATATTTCGCGGAGTATAAAACGGAGTGCCATAAGGCAATCCGTCGTCTAAGTCCGCAAGCTTAAGCGTATCCCAAGGACAGGCTTCTACGCACAGCCCGCAGCGTATACACTCGCTAAGGAAATTTTTCTCTTTTAGCGCGCCGGGCGGTCTGATGAGTAGAGTTTGGGCTTTAGCCGTCGTTTGCGTACTCCAGACGAAACCGCCCGCGAGAACCAAACTAATCGCCTTTAACCCAAATTTTAAAGCCTCTCTTCTATTATTTTGCATTATTAAGCCTTGTAAATTTTAACCGCGCATTTTTTATAGTCGGTCTCTTTTGAGATCGGGCAAGTCGCATCTAGGCAGACTTTGTTAATATACACGTTTTCATCGAAAAATGGCACGTAAACTAGTCCCGAAGGGGTTTTGTTTCGTCCGCGCAGATCCAGTCTTGCTTTTACCTTACCGCGGCGAGACTCGACCCAAATTACGTCGTTATGCTGTAAATTTAGCTTAGTCGCGTCGTGCTCACTCATATAGCAAAGAGCCTCAGGTACGGCGCGGTAAAGCTCAGGAACGCGCATAGTCATAGTGCCGGTATGCCAGTGCTCCAAGACGCGGCCCGTGCATAGCCAGAAAGGATACGTAGTATCAGGCATCTCGCACGGATCCATATAAGGGCGGAAGAAAATTTTAGCCCTATTTGCGATAGAAAATTTCTCGTCTCCGCTAGTTACTTTTGCTAGATCGCCTTTTTGCAACTTGGCTTTTTTATTTCCGTAGAACGCAAACTGCTTGCCGTCTTCGGCATATTTTTTGGCATACGGATCGTATTTGGCGTTAAATCTCCACTGAGTTTCTTTACCGTCTACGACGGGCCACCTTAGGCCGCGCACTTTGTGATAGGTATCAAAGTCGGCTAGATCGTGTCCGTGACCCGAGCCAAATTTGCGGTAGTCTTCCCAAAGGTATTTTTGGATGAAAAATCCGTATCCCTCAAATACCTTGCCGTCCGAGCCGACGATTTTTCTACTGTCGCCGAAAACTTCAGAGTTATCAAAATCTTCCATTATAGCGTCTTTTGCAGGATAGCTCTTGGCCTCTTCGTTTGCGAAAAGCACGTCAAATAGCGTATCTTCTTCGCTATAACCCATGGCTTTTGCCTCGTCTAGCACGCTTGGAAGCGTTAGCTTATCGTCCACTTTTTGTTCGCCCCAAACCTCTTTTAGCTTAAAGCGCTTAGCAAATTCCAGCATTTGCCACGTGTCGCTCATCGCTTCGCCTACCGGAAGGACTTGTTGTCTCCAGTGCTGCGTTCGGCGCTCAGCATTACCGTACGCGCCCCATTTTTCGTATATCATCGCAGTTGGCAGGATCAGGTCGGCAACCTTAGCCGAGATGCCCGGATACGGGTCTGAGACGATGATAAAGTTATCCATCTCGCGAGCGGCTTTTATCCAGTGGTTTGCGTTTGCGGTGTTTTGCCATGGGTTATTTACCTGCACCCATGCCCATTTCATCTTTCCGTCTTCCATATCGCGCATCATTTTTACGTAGTGGGAAGCGACTTTCGGATTTAGCGTATTTTTAGGCAGTTTCCAAATTTTCTCGCTTATTTCGCGGTGTTCGGCGTTATCTACGAACATATCCGCAGGCAAGCGGTGAACGAAAGCACCGACCTCGCGCGCCGTTCCGCAGGCGCTTGGTTGTCCGGTTAGCGAGAAAGCGCCCTCACCCGGTTTTGCTTGTTTGCCAAGTAGCATATGCACCATATAGGCTTGCTCATTTACC
>CAUQMF010000108.1:0-6260 GCA_963518965.1 uncultured Campylobacter sp.
ATTAAATCCAGCTAGAATATCGCGCGCGCCCTCTGCTTTGGCAAACGCGTCGTTTGTAGTTAGCAGCGGCACGCCGTTAAGCCAAAACTCGTCCATGCCTAACGTCCAAACGACCCAATAATACCTACATATCACGCCGAATATATAAACCAGCGCCATAACCAAAAAAATATCTCTGCGAGAATACTCGCCGCTAAAAACCGTGTTTTGTTGCATTTACGTCCTTAAATTTACCCGCGCAAAGTAAACTAGCCGCATTGCCGGGTCATTTTTTATTTAATTCACGTTTATTATAGCAAAAATTACGCCGATTTTAACGCCGACATAAAATTTAGCCGCGGATACCGCTTTTTAAGCGCTAAATTTATGCTTGCGCTTAGCGCTTTAATATCCGTATTTACGCCGCCGTTTGGTATAATTTACAAAAAAGGAGCAAAGATGACGATAAAAGAAAACAAAAAAGGCGCAGCAAGCGCGCTATTTTTAGCTATTGCGCTATTTTGCGCGGGTTTTGCGGGATATTTTTACTACGGGATAGGCGGGACCGGCATTTTTACGATGGCCGTTGCCGTGATCTGCGCGGTTTTTTGCATAAAAAAGATATTTCAAGTTAGTTTTTTGCGTATCGAAGACGATGGATTTTTAGTGCAAAAAGGCGGTAAAAACGCCAAATTTTACTTTAAAGATATAAAGCAAATCAGCATCCGCGAGATAGACGCCAAGCGCAAAATTAGCGTTTTAAACGTTAAATTTAAAAAAGGCGGGCTGGACCGCGAGCTAGCATACGGCCTCATGCAGCCTATCGGCGACGACGATGCCGTGATATACGACAAGTACGAGCTCTCAAAGCAAGAGGTTTTTAAAATTTTAAAGCAGAAATTTGAAAAGCAAAGCTAGGACGCAAATTTATGCCTATAAAATCGGCAAAAATCTTTTCGCAACGAGCGAGGCGATTTAATTTTATTATATTAAATCTTTATTTTAATTTATACGCAAGATGGTGTTTTAAAGATTTTGTGATTTTGCTTAATATTCATTTAATATCATTTGATGCAACATTATACAAGTATTACTAAAATCTAAAATCTAGGGGCAAGATGAGGGGTTTTAAACGACTATTTATCAAAAGATGCATTATGGGCTGTATTATTTTCGTATCGTTTGCAGGCTGTGCGGCGGTAACCGGCCATCAAGACGGCATCGCGGCTTATTCTAAAAAATTTGCCGACGGAGTTTGCGACGTAACTGAGCAAAAAGATAAGATCGCAAAAAGCGATGATGCCGTACTTTCGGCAAATCAAGCAGGCGCGTTGCTTAGACAGTGCGGAGACTTTAATGCTAGCGTTTATTATTTTGACGTAGCCGAGTCAAAATATAAAGAAGATATAGACGAAAAAGGCGCGCTATCTACGGTCGGAGCCGAGATAGGTTCGGCTTTGGTAAATGAAAACGCGCTTGATTACGAGGGGCATTATTATGAGCGCGTTATGACCAATATTTATAAATCGTTAGACTTTATGTCTATGAAATATTACGATAGCGCCAGATTGGAGCTAAACAGAGCCATAGATAGGCAAAGGCGAGCTAAAGATATGTATGCCAAGCAGCTGCAAAAGGCTAAAGACGAACTGGAAAAAGACGCCAAAGTAGAGCAAAACGATCAAAAATCTCAAAACGACTCGCAAATTTCGGCGATACTATCCTCATACGAGAGTTCGATAGGCGATTTTAGAGCCTTGCCTAATTTTATAAATCCGTTTACTTCGTATTTAGCCGGTATATTTTTCTTTATGGACGGCAATTACGAAAAATCGCGGGATTTACTAAAAGAAACCCTGCTTATGGATAGTAAAAATCCGCAAGTCAGAAAAGATATGGCGCTTATAGATAGCTACTTTTCTAAAAACGGACATAAAAATCTCTCTAAATACGTTTGGGTCATATACGAAAACGGCCAAACTATCGCTAGAAAAGAGCTCAGATACGACATACCGCTTTTTATCGCCACCATGCACGTGCCTCACGTAGGCATAGCCTTACCGACGCTGGATCAAAGCGCTAGTTCGTATGAATTTATAAAAGTAAACGGCGAGCCTACCATCCAGATAGCCGATATGGACGCCGTGGTAAGAACCGAATTTAAAGACCAAATGCCCGTTCGCGTAACCAGAACCGTAGCAAGGGCGATAACCAAAGCGGCGCTTAGCTACGGAGCTAGAGAAGCAGCCGGAGATATAGGAACGATAGCGGCCGGTTTATATTCGGCAATTACCAATAAATCGGACGTCAGATACTGGAGTACTCTGCCGCGCGACTTTCAAAGCCTAAGAGTCGAGAATAAAGGGCAAATTTTACAAATAGTAACAAACGACGCAAAGCCGGTTAAAAATATAACCCTAAAAGAGGGACTAAATGCTATTATCTATATAAAATCTCTAACGCCTGGTAATATTAGCCTAAACGAAATTTACTATGAAAGGAAATAAAATGAAAAAATTTGCGCTTTTTGCGCTTAGCTTATTGCTCATAGGTTGTTCGTCAAAAGAGCCTAAAGCAAGCCCGCACCTAGATATCGAGGATAACTCGGTAAATAGCTTTTTATCGCTGCAAAGCCTAAACGACCGCTTCACTAACGGCGGCATGATGGAGGTCGAGGCTAGGTTTAAAAACGAATCGTCTTTTAACAAAGACCTGCTTTATAAGGTAGATTGGTTTGATAAAGACGGCTTTTTAATCACAAACATAACTACGAAATGGAAAAGAGTAGTCGTGCAGAGCAAAAGGGACTTTAACGTCAGAGCCGTTTCGCCTAGTGATAAAGCGGTTAATTACAAGCTACGCATAACGACCCCGGATAGCGACGATAAAGATATTAAGACCATAAATAGATACGAATTTAAAAACTAAGGAGTAAATAATGAAAAAGACTTTATTTTCCGTAGCCGTCATAGCTGCGATATTTAGCGGATGCGCTACGAGCGGCTATATGCAAAACGGCTCTAAAGTAAAAGACGCCGAGCCTATAACGATGGGTATAGATCATACCGACTTTGAAAAGGCCGCAAGCGACGCCGTGGAAAGCCTGCTATCTAGCGGATCTCTAGAAAGACCCGGCGGCGGACGTTACGTCGTAGCTATGGGCAAGGTCATAAACGATACGACCCAGCGCATCGATACGGCTTTACTAACCAAAAAAATCCGCATCGCTATGCTAAAAAGCGGTAAAGCCGTAATAACTACCGCAGTCGCCGCCGGAGGGGCAGAGGATACAATGTCTCACGACGTAAGAGAGCTTAGGGAAAACGACGAATTTGCCCAAAATACTATAGCTAAAAAAGGCACACTACTGGCTCCTGATATGAGCTTATCTGGCAAGATAATACAGCGAAATATAAAAACCACGGACAATAAACAGCTAGTGGAGTATTATTTTCAGCTTACTTTGACTCAGTTGCAAACCGGTCTAGCGTTCTGGGAAGACGAGATAAATATAAATAAAATCGGTTCAAACAAAAGCGTAAGCTGGTAACTAAAGGAAAAATATGAATATCAAATTTTTAAGTTTGGCGGTAGCTGCGGCTTTGACGTTAAATTTAAGTTATGCGCAAGAAGCAAATGAACAAAGCGAACAACTAGAAAGCATAGACGATCAAAAGATATCCCAAACGGTAAACGACGCACAAAAACCTAAAAAAGAAAATATGCAAAAGCTACTAAACGATGCCGAAAAAGAACTAAAGCAAAAAGCCAAGAAAAACGGCATAAAAGCAACCGTCTACAAACAAACGGCGTCTATAGACGTAGGAACCGACGATCCGCAGTATTATGATTATCTAACTAGCGCTTATAATCAAGCTATTTTAGAGCTAAAAGCTCAGGTCGCGTTGTCAAAGGCCGGCAGTGTCGCCGTTAAAGAAGCTTATAGCTACTATAATAAAACCGTACCGGATACGATTTTGCAAGATGAGTTAAAAAAGGAATCGGACGAAAGATTAACCCAAATGCAAGCCGAACAAGACATGGACGGAGTGTTTGGCATAGTATTCGGTATAATCTCTAAAGCCGTACAAGATAAGCCGGAAGCGGAGAAAAAAAGGCTAGAGGTCGAAGTAACTAAAGATATATTTAACAAAGCTTATTCAGACGGCTTTGTTAAAAGCGGTTTTGATAGCATAGAAGGTCTTGTGCCGTATGCAAATTTTATCGTTACTAAAGATAACGGTGAAATCGAAATAGGCGTATTAGCCTACACTACGGAAAAATCCATCCAATTAGCAAGGGATTTAAAACAAGGCAGACAATCTAAAAAGACGGAAAATAAAGAGCAATGTAAAGATCCTACGGACGTAGCCGATGCGCTTAGCGACGAAGAGCTTTTAAGCACCTTTGGATTGAAATATTTCTACAACGAAAACTGCCGCCCTAGTTTACTAGCTTACGGTATGGATTCTTTTATTAAAGAAGAAGGGATGAACGCAGACTACCGAAAGGAAAGTAGCGAAAGAGCTCGCGGTATGGCGGATAAATTTATGTCTAATTTTTTAAATTCTAACGTTAATGCCTTTATCAAAGACACTAAGGTGCAGCAAAAAACCGTACAAGCTATGATGAAGGCTGCGAGAGAAAACGACGTTACGAACTATAATGCGCCGGAAAAGAAAAAAACAAATGCCATCATAAAAGAGATGTCGCAGGAATTTAGTAGTTCATCGTCTATGAATTTACGCGGCATCAAAGACGTAAGAAGTTGGAGCGTGGATAAAGATGACTACGAGGTCGTGGGCGTAATTAGATATTACTCAAGAGATAGTATTGAGGCAGCAAATGAAAAATTTAACCCAAAAACTCAAACTAACGAGAAAAAAAGTAATAAAAAAGCGACTCCCGGAGTCAAGAAAAGCAATAATCTAAGCGTAGACGATTTTTAGGCGGCGATCATGAAAAAGATAATTTTTGCTTTTACTCTTTTCGTATCTTTGCTAAATGCCGAAGTTATAACGAAAACTAATGTAAGCACCGCTAACGGCGAAGGTTACGGGGCTAGCTATGATGAGGCTTTAAGTAAAGCTCTGGCCGATGCCGTCGGTAGGATGAACGGCGTAAAGCTAAGCGCTAGTACTTTTATGCTGACAAGTTCGATCCAAGACGGTAAAGATAGGGATTTTGAAAAAATTTATAGCGATCAAATTTCAAAGCAAACCGGCGGGAGATTCGACTCGTATGAGGTTTTAAAAAACGTAAGAACTCCGGACGGCTATAACGTTGCCGTAGAGATCAAAAAAACCAGCGTCTCAAAAAAATATAAAACTCCCGGCCTTGATCCGAATAATCGCCGCAGGCTAGCGGTTATGCCGGGCTACGTATCGGATTTTTCGTTTGAGGTAAACGGCGAATACAAAAGCAGTATCCGAGTCGCGGACGACATAACTCGCTCTTTGGTAACGGCGATAACCAAGACGCGTAAATTTACTGTTTTAGACAGGGAAAACGGCGATGCGTATTACCGAGAAAAAGCCGTGCTTAGCAGCGGTAATGCCGAAAAAGAGGAGCTTTTGAAGCTAGGAAACGTGCTAGGCGCGGATTATCTCTTGGTTTTTGATTTGGAGGAATTTAGCCTTAGCGAAGGCAAGGCAAGCACCATAACTACGGGCAAGGCAAGCGGCAAAAAGGCTAGCGCGCGTATCCACTACAGAGTGCTAGCTATGGCGACTAGGCAGGTTAAATTTTCAAACGATATAGCCGCTAGTTTTAGCGTCAAAGGCGACCATGCCTACGCCCTAGCCGTCCAAGACATAGCAAAAGCCGTAACCGATGAAATCATAGCCAGCATCTACCCGCTAAAAATCTCTAGCGTCTCCGGCGATTATATACTTATCGCGCAAAATTTAAGGCAAGGAGACGTTTATGAGGTGTATTCTCTAGGTCAAACGGTAATCGACCCGTACACCAAAGAAGTCGTCGGAAAAGAAGAGACCATGACCGCTAAGGCCGAGGTTACGCGCGTAACGCCTAAGATGAGCTATCTAAAGCTAGTCTCAGGCAGCGCTAAGGCCGGCGATATCTGCCGCCTAGTCCAAGGCTCTAATATCGGTTCGCCAAAGGTCGGCACCGATGCCGGCGGACGCGAAGATAACGTAGTTAAACAAACGGCAGGCGGCGGAGTAGTTTTACCTTTTTAGATCAAATTCGGCCGGTTTTGCTCATTAACCGGCCTGCTTTGCAAGGAGGCAAATTTATAAAGCAAACGGGCGTTTGTGCGG
>CAUQMF010000109.1:0-6236 GCA_963518965.1 uncultured Campylobacter sp.
GCTTATAGCGATTTAGTACTAGAATTAGCCGATTCTTACGAATTTGATCGCGATTTTTGTATATGGATTTAAGGGCTGCATTTGTACGGCGGCGAGTTTGCCTAATTTTTGCTTACGGACAAAACGCCTCTGCTAAATCTTATCTGTTCGTAGATTTAAAAATAGTGTAAAACGGCTAAAAGTATAATTTTTTCAGTCAAATATGGCGATAAATTTACTGGCTATTAAACTTAGGTATGATTTTAAATAGCATTGTAAAACGGAGCAAACCAACTCGGAGCATATCGAGAGCTAAATTTAGCCCTCGATGTAGTTTTTGAGCTTTCTACCGACTTTTGGGTGTTTTAGTTTTTTGATGGCAGAGCTTTCGATCTGGCGGACGCGCTCTCTGGTTACGTTTAGCTCTTTGCCGATCTCTTCTAGAGTGCGGTCGCTCTCGTCGTCGAGTAAGCCAAATCTCATCCTGATGACGGCTTTTTCGCGCTCGTTTAGCTGGTCTAGCACCTCGTCTATTTGCTCTTTTAGGTCGTTTTTTAGTATATGATCCATCGGGCTTAGCGAGTTTCTGTCCTCGACGAAATCCCCGAATTTACCGTCGTCTTCGTTGCCGATCGGAGCTTCTAGACTGATAGGCTCTTTGGTGATTTTTATGACTTGTTTTATCTTGTCCGCGCTTAGTCCGACCTCTTTTGCTATGACGCTTATATCCGGTTCTTTACCCTCTTCTTGGAGATATTTGCGGTTGATTTTGTTGATACGATTTATCGTTTCTATCATATGAATAGGAATGCGTATCGTACGGGCTTGATCGGCGATGGCGCGGCTGATAGCCTGACGTATCCACCACGTCGCATAGGTCGAAAATTTATAGCCTTTTTTATATTCAAATTTATCAACCGCTTTCATTAGGCCGATATTGCCCTCTTGGATGAGATCTAAAAACGGCAACCCGCGGTTTGTATAGCGCTTGGCTATGCTTACGACTAGGCGTAAATTTGACTTCGCCATCCTAGCTTTTGCCTCGTCGGAGATCTTTTTACCGCGTTTTATCTGCTCTAAAATTTCTTTTAAAAGTACCGGATCAAGGTTAAATCCGCTCTTACTAGCCTCTTTTGTCGCAAATAGTTTTTTTATCTCCACGTAGGTTGAGACCATCGTAGCCTCGGGAACCCTCGCGATGATGTCGTCTTTGCTTAGCTTGATGATATCTTTTAGGATCGATTTGTGGTTTTTCTTTAGCTCGTCGCTAAACATCGGCAGCTTATACTCGAGCCTTTTTAGTTCTCTATCAAATTCATCATCGCTTTTTAGCGCCGTTTCCATTGATTTTACTATCTCGGTTATGATCTTGCTCGTCGGACCTAGATCCATTAGTTTGTCTTTTAAAATTTTCTTTTTAAACGCGAGCGTAAGCTTGGCTAAAAATTCATCCTCTATCTCGGCGTCATTTTGTTTATTTGCCGTTTTTAGCCACTCTTTTTTTGCTTTTTCTAGAGCCTTAAAGCTCTCGATTACTTTTTCGGCTCGCTTGTCGTCTTTTTTGCTATGCTTTTTAGGCTTTGTTTCCTTCTCTTCGCCGTCTTCGTCGCCGTTTTCTATATCCTCGTCTTCTTCCTCTTCGTCGATGTCTTCATTTTCGCCGTCGCTACCTTCGCCCTCGTCGTCAAAACTTCTAAAAAGCTCTTTTACGCGGCGTTCTCGGTTTATTAGCGGTTCTTTGTAGTCCAAGATAAAGTCGATAAGATACGGCACCGAGCAAAACGCGTCAATGATTATGTCTTCGCCGAGTTCGATTTTTTTACTGATTTCGACTTCTTCTTCTTTGGTTAGTAGTGCGATTTGACCCATCTCGCGTAGATACATACGCACGGGACTGTCTGAGCGCGACCACTCGAGCAAGTCGTTTTCGTTTGCGAGGTCGAATTCCTCTTCGAGATTATCGTCGGCCAACTTCGCTAGCTCTTCGCGGCGTTTTTTTGCGTCCTCGATATTTCGCATTTTTGCGATTTCGGCGGAGGTTATGAGTTTTACTTTGTTTGCTTTGGCTAGGGCCTCTATTTTTTTGGCGACCATAGCCGTAGGAGCTTTGTCTAAAAATTTAACCAGTTTTTCGTATGTGACATAGCCTTTTGCGTTTTCCTTAAAAAGCTCTTCAACCTGCGTCAATGCTTCTTTTTTTGCAGTACTCATTGGGGATTCCTTTTTTGTAGAAAAAACGGATTATACCCAAATTTTTTTAAATTTTGATAAAAATATGAAAAATAGGGCGTTTTAGTTTGTTAAATGCAGCTTTAAATTTTACGCTTTTATCGGTATGAGTTTGGCTGATTTGCGGCGATTAAAGTAAAACTTGTTAAATTTAACAAAAATTTGAGTTTAGTGCGCGAGCCGTAAAGGCTTTTAATGCGATATCTCGTAAAATTCGCCTTTTTCGGGCTTACGGCCTTGTTGTTTATTAGCTTTAGGCTATCTTTATCCTCGCTGTCTAAAACGGCGGCTAATTTTGTAAAAATTTCTAGCTCTTTGGCCTCAAATTCGCTAAGCGGTTTAAATTTTAAAAGCTCCTCGAGGTAGCGCATTTTATCGCGGTAAAACTTGGCAAATTTTGCGGTTTTTGCAAACTGCCTTATTTTTGGATCAAGCGGAGCGTTTGCGATCGGCGAAGCGCTGTTTTGACCCATAAAAATAGCTATCCCGCCGGCCACGCAAAGCATCACGTCTTTGTCGTCTCGCGCGCCTTTGCTAAGAAGGTGGCTAAAAATATCAAACGCTTCGGTATTGCAAGCCATGTGTAAAAGCTCGGGCGAGCCGATATCCGCACCGTTTGCTACGAGTAGGTCGATAAGGCGTATCGCTTCTTTTTGGTCGAATTTATATTTGCCGTCAGGGTTTATGCCAAGCGCAATAACTGCGTCAATAGGCGTGAAAATCATAAATTTGTAGTTTAGTTCGGGCTTAAATTTGAGCGCCTTTTTTATACGTTCAAAGTCAAATTTGCTCGTTTTTATGATTTTTGCGTTGTAGATAAACGGCGAAAAAAGGCGGTCGTTAAATTCGCCGTATTCTTCGTTTACGCGGTGCGGGTTTAGCGATAAAAACTCCAAAATTTGATCAAGCCCCGCGTCTATTTGCTTGCTCGTAGCGTTTTCGTCAAAAAAAATCTCAAAGCTTGGCTCAGGTAAATTTGAAGCAAATAAAATTTGAGCTAAAACTATAAAGATAACAGCGAGCTTTTTCATAAATCCTCCTAAATTTACGGCTTTTACGAGGCGGTCAAATTTGGCTAGCGATTTTAAGGGCTAAATTTGCTTACGGTAAATTTGGCTCAAATTTTAGCTAAAAACTTCGTCAAATTTACGCGTGCAGCAATTTTACGATAAAGCAGCGCTTTAAATCGCCGCTTTTTGCCTCTCGTTATCAAGCGTTTCTTGCATTTTCGCCCTTGCGTTTTCTAACCACTCGGGCTCGGCAGTGTCGATGAGATCTAGGCAGATGATTTTGATTTTACCGTTTTTGAAGCTAAAATTTTTCACGTCCATGATGTCCGAGCCCGTGATCACGACGGGCTGGATTTTTAGATTTAGCTTGTCGGCGATGATTTTCGCGCCGCCTTTAAACGGCAAAAGTTCCCTTGAGTGCGAGCGCGTTCCTTCCGGAAAAATCGCCAGCACACGCCCCTTTTCGACGCGGTCCTGCGCGTCTTTTACGAGCTTGATGAGAGAGCGTTTGTTCTCGCGCTCGACCGAGATCATTTGCGGTATGTGGATGATCTGACCGATGACGGGAAGGTCGGCGATCTCTTTTTTAGCGATCCAGCAGAGATTTTTCGGATAGACTTCCTCTAAAACGACGATATCTAACATGCTTTGATGGTTCATGATGATCATGTTTGCGCGCTCGTCGAAGTTACCGACGACTTCGAGCGAATAAAATCCGAAAAATCGCTGGCTCCTACCCCAAAATTTCCTCACGCCGTGAATATGCTTTTTTAAAAGCCACATAAAAAACACGACCAAAAGTATGCTGATGAGAAACTCGACCGTGAAATACGCGGCCTTTATCCTAGAAAATATCATCTTTTTTTACCCAGCCTATCTTACCGTCGTCTAGTAAAATTTTGACGTAGTCTCCGCGCTCGCCGAGGATCTCAACCTTTTGCTCCGCTTTTGAGGTATAAAATACGCTCGAGTTTTGCGTAGGCAAAATTTTTACGTTTATGTTTTGTCTTAGCGTCGCGCCGCCAAATGGGTTGTAGCTATAAAGGATATAGGCTCCAAGGCCGACTACGACGACGAGGAATATCGCATCGCGCTTAAACAAAAACGTGATCAAGAAAATACCGAAAAGCGCGTAAACTCCGATATTTTTGTAAATTTCAAATTTGCTTTGCTTTGGATTTAGTCCGATTTGCGTGCTGATCTCATCATCCTCCACGACTACCGGGAGCGAAAAGCTCACGAAATCTTTTTTAGCTAGACTAAAGTAGTTAAAATCTATCGAGGTTTTTTCAGGCGAAAATATCGCGAAATAATATCCGCTTTGCGCGTCAAATTCGCCGCTCGTGGAGTCCACGCCTTGTTTGATGATGTCCTTATCCTCGATGAAAAAGTCTGCGATGTTGCCTTTTTGCGCATTTACTTCGACGATCATGATGAGATTTTTGTCGTCAAATTTGTTGGTTTTGTATTTTTTGACTTCGAGATTTTGAGCGACGACGTGGTTGTATTTCTCGCCGCTTTTTAGCGCTACGATTTTAGGTAGCGAAAGCGTCAAATTTGCCGTTTGAAAAAACTCGCCGTTACGCTTTAAATTTACAGTGATTTTTGGATTTTTCACCGCTTGGGCAGAGGCCTCGGCGTAAATTTGAGCCTTGTAAACCCCTTTGCCGTCATTATCCCAGCGCAAATTTGAGCTTAGCCATTTTAGGTTTTCGGTTTCTGGCAAGATAGTTTGCAGATCAACGGCGATGTTATCCTGGATATCGACCGAGAGCGTAAAGCTAAAAATTTGCCCGACGTAGACTTGCTTTGGCGCGTTTAGAGCCTTGATGATGATATCGTTTGGCTGTACGCGCTCGTAGAGTTGGCTGTCTTTTAAATTTAACTCGGGTTCATTCGTAGGAGCGATGTTTTGTGGGATAGGCTGGCGCAGATGCGTGCCGCCTTGATTGCTTGGGGTTTGACTTTGCGCTACGGGGGTTCTATTTTGCGTAGCCGTACTTTGCGTCTGGCTCGGAGTTCTATTTTCAGCACTCGGCGCTCTGTTTTGTAAATTTGGCTTTTGTGCGGGCGTTTGCGGAGCGGGCTTGATCACTTTTTGACTTTGCTCGTCGCCCATCATATCAAATACGCTAGGCTCGGTGGCTCCGCTAACTAAAACAAATATAGTAAAAAAGGCTAAAAAGGGCTTTAGCAAACTAGCCCTTTTAGCATCTTTAGTCCGTCATCCGTGCCTAAAAACTTCTCGCAGGCGCGCTCCGGGTGAGGCATGAGGCCAAATATCTTTTTGCTCTTATCGCAAATTCCCGCTACCTCGTCGACCGAGCCGTTTGGATTTAGCGCGGCGCCGTTTGCGTCACAGTATTTTAGCAGTACCTGATCGTTGTCGTAGAGACCTTTTAACGTCGCTTCATCCGCGTAAAAGTTACCCTCGCCGTGAGCGACCGGGATGTTTACGATCTCGCCGACGCTTAAATTTGAGAGAAATTTATTTGCGTTTGAGATCACTTTTAGGTGGTGATATTTTGAGATGAAGCTTAAATTTTCGTTTCGTCTCATCGCGCCCGCGAGTAGTTTTAGCTCGCACAGCATCTGAAATCCGTTGCAAATGCCAAGCACGTATCCGCCTTTTTGGGCGTGTTTTACGACTGCGCTCATTGCGGGGCTAAATTTAGCGATAGCCGCCGTGCGTAGGTAGTCGCCGTAGCTAAATCCGCCCGGAAGCACGATTAGATCGGCATTTATCTCGCTTTCTTTGTGCCAGATTATCTGCGTCTGGCACCCCAAAAGCTCAAAAGCGTACTTCGTATCTTGCTCGCAGTTCGTACCTGGAAACAAAACGATGGCGACTTTCATTTTGCGCTCTCGCATTTATCGTTCAAATTTATCTCGTAGTCCTCGATGACGGTGTTTGCGAGTAGTTCCTCGCACATTTTGGTGAGCTCCTTGCGCGCTTCGTCTTTGCTTGCGGCGTTTATATCCAGCACGATTTGTTTGCCTATTCGCACGCCTCTTACG
>CAUQMF010000110.1:0-6095 GCA_963518965.1 uncultured Campylobacter sp.
CGGTCTTGCTCTCTTAAATTTAGCGCGCAGGCCTTTAAAATCGCTGCTCCCGTTGGCGTAGTCGTCTCGAAATCGGCCCGCCCTAAGCTTACTTGCGCGCCTTTTAAAATTTCGCAAACCGCAGGCGCGGGTACGGCCAGCCTGCCGTGAGCGCAATGCGCAAAACCGCCGCCAAGCTCGATAGGTGAAACAAAAATTTGCGGCGCTCCCAAAGCCTCTAAGCAAATAGCTGCGCCCACCACGTCTGCGATGCTGTCAGCGGCGCCTACTTCGTGAAAATGTACTTGCTCTACGCTAGTGCCGTGGATTTTGGCCTCAGCTCGCGCGATAACGCTAAAAATTTCGCTTGCCGTTTTTTCTACGAAAGCGCTTAGGCTAGAACTCTCGATAAGCTCTAAAATTTGCGCGAAATTTCGCGGATGCGGTCGGTTTTGGGCGGGCTTATCCGCTCCAAATTGGGTGCTATAAATTTTGCCGTTTAAATTTTGACGCGAGCTAAATTTAGCACCCGAGAGGCCAAGCGGAATTTGATCCCGATTTGTCGCGCAAATGACGTCTATTTTGGTTGCGGAGATACCGCATTTTAGCACTTTGCGCTTGCGTAGGTAAAACTCGCTAGCTAAATTTAGCTTAGCAAGCTGGGCGCAAAGATAGCTAAAATCCGCGCCCAGATCCACCAGCGCGCCTAAATTCATATCGCCGCTGATGCCCGCACTCGCGTCGTAGTAAAGAAATTTCGCCAAGCTTAAACCTTAGGCACAGTCATCGAGCCAAACGGCAAGATGATGATCCCAGCGTCCGCGCCTTTTTGCGCGAGCGCGTCGTCTAGGGCCTTTTGCAAATCATGATATGGTTTTAGGTGAACGGCTCGCATCTCATCGTCGCTAAGCTCGCTCACCGCCCAGGTCTGCGCCCAGAGCGAGATTTCGGCCATTTTAGCGGCCTTGTGATAGCCTAGGTGAAATTCGTTTGAAATTTTTTCCAGCACCTCTTGCGGAGTCGGTGCGGACGCCATTAGGTTAAAAAACGGCTTTGGTCCGATGCCGGTGCGGCACTTTGCGACCATTATTAAAATTCCTTCCTGTGCGAGCGCTAGTTTGCCGTTGTCTAGGGCTTTTTGCGCCTGATAAAGATCGACGTCCATCGGATAGGGCGCGACCGAGATCACGATATCTGCCTTGCGCGGGAGATTTACGCAAAAGACCTCGTCGGCCTTTTTCACGCAGTCGTAAAAGCTGTCGTTTAGATCGCCGGCGCTTGCGTAATATACGCCGTGTTCGCTGTCAAGCACCGTCTGGATCGAAAAAACGTCGATGTGAGCTAGAACTTTCATCGCGTCTATCATATCTTCATGCACGGGATTGCCTTCTAAACGCAGCGCCTGAGCGTCGGCGCTAAGGGCTAGTTTGTGGTTTTGCTCGATGGTTTCGTATTTGGCGACTCCTGGTAAAAACGCCTTTCGTCCGCCCGTGTAGCCCGCAAAATAGTGCGGCTCGACCGAGCCTATGACGATCACTTTTTTTGCTTCCGCTACGATTTTGTTTAGATACATCTGCGTACCGTTTTTGGACTCGCCTAGATAGCTCATCTCGTCTTTTTTCGAGTCGTGGTCGCATACTTCGCCTTTGGCTTTAATCTCCGCGTAAATTTCTTTGCCGAAGATCATCTCGTACTCTTCTAGCGTGCCCTCTCTGTGGCAGCCCGTGGCAATGATGAAGGTTTTATTTTTCTCGCGGATTTTCGGGTAAATTTGCTTTAAAACTTTGGCCGTCGGCGTAGGTCTAGTGCCGTCGTTTACGATAATTACGATCTTTTCGTCGCCTGCTATAAACTCGTCAAAGCTTTTTTGATTTATCGGATTTGCCAGAGCCTTTGCGATGAGCGCCGTTTCGTCAAATTTAGCCACGGGGTTGGGGTTAAAAACTCCCAGTAAATTTTTTCCCGGAACGCTTAGGTCGATGATATCATCTTTGCCGTAGCGAATAGGAATTTGCACGTTTGCTCCTTAAGTATAATTATTAATTTTTTATCTTAGAATTATATACAAATTTTTCTTTTAAACGCATTTAAAAAGGGCATTTAACTTTTAAATTTATGGAATGGATAAAATTTATTATTAAACGCTAGATTAATATATACGAATGTATTTTTAATTTTTTTATTAGTATTTAATTTTAATATTTATATAATCGCACCGTAATTTCCTAAAAGGAGAAAAAATGGAATTTCTAACCAGTTTGAGTGAAAGCACGCAGTTCACTCTCCAACTAATAGTCGTACTCGGATGTCTGTTCTACGGCGCTAAAAAAGGCGGTATGGCGCTGGGTGTACTAGGAGGCATCGGTCTTGTTATCTTGGTATTTGCATTTGATATGAAGCCGGGCAAACCCGCTATCGACGTTATCCTTACGATCCTAGCCGTCGTCGTAGCAAGCGCTACTTTGCAAGCCGCGGGCGGTCTTGACGTTATGCTTCAAATTGCGGAAAAAGCGCTTAGAAAGCATCCCAAGTTAGTTTGTTATCTAGCTCCGGTTTGCGGCTGGACGCTAACGGTTCTATGCGGTACCGGACACACGGTTTATACGCTGCTACCGATCATTTACGATGTATCGATGAAAAGCGGTATCCGTCCGGAAAGACCGCTAGCTGCTACCACGATCTCGTCTCAGCTAGCTATCATCGCTAGCCCGGTTTCGGTTGCGGGCGTATCTATGGTCGCGGTTTTGCTAGGCACGGGCACCGTTCATATCGACGGCTTTACTAGCTATGTAGATTTGCTTAAAGTTACGATTCCGGCTACTTTCATAGGCGTGCTTTGCATCGGTACTTTTTCCGTATTTAGAGGAAAAGACCTCGATAAAGACCCTGAATTTCAAGAAAAAATTAAAGATCCGGAGCAAAGAAAATACATCTACGGCTCTGACGATTCTAAATCGCTAGTTGGCGTTCATCTGCCTAAAAAGCAATGGAATATAATGTGGATATTCCTAGCTACCATCGCTATCGTGGCGGTTCTAGGCTACTATAAACAACTTCGCCCTAGCTGGACTAGCGACGTCCCGGGTAAATCTATCGAAATCGTAGTAGATAAAAAAGTAGTTAAAAACATCACCGTAAAAGACGGCCAAGTCGTATCTACCGTAACCGATAGCAAAATCGTCTCAAACGTAAAAGATAATAAAGTAAAAGACGCTACTAAATTTACGAACGTAGAAGTCCTAGATAAAGACAAAAAAGTAACTCAAACCATCGTGCTTCAAGACGGCAACGTAGTTATTACTAAAGAGGGTAAAACCGAAACCGTCGCAAACGCTAGCATCGTAGTAAAAGATACTATGAAAAAAACCGCGCCTCTAGGCATGGTTGATACGATCCAAATTTTCATGCTATTAGCCGCATCAATCATGATGATCTACTCAGGCATCAAGGCTGCTAAGATCGCTCAAAACGAGATTTTCCACAGCGGTATGGTTGCGCTTGTCGCGATCTACGGCATTAGCTGGATGGCAGATACGATGTTCCACTCTCATATCGAGATGCTAAAAGGCTCGTTAGGAGAGGTGATGAAGGCTTATCCGTGGATGTATATCGTCGTAGGTATGCTGATTTCTAAGTTCCTAAACTCTCAAGCCGCCGCCGCCGCGACGTTTGTACCGCTTGCCGTTCAGATCGGCGTGGATCCAGGCATCATCGTCGCGTTTGCTACGGCTTGCTACGGATACTTTATCCTTCCTACTTATCCGAGCGACCTTGCGGCGATCCAGTTTGACCGCTCGGGTACTACGCACATCGGTAAATACGTCATCAACCATAGCTTCATCATCCCGGGTCTTATCGGCGTGTTTAGCTCGTGTGCGGTGGGTTGGGTGTTGGCTAACCTTTACGGATTTATTAAATAATCTTACTTTTAGACAAGCTGCCTTTGCGGCTTGTCTTTTTGTCCTATACTTCGTTACTTTTAAATTTGGCTCGGTCATTACCGACAAGGTAACTCCCGTCGCCAAATTTAAAAGCGCCTCGTCTAGAACAAAAATACTGCGCCTTAACTTTTTTACGTTCAAATTTGACATTAAATTTATAAATTTGAGTCGCCGAGACCCGCACCACAAAAATATTAAACTAAAAAATCTGTGGCGCGGTGTGCCAAATTCAATCCGCACGCAGTGCAGCAACATCTCACGTCGTAGGGGTTGGGGGGATCATTAAGGGGGAAGGGAGCGACTTCGTAATTCAAGCCCCTTCCCCCTTAACAAGAAAGATTAAATTTGGCACACAGTGCTAAATTTAATAAAACCAAATTTAACATTTTAAAGATTCGGGTCTCGGCGGATAGAATTCTAAAATTTATTCAAATTTGAGCGGCGCAAATTTGACTCCGAATTTGGCTTTAAATTTAGAGCTAAAAAGTTAAATTTAAATTTCACTTCAATCTATCGCCGAATTTTCGTTTGTCGCTCATGTAGACGAAGCTTAGCACCTCGGCGACGGCACGAAAGAGCTCTGCAGGTATCATATCGTTTACCTCGCACATCTTGTATAGCTCGCGCGCTAGCGGCGGATTTTCGACGATTTTGACGTTGTTTTGCACTCCGATTTGCTTGATGCGAAGCGCTAGAAAATCCACGCCCTTAGCTAGTATCACCGGCGCTTTTTCCTTTGTTTTATCGTAGCGAAGGGCGACGGCGTAGTGGGTCGGGTTGGTGATGATGACGTCTGCTTGCGGGATATTTTGCATCATTCTGTTGCGCGCGGCTCGCATTTGCAGCTGACGGATGCGTCCTTTTACCTGCGGGTCGCCCTCCATCTGTTTGTACTCATCCTTGATCTCCTGCTTGCTCATTCTTAGGTCGCGAAAATACTGAAAACGCACGATCAGCACGTCAAGAAGCCCGATGATAAACATCACGATGAGCATCACGGCGGCTAAAATCAGCATTTTTTCTTTTAGCCACGCTAGCTGCGCTGCCATCGAGAAAAACAGCGTATGCGGCAGCTCTTTGATGAAGCTTAAAAACATCAAAAATCCGACCGTAAAAACCGCCGTGACCTTGAGTACCATTTTGATGCCATCTATCAGTTTTTTAAGAGAAAAGAGATTTTTGAGTCCTTTTAGCGGGTTGATTTTGTTTAAATTCGGCTCCAAAGGCTTTGTGGTAAATATAAATCCAAACTGCATGAGATTAGCGACGACGCCCGCGATCGCGATGCAAACGGCGATAGGTAGGATGATGAGCAGCGTGCGAAATATCGTCGTGATCGCGACGCTAAATAGTAGTTTGCGCGTAAACTCCTGACCGATTAGGCTCTGATAGTAGTTATACAGCGTGAAAAACTGATCGCCGATGAAGCCAAGAAGCGCCACTACGACGAAGATCGCAACCGCGAGCGTGACGAAGCCCGCGAGGTCTTGGCTTTTGGGGACGTTGCCGTCCTTGCGCGCGTCTTCGATCTTTTTGGAGGTGGGTTCTTCGGTTTTTTCTTGGTCTTCGCCTGCCATTTTCGTCCTAAATTTATCTTGCCGAGCGTTTTGGCTCAAATTTGCTTAAATTTGGGCGATTATACCCAAAAGGAGGTTAAATTTTACGCTACGACGGAAAGTTTAAGGAGGATTTTTGCTCTTGCGCGTGACCTAAAAACCTGGCGGACGAAATTTTAAAAGCTAGGACATTAAACCAAAATTTATAAATTTTTAGGTATCATCCGTCTCTTACAACCAACAAAGCTCCCCAAGTCTTTTGAAATCCAAAAGCGCTTTTTGGTCTTACCAAATTTAGAAAGGTAGAGTATGTCAAAATACGCTATATTTAGGCACGGCGGCAAGCAGTATCGCGTCAGCGAAGGCGAATATCTTAAGCTTGACCATTTCAGTGCTGAAGCAAAATCATCAGTCGAGATTACGGACGTTTTGTGCGTAAACGACGGTGAAGTAAAGGTAGGCGCACCGTTCGTAAAGGGTGCGAAAGTCGTTCTTGAAGTCGTAAACGAGGGCAAGGATAAAAAAGTCGTTATTTACAAAAAACGCAGACGCAAAGACTCAAAACTAAAACGCGGTTTTAGAAGACAGTTTACGCGCGTAAAAGTCGTAAGTATCGCAG
>CAUQMF010000111.1:0-5956 GCA_963518965.1 uncultured Campylobacter sp.
ATTTAGTACACCGCGAAGCTTGTTTACTACGAGCGTCGCAAGTGCCTCGCCCTCGATATCTTCAGCGATGATTAGTAGCGGTTTGCCTGTTTTTTGGATCTGCTCGAGCACAGGTAGCAAATCTTTTAAATTTGTAATCTTCTTGTCAAACAGCAAGATAAACGGATTGCTTAGCTCGACCTGCATCTTTTCGGCGTTTGTGATGAAGTACGGGCTTAGATATCCGCGGTCAAACTGCATACCCTCAACCACGTTTAGCTCGTCGTGGATTGATTTTGCTTCCTCTACGGTTATTACGCCGTCTTTGCCGACTTTTTCCATCGCGTCAGCGATCAGTCCGCCGATAGCAGAGTCTGAGTTTGCCGAGATAGTCGCTACTTGTGCGATCTCTTTTTTATCGGTTACTTTGCGCGATAGGTTTTTTAGCTCGGCGATTATAGCTGCGGCCTCTTTATCCATACCGCGTTTTACCTCGACCGGATTTGCGCCTGCGGTGATGTTTCTTAAACCCTCTTTAAAGATAGAGTGCGCCAAAACCGTAGCCGTAGTCGTACCGTCTCCCGCTTCGTCGTTTGTTTTGCTAGCAACCTCTTTTACTAGGCCTGCGCCCATGTTTTCTAGAGCATCTTTTAGCTCGACCTCTTTAGCTACGCTCACGCCGTCTTTGGTGATCGCAGGAGCACCGAAGCTCTTTTGCACTAGCACGTTTCTACCGCGAGGCCCCATCGTTACTTTTACCGCGTCGTTTAGTTTTCTAACGCCTTCATATAGTCTATTTCTAGCCTCGTCTGAAAAAAATATCTCTTTTGCCATCTTTATTCCTTTAAATTTAGATTATTTTAAAACGCCTAAAACATCTTCGATTTTTAGAACCAAATATGTTTTACCATCAAGCACGACCTCGGTGCCGCCGTATTTTGCGAAAACTACGCTATCGCCCACGCTTACGCCTTCTACCTCGCTTGATACCGCCAAAACCTTGCCGCTTAAAGGTTTTTCTTTTGCATTATCGGGTATAATGATGCCCGAAGCGGTCGTTTTGACGTCCTCAAGACGCTCGACTAAGACTCGTTTGCCTAACGGTTGAAAATTCATGATTCATCCTTTATGGTTTGATTTTTACTTTTTTAGCACTCTTTTGTTTTGAGTGATGAAATTATAGTCAAATTTTTAGAATTTGTCAATGATTTAGCTAAAATTCTTAACAAGTCTTAGTATAATCGGCTCAAGTTTCATAATAAAATTAAACTAAATCTAAAAGGATAGACGATGAAAATTTTAGGCGCTCTGCTCGGACTGGTTTTTGCTTTGCTTATCGCGGCTTACGTTGCGGCCTTTACGGATTTTGGTAACGGCTTGGTTGAGCCGTATGCCCAAAATTTGATTAAAGAAAAAAGCGGATTTGACGTCAAATTTGACAAATTTCAGATCCGTCCGACGAGCGTAGATATCGTAGCGAACGTAAACGGCGAGATTGCGGCTAACGTAAACGGCGGGCTTTCGATTTTCTCTCAAAGCCTCGATCTAAAATACGACGTCGCCGTTAGCGATCTAAAAAGCCTGGGCGTCAAGCTAAACGAAGCCATGAAAATCTCAGGCATCGCAAAGGGCAAATTTAGCGATTTCACCGCTAGCGGAGTAGGCCAGATGCTAGGCTCAAACGTCAGCTTCGACGCAAATTTAAAGGACTACAAGCCGCTTTCTTTAAAGCTCGACGCTAAAAATTTACAGGTCGAAAAAGCTCTAGCGCTAGCCGGCCAGCCTATCTATGTGCACGGTAAAATCTCCGCCGTAGCAAATATAGTAGAAAGCGGCGGCAAGCCAAACGGCACCGCAAATATCGATATCTTGGACGTCAAAACCGACAATGCGCTCATCGCAAAGGATTTTAACGTCACTCTGCCGTCAAATTTCGCCGCAAATGGCAAAATCCTAGCCGAAGTTAAAGACGGTATCATAAACGCCAAAAGCGCGCTGATCACGCCACTAGCGACGATCGGCAGCGACAAGACGATCTATGATCCAAACTCAAACACCCTAAGCAGCGACGTCAAACTCATCGTGGACGATCTGGCTAAATTTGAGCCCGTCATCAAGCAAAAGCTTAGCGGCGCGTTTAAAGCAAACGGCAACGTCATCGCCACCGCCGGCGAGCTAAAAAACTTCGACGTTAAGATCGAGGGATTTGGCGGTAACGTCGATGCGGTGCTAAACGGCGGCAAACTCATAGCCAAAATCAGCTCGCTAAAGCTTGACGAACTCGTTAAAATCGCCGCTTTCCCTGCGTTTGTCGGCGGAACGATCAGTGGCGAAGCGGTGCTAAACGACGTGCACAACACGCAAAATATCTCGGGCTCGGTTAAGCTAGCCACCAAAAACGCGCGGCTAAATCCGGCCGAGCTAAAACAGGTCGCAAAGGAGATAAATTTAAGCAAACCTCTAGCCTTTGAACTAAACGCAAACGCCGACGTGGCAAGCTCGAAAGCCAAATTTAACGCCTCGCTAAACTCCGAGCTTCTAAAACTAAAGAGCCTAAGCGGCGTTTACGGACTGGACGACAAAAACGCGGACGTCAAATTTGACGCGGGCATCGATGATCTGGGCAAATTTGAAGAGCTTATCGGCAAAAAACTATCTGGCAAAGTAGACGTCAAAGGCGCGGCAAAGCTCGCAAAGGGCGCGCTTAGCGAGCTAGATCTAAACGCAAACGCGCTAGGCGGTAAGATCGATGCGATCCTCAAAAATGAAAAACTTACGGCAAATTTAAGCGCGCTTTCGCTCAAAGACGCATTTACGCTGGCCGCGCTGCCAAACTACGCCGACGCCGTGATCGACGGATCCGTAAATCTAAGCGGACTGGATCCGAAAAATCTCAGCGGTACGGCTAAATTTAACGTCAAAAACGGTATCGTAAACAGCACCGTCGTAGCAAAGGAGCTGGATAAACGCTTCCCAAACGGCACAAAATTTGACGCTAACGCAGACGTCGCTATAAACGGCGGCAAGGCTAAATTTGACGCGGTAGCAAACCTCGTCTCAAACGCGAACAAGAACCTAATCGCACTAAAAAATCTAAAAGGCGACTACGAGCTTGAAAGCGGTTCGGCGAAGGCGGACTTTGAGCTTAACATAAAAGAGCTAAAAGAGATCGAGTTTTTGGTCGGGCGACCGCTTTACGGGCCTTTGCTAGTTATCGGCGACGCGACGAAAACGGGCGAAAAGCTAAGCGCGAACGTAAATTCGCGGCTCTTTAACGGCGATCTTAAAGCAGTCTTAAAAGACGATATCCTAAACGCAAATTTAAAAAGCTTCACCGCCAAAGGCCTCACGGACTTTTTGGGTCTCTCGCACGTATACGACGGCACCGGCGATATGACGATGGACTACAACCTCGTCTCGCAAAAAGGTAAATTTGACGTCACGGTAAATGACGGTAAGCTTGCAAAGACCGATTTTACCGAGCAGGTAAGGACATTCACAGGGCGCGACATCACGAGCGAAATCTATAAAAACAGCAAAATAAAAGGCACGATAAACAAAAACTTCATCGACTTTAATGCCGATATGAACGCGACTAGAAGCCGCGTCTCGGTAACCAGCGGCAAATACAACATGGCGACCAAGGCCGTAAACGTGCCGATAAAAATGAACTACGAAAAAACCGACATCGACATCACGGTCACGGGCACTAGCGATAACCCAAAATACACGATCGGCTCGGACTACCTAAAGGGCAAGGCGATCAAAGAGCTGGATAGATTTTTGGATAAGAAATTCGGCAAGGACGACGAAAACGGCACAACTGGCGATGCAAAAAAAGATGCGATAAAAGGGCTTCTCAAGGGGCTGTTTTAGGTGAATTTGAGCTAAGCACGGCGTTAAATTTGACGCCGAATTTGAGCAAAATAAGTGCGGCAAATTTAAGCCGGAGCTCGCTTGCTCTGCGCGTCAAATTTGAGCTGCTGCTGGGCTAAATTTGACCGCTCGGCTCTGCGGTTAAATTTACGATTTACCTGACGGCAAATTTGAGTCTTTTTGATTAAAGTCAGCGGCGCGGCTCGGTACTAAAATCAAAGCTTTAAATTTAAGGCCTTGCGGGTAGCGAATTTAAACGGTCTTATGACGCTAAATTAATGCTAAATTTAGATCGCTAAGCTAAATTTAAGTCCGCTTTGAGGATAGATTTGAGCGGGCAAAGCGGCGATGAATTGCCAGTAAGCCCCGCGACCAGCAAAAAGCGATAATTTTTTGGGTTTTATGCGCTAAAACGATTGACAAAACGCTAAAGAAGCAATGATTTAAAGGAGTAAATTTGAACGCAGCAGATAATCAGACGCAAAATTTAAACTACAATCTTCAAAATCCAAATTTGACGAATCCCGGCTCGGGCAAATTTTTGAGGGATTACGACAAAGAGCCGATAATTCTCAAAAACTACGAGGAAGCGTATCAGGTTTTATTATCGATTTCGCCGTTTATAATCGGAGCAATTGTTACTTTATTCGTATGCGACAACAATAATTACGCTGACGACATAGGGATTGTTACGGGATGTATATATATGCTTTTATTTATACTGTTTTTTGCATTAGGCGAATTTTATAGATATAAAAAAGAGCGACCTGTCTTAAAGATAAAAAATAGTAGTATAGAATTTTACGAAAAAGGCAAAAGAGTTTTCGTATCAAAATGCGACGACTTAAGGAAATTTATTTATAAGCCGTTTTTTACGATTAGCAAAAAACCTAGGAACTGGCTATTTTGGTTTGCTATAGCGCCTATGGCTTTTTACCTCATCTACATCTTTACGTTATCTTCGTATGTTACGCGCCTTGCTCTTTGCTTTGCGGTATTTAATCTTTTGGGGATTTTTCTCACTAAATTTTTCTTCTGCCTTATCTTAGGCGGCAAGAATGCAAAATTTTCATCTTTTTTAGTTATTTGTATAGATGAGCCGCACAATAAACCCGGCAGCTTTTGGGGCGTGCCGCACGGCAATTACTTTACGATCACGATAGTTGATAAAGATACGTATAGGGAAGTAAAAGGATACTTTTTATCCAAACACGGCGTAAATATCGATGAGATAGATAAAGTTTATTTTTAATAGAAAGGACTAACAATGAGTAACGATGTGAACAGTAGAGTGGCTAAAGCAAAGCATGAGCTTGATAAAGCTTATGAGAGATTATTTAAAATTTATACCAGAAAAGCCAAGGATGCAAAAAAGGAGTAAATTTGAACGCAGCAGATAATCAGACGCAAAATTTAACCGGCAATCCTCACAATCCAAATTTGACGAATCCCGGCTCAAATAAATTTGCGAGGGATTACGACAAAGAGCCGCTGGTTATCAAAAGCTACGAGAGGTTTATCTCTACGAATTTAGAACTATGCTCATATTTATCAAGTTTTATGATCGCAGTTTATGTTTATTGCCGATTTGATGAAAATATCTCAAATGATATTGGCCTTGACGAGATGCTGATGTTTGTATTATTCTTATTTTCTAATTTTCTTTTGTCGTATTACTACTGCGTAATTAGACATAGATACGAAATACATTTTATGAATAGCTCCGTTAATTTTTATAAGGATGGCGAGCTAATGAGAGTATCGTCGAATGAGGATTTGGAAGAAATTATCGAAAAACCGTTTTGGAGAGGTTCATCTAAGCTAGCTAGCAGCGATAAAATATTTTGGCTTGCAATGTTTATTTTGTGGACTATTAGTTATGGTTGGTATTTCATTTTATTTTTGTCTATGTCACGCTTATCAAATATTTTTTTTTAAACTCTCCTTTTATATATTTTTAAATGGAAAATTAAAATATTTTAGAGTATTTCCTATTATAATAATCGATAAACCACTGTATCCGAATTATTTTATAAGTAGTGGGGCTTATATATTTGCAGGTAAGTATTATTATGTGTATATTTTTAATGAGGACATATAT
>CAUQMF010000112.1:0-5922 GCA_963518965.1 uncultured Campylobacter sp.
TCTCAGACTTGCTCGTATAAGCTAAAAGCTCGTTTTTTAGCGGTTCGTGGATATATTTTTTATCCGCGCAACCGACTAACGCCAAAATAAAACTTAAGAAAAATACGCTCTTTTTCATTTTAAAACCTCTTTAAATTTGGCGCTATTTTAGATAAATTTTGCTTTTAAAAAGCCTAAATTTGCTATAATCGGCGTAAATTTTGAAAATTCGGAGAAAAATGAAGAAAGCGGCAATGGCTTTTTCGGGGCCTTCAAACAGCGGTAAAACTACGCTTATTTTAAAGGTCGCCAAAAAATTTATAGATGACGGGCTAAAAGTCGTGATCATCAAGCACGACCCGGGCGATAAAGCTAGATTTGACGTCGAGGGCAAGGATAGCTATAAATTTAGCCAAATAGGCGCCGAGGTCGCGGTTATGAGTCCGACGCGCACGACCTTTTTCTCGCAGGAGAGCAAGAGCGTAGAGGACGTCGTAGCGATGGCAGGCGAGTTTGATTTGCTGTTAGTAGAGGGTCTAAAGACCCTGCCGCTGCCGCGCATCAGCGTGTTTAAGGGCGAGATAAACGAGGATTATCTTAGCTTTTCAAACGCGATCGCAAGTTATAAAAAAGACTACGAGATCGATAAGCCAAACTTCGATCTAGACGACACGCAGGCTATCTGCGAGTGGATACTAAAAAACGCAAAGGTTTTAAAATGAACGAAATTTTTGAAACGATTAAAAAGATCGCCGTAAAAATCGGCGAAGAGATAAAGTACGCCGACCTAGGCTACACCGATCATGCCAACGCCACGGGCGACACGCAGCTAAAGCTAGACGTGAGAAGCGACGAGATCATTACGGCCGAGTTTGCAAATTTAGCCTGCGTAAAAGCTCTCGTTAGCGAAGAAAAAGAGGATATGCTGTCTCTAAACGAGGACGCGAAATTTATCGTCGCCTACGATCCGCTAGATGGCTCTAGCCTAGTGGACGTAAATTTTTCTATAGGCTCGATTTTTGGCATTTACGAAAACGAACTAACGCCGCAAAATCTAAAAGCCGCAGCCTATATCATCTACGGCCCGCGCCTTGAGCTCGTGCTTTGTACGGATAGAACCGCGCCGGCGTTTTTTCGCTTGGATAAAGACGGCGAGTTTAGGTTTATCAGATACCTCGCTCTAGCTCAAAAAGGCAAACTAAACGCCACCGGCGCTACGCAAAAAGGTTGGAGCGAAACTCACGCTAAATTTATCCGCGAGCTCTTTTTACAGGGGTATCGCCTCAGATATTCGGGCGCCATGGTGAGCGACCTACATCAAATTTTGCTAAAAGGCGGCGGGCTTTTTAGCTATCCTGCCACGACGGATGCGCCAAACGGCAAGCTAAGAGCGCTGTTTGAGGTGCTGCCGTTTGCCTTCATCTACGAGCGCGCGGGCGGCGCGACTAGCGACGGATACTCGGCAACGCTTTTTGATATGAAAGTGGAAAAAATCCATCAAACCACGCCTTGCTTTTTCGGCTCTAAAGACGAGATAAATTTGCTGCATAAATTTTACGGAAGCGCGAAATGAGCGAGCATGTCGCGGAGCATGACGTAGCTCAGAAGGACGAATTTGAGCTGGAGCTTGATCGCCAAAGAGAAATTTTACAAGCTTGCCAGCGCGAAAAGGGGCTAAACTCGTGCTTTATCTGCGAGGCGATGTTTGAGTGCAAAACCCGCAAAAACTATGTAGATGCCGTATATAGCTCGATGTCCAAAGGCGACGGCGGCGGATTTGATTTTTAAATTTAAAAAGGAAAGATATGAACACGACTTATATTACGACTCCGATTTATTACGTAAACGACGTGCCGCACATCGGACATGCATACACGACCGTGATAGCAGATACTGTAGCGAGATTTGCGAGGCTAAAGGGCGATGATACGTACTTTATGACCGGTACCGACGAGCACGGGCAAAAGATCGAGCAAGCCGCCGCAAAAAAGGGCTACACGCCCCAAGCCTACGCCGATGAGATAAGCGCGAAATTTAGGGAGCTGTGGGATAAATTTGAGATCAGCTACGATCATTTTATCCGCACGACCGACGACTATCACAAGCTCACCGTGCAAAATGCATTCGAAAAAATGTATCAAAAAGGCGACATCTACAAGGGCGAGTACGAGGGGTACTACTGTGTTAGCTGCGAGAGCTTTTTTACGCAGACTCAGCTTTTGGAGGATGAGAGGTGTCCAGACTGCGGCAGACCGACAAATTTGGTCAAAGAGGAGAGCTATTTTTTCAAGCTATCAAAATACCAAGACGCGCTGCTAAAGTGGTACGAGGAGAACGAGGACTGTATCGTGCCGCGCGGCAAGAAAAACGAGGTCGTGAGCTTCGTAAAAGGCGGCCTGCGCGACCTCTCGATCACGCGCACGAGCTTTGAGTGGGGTATAAAACTGCCTGCGAACCTAAACGAGCCAAGACACGTGATGTACGTCTGGCTGGACGCGCTCATAAACTACCTTAGTACGCTTGGCTACACGCGCGGCGATGATAAGATGAACTACTGGAAGGGTGCTACGCATGTCGTAGGTAAGGACATTTTGCGCTTTCATGCGGTGTACTGGCCGGCGTTTTTGATGAGTCTTGATCTGCCGCTACCTCGCTGCATCGCAGCTCACGGCTGGTGGACGAGAGACGGCGAAAAGATGAGCAAAAGCAAGGGCAACGTCATCAACCCAAGCGAGGTCGCAGACGCGTACGGACTGGAAAATTTCCGCTACTTTATGCTACGCGAAGTGCCGTTTGGACAAGACGGAGACTTCTCGCAAAAAGCGATGATCGAGCGCATAAACTCCGAGCTTAGTAACGATCTGGGCAATCTTTTGAGCCGTATAGTCGGTATGAGCGAAAAATACTCGGGCTTTGAGATAAAGGGCGAAAATTTACGCAAATTTTACGGCGAGGTTTTGGATAGCGGCAACGAATACCTTCAAAACGCTATCAAAAATTTAGAGAGTTTCGCCACGAACCGCTACCTCGAGGAGCTCTTTAAGGCGCTAACGCTCGCAAACGCTTCGATAGCTAAATTTGAGCCGTGGAATCTAATGAAAAACGGTAAAAAAGACGAAGCAAACGCGCTCGTATCGCTATGCGCAAACCTGTTAGCTCGCGTGGCCGTCTTGTTAAGTCCCGCGATGCCAAGAACCTGCGAAAAGATCGCGCAGACGCTTGGCTTTGAGATCTCAACGGTGACTTACGAAAAAATCATCCTAAACAACGAAATTTTGGACTTTAAAGCGCAAAAAACGCAGCCGCTTTTCCCAAAAATAGAAAAAGAACTGATGGCGACTGCGGTGCCAAGCGTAAGCGAACCAGCCAAAACCGCCGCCGCGCCGCAAGAAAAATCGGACGCGAAAATAAAAATCGACGACTTTAAAAAATGCGTCATAAAAGTAGGCACCGTGCTTGAGTGCTCAAATATCGAAGGCAGCGAGAAGTTGCTTAAATTTAAGATCGATCTTGGCGAAGAGCAGCCGCGTCAAATTTTATCGGGCATAGCTAAATTTTACGCTCCGGCGGATCTAGTCGGCAAGCAGGTCTGCGTGCTGGCAAACCTAAAACCGGCTAAAATTTTCGGCCATATATCCGAGGGCATGATACTTAGCGCCGAGGACGGGTCGCTGTGTCTCATCGCGCCTATGGCTGCGGTCAAAAACGGCTCGGAAGTAGGCTAAAACGGCGTGAATATCGAAAACCTAAGGCGCCTCATCAACGGCGAAGCGCTAAATAAACCGAGCGTCAGCGCCGTGGAGGGCTTTGCGTTTGAGAGTAAAAATGTACGCCAGGGCTACGCCTACATCGGGCTTGGCGCTGGCGCGGACGAGATAGCCGTGGCCGTCGCAAACGGCGCTTATGCCGTGCTCGTCGAGCAAAGATGCGAGGTTGTAGATCCCGAAGTCGCTTTTATCAAGGTCGATAGCCTGAGCGCCGCGCTGATGCGGCTAATGCGCTTTGAGACCAGCTACAAAAATCTCAAATTTTGCTCCGTTAATCCCGTGCAAAAAGCCTTGCTAGCGCGCATGAGCCTAGGCAAAAACGCCGAAGGCAACGCAGCCGGCTTGCTACCAGAGGATGCGACGCGACTTTTTATAAAGATAATGAAAGCGGGCGCGGGGGATCTGTTTTTCACCGACGATCTTAAAATTTTATCCAAGATCGCGCCGCTATACGACACCGTTTTTAGCGACGTGGACGCGGTTTGCGCGCAGGGCGGCTCGCTGTTTGCCTCTAGCGTCGTTTGCGAGGGCGTTTATTATCCAAACTTAAATTTCCCTAAAGTTTTCACGCACTATCTTTGCGGGCTTTTGAAGTATCTGATCCGCGCGGGCTTTTCTTTTAAGCTCGGCGACACGCGAAATTTGGGGCACTTTGAGCCTATTTTTATAAATAAAAACTTTCGCGTCGTGCCTTTTGGCGCGAGCTCTCAGGCCTTTATCGCCGAGTGCGACGATGAGCTTTTTGATATGGAGGCAGCGTTTTTAGAGCGAAATTTTAGCGGCGGTATCGAGATCTGCGTGCCGGATGATTTTGTAGGAGGTGCGGCGGCTACGATGAGATTTAAGGAGCTTGCCGAGCTGAAAAATCTTTCAAATTTTCACTACGTGCTCGTTAAATGCCAAAAAGAGGAGCTTGAAGCGATGCTAAATTTGGCCGCGCCCGAGCCTGATTTGTTCGGCGAAATCTTATAATAATCTCAAATTTAGCGCGTATTTTCGCCTTCATCTGCCGCAAATTTGATCTAATCTTTAAAAACCATTTGCTTACTAGCCGCAAATTTACCGATAAATTTGACGGAAAAATGCGTAAATCGGCAGAGCTTGCCTTGCGAGTTTTTAAGTAAAGCGTCCAAATAGTGCTTCCATTGCGAGGCATACCGCGGTCGCTTTTGTATGATCGGTTAGTGCAGTAGCGCAGATGCGAGTGAAATTTAAAGTAGGCATTTTTTGTTTTCCGTCCTTAAAAGCGGATATTGCCAAATACTTACCGTCTAAAATCAGTAAAACTACCGCCGCGATGCAAAATCCGTAAAATCACTGCCGCGACCAAATTTACCGAACAAAACACGATAGTAGAACGGTTGCTACGTTTTGGTGGATAAATTTATTTCGCATTAAATTTGCGGACGGGCCACGCCGATTTTTAGAAATTTTACTTCAAATTTACGTATTTTATCCTATCTTTTTCGCCCGCCAGCTCAAATCCTCGCAGTCTTAGGCGGCAACTGTCGCATTCGCCGCAGGCCTCGTCCTCGCGCTCGTAGCAGCTCCAGGTTAGCTCTAGCGGCGAGCCAGCTTCCAGCGACTCGCGCACGATGTCAGCCTTGTTTAAATTTACCAGCGGCGTGACGATTTGCAGGCTAAAGTCCTTTGAGGTGCCGGCATTCACGGCGCTTTCTATCTTGGCGATGAAGTCTGCCGTGCAGTCGGGGTAGCCCGATCCGTCCTCCTCGACGATGCCGATATATAGCGCCTGCGCGCCCTCTTTTTCGGCTAGCGCGGCGGCGATAGAGATAAAGATGCCGTTGCGAAACGGCACGTAGGTGCTAGGGGTGTCGGGCTTGGCGCCGTCTTTACGGATGGCTAGGCTCTCGTCCGTTAGCGCGTTGCCGCCGATGCTTGCTATGAAACTAGCGTCTAAATTTACCTTTTTTAGCGCGCCGATACGCTCGCAGATCCGCTCAAACGCCAGCTTTTCTCGCTTCATCGTGCGCTGTCCGTAGTCAAAATGCAGCGCGATGATCTCGTAGCCTGCGCGTTTAGCTAGGACGGCGCAGAGGGTGCTGTCCATGCCGCCGCTCATTATGCAAACCGCTTTTTTCACTCTTTCTCCTTTTTAGTCGGCTCGTCTCGCGAGCGCTTTTCCGAGATTTCGCAAAATTTTCGCTCCGCAGGC
>CAUQMF010000113.1:0-5915 GCA_963518965.1 uncultured Campylobacter sp.
GCGTGAAGCTCGATATCATCGACAAAAGCGGCGCGTGGTTTAGCTACAAAGCCGCTAAAATCGGACAAGGCCGCGAAAACGCAAAAGCCTATCTCAAAGAGCATTCGGAGATCTCCGACGAGATCGTAGCCACGATAAAAAGCTCGATCGGCATAGATAAGCTAATAAGCAGCTCGGGCGGCAAAGACGAAGACGGCGAAAGCATAGAAGAAAATACGGAGGAATAAAATAATGGTATTTATAGAAGACGTAACCGCGATAGAAGTGCTTGACAGCCGCGGCAACCCGACCGTGAAAGTGACCGTAGCTCTGAGCGACGGCACCGTGGCAAGCGCGATAGTCCCAAGCGGCGCAAGCACGGGTAAACGCGAGGCGCTGGAACTTCGCGATAAGGACGAAAGATACTGCGGCAAGGGCGTGCTAAAGGCGGTAGAAAACGTAAATTCGCAGATCGCCGAAGCCGTGATCGGGCTGGATGCCTTCGATCAAAAGGCGCTTGACGATGAGATGCGCGAGCTTGACGGCACCGATAACTACTCAAATTTAGGCGCAAATGCGGTGCTTGGCGTATCTATGGCGGTAGCGCGCGCGGCGGCTAAAAGCCTTGACGTGCCTTTGTATCGCTATCTAGGCGGCGCGAACGCTAGCGTACTGCCGGTGCCGATGTTTAATATCATTAACGGCGGCGCGCACGCGAACAACAGCGTGGATTTTCAAGAATTTATGATTATGCCGTTTGGTTTTGATAAATTTAGCGACGCGCTGCGAGCGGCGACGGAGATTTACCACACGCTAAAAGGCCTTCTAAACGCGGCCGGCCACAGCACGGCAGTGGGCGACGAGGGCGGATTCGCGCCAAATTTAAACGATAACGAAGAGCCGATCAAACTAATCATGCAAGCTATCGAAAAAGCGGGCTACAAGGCAGGCGAGCAGATCAAACTAGCCCTTGACGTCGCAGCTAGCGAGCTGTACGAAAACGGCAAATATAAACTAGAAGGCAAGGAATTTTCAAGCGAAGAGCTGATCGAGCGATACGCGCAGCTTTGCGAGAAGTATCCGATATTTTCGATCGAAGACGGCCTAAGCGAGGACGACTGGGCGGGCTGGGCGAAGCTAACTGGCAAGCTTGGCTCTAAAGTGCAGCTCGTGGGCGACGATCTATTTGTAACGAACGAGAAAATTTTGCGCGAAGGCACCCAAAAAGGCGTAGGTAACGCGATCCTAATAAAACCAAATCAAATCGGCACCGTTAGCCAAACTATGCAGACGATCCGCCTAGCGCAGCGCAAAGGCTACCGCTGCGTGATGAGCCACAGAAGCGGCGAGAGCGAGGATAGCTTTATCGCGGACTTCGCCGTCGCGATGAATACGGGCCAAATCAAAACGGGCGCGACCTCAAGAAGCGAACGCAACGCCAAATATAACCGCCTGCTCGAGATCGAGCGCGAGACGGACGAGTTTTTGGGGCATGAAATTTGAACGAGGCGCAAGACGAATACGTCGAGAAAAAGCCGTTTGATTTCAGGCTTTTTTTCAGATTTATGCTTATAGCGTTTTGCGTGGTCTGTTTTGGCGTTTACGTCGGCAACATAGTTTTTGGCAAGCGCTCGTTAGACGTGATGCTAAGCCTGCAAGATCAGCGCGCTCGTTTGCAAGAGGATATCGAGACGCTAAAAGCGCAAAACGCCCAGCTGCAAAAGGCGTATTTTGAGTTAAAAGAGCTTGAGCCTAGCAGCGGCGGGTAAATTTAACTTTATAAATTTAAAAACGGGGGAGTTATGAAAATCGGTAAAATTTGGCTTTTGGCGCTAGCCTGCGGGCTGGCTTTGGGCAGAGAAAATCCCTTCGCGCCCTCTAGCGAACTAAACGCGAACACGGCTAGCACCAACGTCGTAGAAAATTTGCCTCCTTTTGAGAAGCAGAGCTTTAAATTTCCCGCCGATGCTAGAAACTTTATCTCCGTCACGCTAAAATACAAAAGCGTAGACGGCAGCGTCAAGGAAAAAACCGTCGACGTAAACAAAAGCATCTCGTGGCAAGACGAGTTTTTGCTAAGCAAGATCGCAGTGCCCGTCGTCGTAGAAAAGCCCGACGTTTCCGTAACTAAAGAAGAGTCTAAGATAGCCGCGATAGACGTCGCGCCAAGGCCTAGCGAGCGCAACATGACGAGCTTGCCTCTAAACGACGTAGTAATCAAGCCTCTTGAGCCGGAAGTCAAATCCGCGCTAAAAGAGATCAAATATAAAAAAACGATCTTTGAGATCGGTAAAGATCGAGTCAAAATCGCGACCAAGGACGCCAAACTCAAAGATTATTCTATTAGCGGCGGCAAGCGCGTCGTGATCGATTTTGCATCGAGCGTGGACTCATATACGAAAAAATACGAGCTAGACTGCGGCGCGTTTAAAACGGCGCTTTTTGGCTCGCACGGCAGCTTTTACCGCGTAGTTTTCGATCTGGACGGCAGCTACAAGCACTCGGTAGAAAAGACGCAGGACGGATATCTGCTAAAGCTAACTAGGTAAATTTAGCTTTTGCGCGCCGGGCTTTGGGCGTTGTAAATTCGTACCGATAATTTCTCGCGGCGAGGGTTAAATTTAACCTGCGCCGATTGTTTAAATTCGGCTTTTAATTTAGCCGAATTTGCCTTTATTTAAATTTCCCCGCATTTTTCAAATCCCCGCCCCCAAATTCACTCAAATTTAACCGCCATTTGGCTAAGATTTCGCAAATTTAAGAAAGCAAAAGGATCAAATTTGCACGACTTGCTGAAAATGTTTAAAACTATTTTATACGCCGCGCTGTTTTTAGGACTTTATCTTTTGGCGGATAAGTACGGACTGTTTTCTAAATTTAGCTCGCCCACTCGTTTCGTCGTTACCGCCGATACTAAAATAATCCCCGGTTCGGAGCTAAGCAAATACGTAACGCAAGAGGAGATAGACGATTTTGCTTTTAGATACTGGGATATAGATAAGCAGATAAAGGACGACGCATTTGCGGAAAATTTCCGCAAGCTTTTAAAATCAAAGCAAACGGATCAAATTTTAAAATTTATGCAAGATAATAACATTAGCATAGACTCTCCACTAATAGACGGCGTTACTCCTTTGATGTACGCTAGCTTTTACGATGACGAAGTCACAGCAAAAAGACTTATAGATATGGGCGCAAACGCTCACGCGCAAGATAACTACAAACTCTCGCCCCTAGCCTACGCCATAGAAAACAACTCTACAAAGACCGCTAAGCTCTTGCTTGATAGCGGGGTTAAATTTGATGAAGTAAGGGCGGTGCAGTACTACATATATCCTCCGTTTTATAACAACATCGAAAAGCTTATCATAGACGGGGACGACGTAAAGATAATATTTGAAGACAACTATCAAGTTAATACGGAATCAAAAGACGCATACGACCCTATGGGATATATAGTAAGTCATAACTATGTAGAGATGGCTGAGCTTGCCCTTGCTAGCGGGTATAAACCCAAACTTCGAGATAGACCCTCCTCGTTTCCAGGTATAAGAGACGATGGTTCGCCTTTTGAGTACTCACATTATGCCCTATTAGATACCATCCCAAACTACGAACCTATGCTAGAGCTTCTTTTAAAGCATGGCGTTATAGGGCAACCTACGAAAGAGGAGCTAAAGAAGGCGTATGAGGAGTGTTATAAAAAGCGCAAGGGATGGATTGATTATAAAGAAAACTATATCTATAAAATGAATAAAGGTATAGACGAAGAAGGCGAAGCAAGGTTACGCAAAAACAAGAAGTATGAGCACTTATGTACCGAGTGCTTATATCATGAAGGTCTTTTGCAATACAAACCAAAGCCGATAGACCCGAAAATGATAGAAGAATTTGACAAAGAAATAAATTTCTATAATCCGCATTGCCCCGATGAAAATGCTACGTTTAAAGACATTAGGGCTTTCATAAAATGGGCAAACGAAATGGAAAAACGAGACGGGATCAATAGCGCCATAGGTAGAGCCGAAAGCGGCATGGCTCAGGTGATTTACGTAGATAGCAACCGAAGCAAATCAGACTCAAACTCAAATTTACAAAGCAAATAGATAAAAGGAGGCAAAACGTCAGGGGAAAATTTAACGTAGCAAAGCGCGTCTAAAACGGCGAAGGTTGCCGCTGGGCGCGGGAGATTTGACTCCATGGTTTAAGTAGCGGGGGCGCCAACTAGAGGCGGCTTGCCGTCAAATTTGGCTTAACGGCCTAAGTTTTAACCCTGCTACGAGGCACGGCTAAATACGCAAAATCCACACCGATCTAAAATTTACGATCTGCGCTCGGCTTACGCCAGAATCTCTTGGGCTCGTCCGTGCGTAAATTTAAACCCCGCCTTTTAACTTTGCTCGGCACAAATTTGGGTTTATTTATCCGCGCTTTTGCTAGCTTTTTT
Organism: uncultured Campylobacter sp.; assembly: GCA_963518965.1. Classification (GTDB taxonomy): domain Bacteria; phylum Campylobacterota; class Campylobacteria; order Campylobacterales; family Campylobacteraceae; genus Campylobacter_A. The sequence continues at coordinate 4,427 of CAUQMF010000113.1, forward strand.
GGCTTCTAAAAACTCCTCGTAGCGGCTGTCGATGATTTGTTTGACCTCGGCATAGTTTTGCGGCGAGTTTTCTATGTAAAAATAGGCGTTGTTAAAGTCTTTTTCGCCGAATTTATCTGAAACGAAATCCGCGTAATCCTGCAAATACCAGCCGTGAGTTTTAGCAAATTTCGTGCGGTCCGTGGTGTAGTAGGCCTTCGCAAAGGCCTTGCCAGCGGCATTTAGCGCGTCGCTATCCAGCACGCCGTCCATATCGCGAAAGAAAAATCCGCGGTAGTCAAAGCTATCGTCCATCCGCACGAAATCCGCCGAAAAATCCTTGGAATAAAGCTTGCGCTCCATGCACCAGCGAAAGAAAAACGCGATGTGCGTCGCGCCGTTTTCCTGCGGGATGTCAGTCGGCGCAGTTTTCGCGCCCCAGTGCCATTTTGCCTTGTCGTAGGTTACGTAAGCCATTTCGTCCTCCTTTAAAATCGGCGTATTTTACTAAATTTAGCTTTACTTTAGCGCAAATTCGCGCCCGCCGCGGACAAATTTAGCTCTTTATTATCACAACTAAAAAGGATATAATGCCGCCTTTATTTCAAAGGAGAAAAAATGAGCGAGAAAAATTTACAAATTTTAGGCTGGATAGGCACGTGCCTGTCGGTCATTATGTATATTTCCTACATCCCGCAGATAATGGGCAACCTTGAGGGCAACAAAACGCCGTTTATCCAGCCTCTAGCTGCAGCGATAAACTGCACGATCTGGACTAGCTACGGCCTGCTAAAAGCCAAAAGGGACTACCCGCTAGCGGCTGCGAATTTACCGGGAATAATTTTTGGACTTTTGGCGACGATAACGGCGTTTTAAAGGACAAAGGCTGCTAAATTTACCGATACGGCGAAGTTAAATTTGGTATTTTTGACGCGAGTTTCGGTAGCTCAAATTTGCAAATTCGACGTCAAATTTGAATGTAAATTTTCTGCACTGTTTTGCCGTATTTTTAATATCTTGATTTTCTTGTTGAGAGGGGCTTGGATGTACACTGCCTCAACTTTAGCTTTATGTTCGCAGCTTTAATAAGCAGTGGCGAGCGCTGGCGGTTTTTGCTTGTAAGCTGCTTTGTCAGAGTGCAGCAAAGGTAGCGAACGCAGTAAAGCTAAGCAAAAGAGTTCCATTTTGTATCTGCCTTTCTCTTTTTCTTGGGAGGTGGAAGAGGCTTTACTTCGCACTTTGCGCTTATAACTGCCAAAGGCAGACCCTCCCCCGTCTGCTTGCAGCTGCTAGCGCAGCGACGCAGAAGCCCTCTCTAACCCCACTGCATGTGAGAGGTTGCTGCACTGCTTGCAGGTTTATTTGGCGCTATCACGTCGCGATTTAAATTTGACGTTTTCAAGGTGCGGGTCTTGGCGAGTCAAATTTGCAAATTTGACTTCAAATTTGAATGCAAATTTTCCGCACTATTTTGCTGCATTTTTAATATCTTGATTTTCTTGTTAAGGGG
>CAUQMF010000114.1:0-5911 GCA_963518965.1 uncultured Campylobacter sp.
ACTTTTTAGATTTTATATTGAAATGTAATTCTTGGGGCAAACACACAAACAAGGCCATTTGTGTAGTTCCAAGATCAAAGGCTAATTTAAAAAAAGAGCAGCTCTTGTTTAAAGAAGCTGTAAAAGAAGCTGTGGTAGGCATTAATAAGAGATATGGTGGTCTAGGTTTTATGGATGGAACAAATTTTATTTTAAGGCATACAAATACAAAAACAACACATTTAGTAAAATCAAATATAAGTAATGATGGCGATTTGCCCTATCCAGGAATAACTATCAATACGTGTATGTTTTCAGAACTTATTAGAGAAAAAAATATTATATTGATTGACGATATCTACACTAGAACAGTTAATGTAGTAGAGGATTGTATTCAAGCACTATACGATTATGGTGCAAGAAATGTAATATTTTATTCTATAGCAAAAACAGAGCACAAAAATTATCTTTAAGGAGCAATTGTGAAATATACAAAAAATGTTTTAAATATTTTAACAGCGCTAGAATTTAAGGGAATCGGCAAGGCTTTTATAGTAAAAAATTATACACCAAATTTAAGTGAAGAAGAATTTTGTAAAATACTGAATGTAGATTTGGATGATTTTATAGAAAAAAAAGAAAACATTCAAAACGAGCTAGAAAGATCTAGTAAGTTTGTAGATGGCTTTTTGGCTTTGGGGGATGAAAAATTTCCTGTAAGTAAAAGCAATTCTGGAGGGTTATTTGAGTCAAAAATATATTGCAATAGAAACACTTCCGTCTTAAAAGACTCAGAACATCCTATATTTTTTGCATACAAAGGAGACCTTAAGTTGCTTGATAAAAAAAATATCAACATAGCTGTAATAGGGCTATTGGAGCCAGGTGATGATATTGTAAAACTAGAGAAAGATATTGTTAGTGAATTTATAAAAAATGATTTTATTATAGTAAGCGGTTTGGCTCTTGGGTGCGATAGTGTAGCTCACCAGGAAACAGTGAGGCAAAACAATGTTACGATAGCTATTTTACCAAGTACAATACAAAATGTGATTCCAAAGCAAAATGTAGAGCTGGCAAATGATATAGTTTTTAATGGAGGTTTGCTTTTAAGTGAATACTATAAAGAACCGAATTCGCAAAAAGAGCAAATCAACCGCTACGTAGAAAGAGATAGATTGCAAGCTCTTTTTAGTGATATGGTTGTTTTGGCAGCCAGTTACTCACAAGAAGATACAAAGGTGGATAAAAAGCTCGATAGCGGTTCTCGCCATGCCTTAAATAAGGCTTTAGAATATGGAATAAAACGAGCCGTAATGTGGGATGATGCAATATGTGGCGATGGTAGGTTTAATTTAAATCGCGAATTGATAAATAATAGAAATATACAACACATAAATCAAACTGATAGAAATTTTAAAGTTTTTACAAGGGAAAATGCTTCAGAAATAGCCTATAAATTTAAAGCTTATATAAAAGACAAACATAAACCTTAAGTTAAATTGGTTGAATTTTGATGAAAAACTGTAGTAACTTGCAGGTTACTAACATTATTTACGCAAAAATTTTCTAGATGCGTGGCAAATTTCACGTAGTCTGCAATGTTTTAGTAGATTTGATTGGATGCCAAGCAGCGCTACGCCGTATAATTTGTTGCCTGCACCTTAATCGCCTACTCGCATAATATATATCCGCCCAAAGTCTTTAAAATTTGTCGCTCGTTAGAGCAATAAATTTTGAAATTTTAGCGACCCAGGGCAAAATTTAAAAACCCGAGCCGCTAAAATTTAGCTAGTTTATAAACCCGACCTGCGGTAAAATTTCAGCCAGTGCCGCGTAATTGTATTTTTCGTTTGCGCCGTAAAGATACGGGTTTAAGGCGGCTAGCAAAAACTAAACCTAGTCAAATCGGTAAAATCGCCGCAAAGCCTAAATTTAGTATTTGTCGCTGCGAGCAAAGCAAAGGCCGGAAACGAGACTACTCCGCTTGCGCTCTTATAGGTTAAAACTAACTCAAAACGAGACCGCTAATCTGCCGAATTTACACATATTATAAAATGAAACTAAAATTTCAAATCTAATTTAGATATTTTAAAAACAAATTTCGGTAATATTGCGTTAGGCAAAAATTTTATCCGAAAGGAGCTGTTATGAGCGGTATTGCTCTCATCGTCTGCTTCGTCATCGCGGTCGTCGTTATGATCGTGCTGATTTCAAAGTTGGGGGTTCATCCCTTTATAGCGATCATGCTCGTCTCGCTGGCTCTTGCCGTGATCGCGAGTATTAAGCCGGTCGAAATCGAAGGCGTCGTCAATGCGGGCATCGACCTGGTCAAGGTTCCCGCGATCATCGGAGAGGGATTTAGCGGGATATTTAAAAGTATAGGCATCGTCATCATCTTGGGCGCGCTCATCGGTATGGCGCTGGAAAAGACGGGTGCAGCGCTAAAGCTGGCCGATATGGTCGTGCGCTGCGTAGGCGACAAGCGCCCCGAGCTAGCCATGCTCATCATGGGCTGGATCGTGGGTATCCCGGTCTTTTGCGATAGCGGCTTTGTGGTGCTAGATCCGATCCGCCGCGCGATAAAGGAAAAAATCGGCGCCAACCCCGTAGCTATGGCCGTCGCGCTCTCGTGCGGCCTATACACCTCGCACGTGTTTATACCGCCGACGCCGGGCCCGATAGCGGCCGCCGGAGCCGTGGGCGTGGGGCACAACCTGCTGCTAGTCATCGCCGTGGGCGCGGTCGTTTCGATACCGGTTCTCATCGCCGGCTATCTTTTCGCTAAGACTATCGGCGCAAAAGTGAGCCTAAAAGAGGATCTAGCAGACGTGGGCAAGAGCTACGACGAGATCATCAAAGAGCACGGCAAGCTGCCTTGCGCGTTTTTGAGCTTGGCGCCGATTTTTATGCCGATTTTGCTGATGGCTTGCGGTTCTCTTTTCAATATTTTAAATAAAAAAGGGTTTTTCGTCGCCTTCGTCGCTCCGGACATTTTAGAAAAAGATCCATCGGCGACGGCATGGTTCGTAAAATTTATATTATTTATGGGAGATCCCGTAATCGCGCTTGGCGTGGGCGTGCTATTTGCCGTTATCTTGCTGGCCGAAACTGGCAAACTGGGCGAATTTAACCATATGACCAACGAAACGCTAAAAATCGTCGGACCTATCCTTTTCATCACGGCTGCGGGCGGCGTGCTAGGTAACGTCATCGCTAAAGCGGGCTTTGTCGAGTTTATGAAGGCAAACGCCCATCTCATCGGTACCGTGGGTATATTTTTCCCGTTTGTTATCTCTGCTATCATCAAGACCGCTCAAGGTAGCTCAACCGTGGCGCTTACGACGACGGCCTCTATCATGGGGCTTTTCACCGATAGCGGCTCGATGATGAGCGCGCTGGGGCTAACTAGCGAGATGGGCGCGGTGCTAACGGTGATGGCGATCGCTGCGGGCGCGATGACGGTTTCGCACGCTAACGATAGCTATTTCTGGGTCGTTACGAACTTTAGCAAGATGTCGCCGGAGCAGGGCTACAAGACCCAGACGATGCTTACCTTTATAATGGGTATCGTGGGTATGGCGAGCGTTTGGGTAGCGTCGCTGATTTTATTGTAAATTTGACGGCTAAATTTGAGTGCGGTTTTGGCGTGACGAGACTGCACTCTTTACGGTATGAACGGTAAATTTTCAAATTTGTCCGCCTAGACCCGCATCTTGAAAATGTTAAATTTGGTTTGGTTAAATTTAGCGTTGCGCATTAAATTTAATCTTTCTTGTTAAGGGGGAAGGAGCTTGAATTACGGTCTGCTTGCAGCTCTCAAAGAGAGTGCGTCCTAACAGTAGCAAACGAGGTGCGGCTAAGTACAAGGCAAGCGTAGCGACGCAGAAGAGTTCTCTTTCGTGTCCGCTTTCCTCTTTTTATGGGAGAGGAAGGGTGGGGAGGCTACTTACGGTCTGCTTGCAGCTACGAGCAAAGCGAAGTAGAGCGCCCTTTTCCTTTGCGTCGTGCTACGCACTCGCAACCGCCGAAGGCAGACCCTCTCCCGTCTGCTTGCAGCTGCTAGCGCAGCGACGCAGAAGCCCTCTCCAACCCCACTGCACGTGATATGTGGCGACATAGTTTTGCTCTTCGAACAAAGCATCGCGGGCTTGGAGTCAAATTTGGCATTTATAAGCGTTGTGAGTTTAAACTAAATTTGATAAAATCTGACAGTAAAATTTAGGGTGAAGTATTTTTTCTTTTTACTTCGCGCAAGCGCTCGTAACGAGACTTCGCTACGAGGAGACGAGGCGGAAATTAGCCGAGCGAGGGCGCATACACATAGTATGTAACCGAGTTTCGGCGAAATTTCTAACGAAGTATAAAGGAAAAAGACAAGCCGCTAACAAAAAAGGAAAACAGATGAAAGTATTAATAGCAATCGACTCTTTCAAAGGCTCCCTCAGCTCCCTCGAGGCCGGCAATGCCGTAAAAGAGGGCATTGAAGCCATAGCCGGCGAGACCGACGAGGTGACGGTTAAGCCCATCGCGGACGGCGGCGAGGGTAGCGTGGTGGCGCTAGCAGACGCGCTAGATGGCGAGTTTATCGACGTCATCGTGCAAAATCCTCTCGGCGAAAAGATCCCCGCCAGATACGCGCTAGCGGGCGAACTGGGTATCCTTGAGATGGCGTCTTCTAGCGGGCTCATGCTGGTGGAAAAAGAGCGCCGAAACCCGATGAAAACGAGCACTTACGGCTTTGGACAGATGATTTTGCACGCTATTAGCAAGGGCGCGCGTAAATTTATCGTGGGTATCGGCGGCAGCGCGACGAACGATGCCGGCACGGGCATGCTAAGCGCGCTAGGATACGAGTTTTTTGACGAAAATGGCGAGCTGCTCGAGGGCAAAGGCGAAAACCTCATAAAAATCACAAAAATATCAAACAAAAACGTGGCGCCCGAGCTGCAAGAGTGCGAATTCCTCGTGGCTTGCGACGTGGATAACCCGCTCTTTGGCAAAAACGGCGCAGCCTACGTTTACGGACCGCAAAAGGGTGCGGACGAGCAGATGGTAAAGGATCTAGACGCTGGCCTCATTAGCTTTGCGAGCGCGACTAGCGAGCACTTTTCGAGCGAATTTTGGAACTTTAAGGGCGCGGGCGCGGCAGGCGGGCTAGGGTACGGGTTTGTGAGCTACCTAAACGCCAAACTAAAGCCCGGCATCGACATCATCATGGAGGAAATCCGCCTCGAAGAAGACGTGAAAAACGCCGATCTAGTCATCACCGGCGAGGGGCGACTGGACTTTCAAAGCTCGATGGGCAAGACCCCGACCGGAGTGGCAAAAATCGCCAAAAAATACGGCAAACCCGTCATCGCGCTAGCGGGCAGCGTGTCGCCGTGCGCGGGCGGCTGTAACGAAAACGGCATCGATGCGTTTTTTAGCGTATTAAACGAGCCTGTGAGCCTAGAAGAGGCGATGGATAAGCAAACCGCAATGCGCAATCTCAAAATGACGGCCCAGCAGGCTTTGAGGCTATATTTGCTAGGGCGTAAGGGGTAAATTTACGATTTCTGCGGCGTCTCGGCGGGCGCATTTGTCGATCCGTCGACTTGGCCGCTCGGTGATCGGGTATTTTACGAGTCCGAGCGGATGTTTTTTGCTATAAATTCGTCTTTTGGCGCGGCTGTTTCGCGGATTTTTCAAATTTGACATCATGCTTTGTTGCTGCAAGTCCGTAAATTTATCTAGTAAAATCAAATTTTGGATTTGAGTTTTTAGCGCGGCGGTTTCGCGCCGAGCCGTAATGCGCGACCGAATTTGCAAAAATCTAGGCCAAAAACCCAAAATTTAACAAACTAAAGCCCGAAAACAGGCTTTAGGCTTATTTTGGGGATTATTTTTCTTTGGCTTCGACTTCGATCTCTAGCTCGACCTTGTCAGATAG
>CAUQMF010000115.1:0-5903 GCA_963518965.1 uncultured Campylobacter sp.
CACGGCACCTTTATATCGCTGCCGGGCTTATGGGCTATGCGCTGATCTTTGTACCATTTTTTTTCATCCCACCGAAAGCCGCTTTTAAAATCCTTTTGCCAATCGATCGGCTCATAGCCTTCAGGTACGCTCGCAGGCGCCGCGACATTCATATCGTATTTGTAGCCCTCAAGCCCGAGTGCCGCGCTATCATAGCTATTTTTTACCCAGCCGCTGCCGAGCAGATCAAATTTATGCTCCAGGTACATTTTAGATAGATATCTAGCGACGTCTAAATTTATATTTGAAACATCGAGTTTGCGTAAATTCACGTAGCTTATTCGTACCGGCGAAACGTTAAATTTGATACGGGTATCGCCTGATATATCGCGCAATTTTTGGATTTTATTTTTAGTTAAATTTAAAATTTTATTAGCGATTTTCGCGCACAACGCATCAGGCGGCATCGACTTGGCTTTTTTGAGATAATAAAAAATTTTACCCATTATTTACGGCCTCTAAAATTTTATCCACATGCCTGTCCCACGTATACTTTCGTAGGGCTTCTTTTGCGGCGTTTGCGCCCATAGACGCCCTTAGCGAGGTATCGTCTATTAGTGCTTTCATGGCGGCTTCTAGTGCGTCTACGCATCCCGGTTTTACCATATAGGCGGTTTTGCCGTGCTCCAAAATTTCAGACATCTGAGCCATATCGCTGCATATTACGGCTTTGCCCATAGCCATGTATTCAAACAGCTTGGTAGGACTACCGAAAAACTCGCTCTCATCGGGGTTTGGGATGGTGGCGTTAACCAAGATATCGCACGCGCTTAGGAATTTCGCTCCTTGTTCTTGCGGGATAAGACCGGTTAATACGACGTTTTCTTGCAAATCAAATTCCAAAATATGTTTTTTTACGATTGGCATCCTGATACCGTCGCCTATCATAAAAAGCTTGGTTTTTTCTTTGTATTCGGGATATTTTTGCAGTAGCTTGCCATAAGCGTGCGCGATATTTTCGGCTCCGTGCCACTGACCAAACGTCCCTATAAAGCCGATTACGATTTTACTTTCAAGACCGTATTTTTGCTTTACGTCCTCGCAGCTTACCTGCGGATTATATTTATTTTCGTCTATTCCGTTTGGATTTACGATTATTTTACCCTCGTCTACGCCTAAATTTAAAAGGATATCTTTTAACGCCTCTGATACCGCAACTACACATTTTGCATTTTTTAGATTATAACTTTCTATCGCGCAAACGATAGGTAGCTTAAAAATTTTGTAGTAAATAGTCTTGAAAATTCGCTTGAAAAGAGTATCGTTATTTTTCCAATTTTTAATTTTCCAAACGTCAGACGAGTTAAACTCTAAAACAAACGGTATCTTTTTTCTCTTTGCGATATAAGCCCCACAAAAGCTAAATCCGCTATATCTCTGATATATCGCGCCAGCCTCCAAATCGGCGCAATGCTTTATTATTTTAAAATTATAAAAAAACTCAAGAACGTCTTTTGGGATAAAAGGAAATTTTATAGGCTTTACGACGGTTATTTCTTTATCAACCCCCCAAAGTTTGTCATTTGAAACGACGCTTAGCTGTACTTTTTTATCCATAGCGTTTATAACGCCTGCCGTGTGCCCCACCGAGCCGCCCGCTTTTAGCCCAAACCAATAAAGCGTCCTTAGGTAAAGTATTTTCATCATATATCGCCTATCTGCATAAATTTTAGCCTAAATTTATCCATTGCAGGCTTTAGTATTTCGGCGTTTACGCTAATCTTTGGCACATAGTCCGAGTAGCTTAAAGAGCTTAAATTTAAATCTTTTATCGACGTAAATTTACACTCTTTATTGCCCGCGATTTTCTCTAAAAGCTTTTTGTACTCGCCTATTAAACCCTCGTTTATACTTATTTCTATGTATTTTTTATCTTTAAAACTATACTTCAAATTTAAAAAATTAAAACTATGTAAAAAAAGCACTATCATGCAATTTTCAGGCATCATATCTATCGCTTTTAAAATTTCATCTGCGCTAGAGCCGTATCTAAAATCAAATTTTTGAAAAACGCTTTTGGTTTTTAAAACACCGTAGCGCTTTTGTTTTTCATAAACGCTAACGGGCAACTGCAAAACGCCGCATTTTTTGCTAGTTTTATTTACGTAGTCATAGTTTATAGCGCAATTTATATTTTTATAAAAAAACGAGCTATCTATAAAAATATCGTTTATCCTAAGAGCTCTTAGCGTGTCGTCGTTTGCGCCGTATCCTCCCGCTCTATGGGCTATAACGTCCGTGCCTATCCACTCTTTTATCTTTTGCTTACCGAAATTTATAATTTCTATTTGCTCGTCTAAGCTATATTGGCGCATAAATTTTCTGTTTTTATCGTATTTTCCGGACGGATGGGTATGTAAATTTACGCCGTGTCCGCTCTTAACGATTTGGCGACACAGCCTTTTAAATTTATCCTCGCCGTATCTTTCATACGGATATACGTCCACAAAATGCTCCACTACGCCGCCGTACTCGTTTGCTAAATCATTTATGAGCTTTACGCCGACTTCCGTGCCGCCGCCGATCTCGCCTTTTATAAAAATCTCAAACGCATCGGCTCTATTTGCGTGCAGTTCTCCGACCTCGGTATCGCAGGTTATTAAAATTTGTTTCATACGCGCTTTTGTCCCAAACATATATAGATCGACTGTTCATTTTTTGATATAAATTTTGATATTTTATCGATGATAGATACGGGCATACAATATAATATACCTATGCAAATTTTTCTGATTAAAAAACCCAGCGTATAAAATACCAATTTATTTTTTATCGAAAAATTTAACATACTTTTCACGCATTTTTTAAAAAAGCTGTCCGCCTCTTTTATCATTATTTTTTCATAAGATGAAAACATATCTAAAATAAGCCAAATGGGCGACTCTATATATTTGTAATATGTTTTTATATATAGCCCGTCTTCATAAATTATCTCAAATTTATCAGATACTAAATTTCTAATTTCATCTAGTTTAAAGTAAGGCTTTTTGCCTATATTTACGGATATGATAGCGTAACCGTCATCTTTGAGTATATTGCGGATGTTAGCCATTGATTGCATCCGTCCTTCATTATCCAGATAAGATAAGACCTCTATAGCCGTGACGCAGTCAAACGATTCTCCTTCAAAATTTACGTCAGGTAACTTTTGAACGCTAAAGTCGATATTAGGATATTTTTTTTTAGCTTTATCTATTGCTATTTGAGATATATCAACGGCTTTTATCTCGATATTTTTTATGGAATTGGACATTAAATTCGTAAAAAACCCGGTACTGCACGCGATTTCTAAAATTTTACCTTTTATATTATTTTTTATCAGCATATCAAGATATTTTTTAAATCTATATAGCTGACTTCGCCTAAATGAAAAACCCCATCCGTCTAAAGCAGAATCGTGAATGTCGTCAAATGTATTATTATCCATTACTAATCCTTTTTACAAAATACACAGATGCATACAAATAATAAAAAGAAGCAAGTATGCTTGATAGCGCCGCACCTATAACGCCAAGCATCGGTACAAAAATAATGTTTCCCAATAAATTAATACCGGCCAGTCCGTATGACATTCTTTGATCTTCTTTTCCATAGCCTTGACCGACTATCCAAGCATTATATGGTTGATAAAGCGCTTTTACGCAATACCCGGCAGAAGTCAGAAGTAGTAAAAATAATACATCGTCATACTCTTCTTTTAAATAAAAATTTATAATCAAATATCCAAGCGTATTGGTTAAAAAAAATGATAAAAGCACCCAGGCTAAATTTGCTTTTAGTATAGTAAACGGTATTTTGCTACTATTCGTTAATGTTTTAAATACGCTACTACCCATTGCCGCAGACATTGAAATAATAGGCGTCGCCATAGAATTTGCCAGTCCATAAAATCCGACGTCTTTTGAGCCTATAAAATATCCTATTAAAAGTCTGTCTATATTATAAGCGGATACGGCAAATATTCTGCCCTTATAAATATATTTTCCATACCGTTTATTTTCCAAATTTATAGCTCTAAGAATTTCAAAAAAGCCGCCAAAATTCGGCTGTAGCGTATAAGCGTATATCGCAAAGGCAACCGCATAAGATAAAGAAAAAGATAAAAGCGCATTTAACGGAGTTAAGCGCTCAAAAATAAATAAAAGAGATAAAAACACTACAAATAAAATTTTAGAAAATATATTAAAACCGGCTAAATAGCCTATGTGATTACTGCCTTTTAATATTAGCTCCATAAAAAATGGAATCACGAAACTCCAACTTATAAAAGACGAAATTCTGATTATTCGTCCTATTTCATCACTAAAAATTTTTCCGAGTAAAAATGAAATTACGAGCGCAAATACGATAAAAAAAGCCGATAAAACACATGCTATTATTATAGACGTACCAAATATCTTTTTTTCTAAATTTATGTCATGGTTGTTTGCCAGCATCTTTGAGGCGCTAGAAAAATATCCGAACTCAAAAAATATAGATATAAACGTAATAATAGCCAGAGATAAAGAATAAATCCCGAAATTAGTCGCTCCCATTTGTTTGGCTAAAAGCATATTGGACACAAAACCTACAACCATCCCAAATATCTGCGCTACAAATAAAAATAGCGTTTGTTTCGCGACTTTTGAGGCAAATAAATTTTTAAGCATAACTTCCATCTACTTTTAAAACCTTAAACTCATCGCCTATCCAATCGGTACTTTGGGCATTTTTTACGACTATTTTGTTACCGACTAGCGAAAATAGAGGCATATCCGAACGACTATCGCTATAGCAAAACGAATTTTTTAAATCAAATTCCTTTAAATTTAGCTCGCTACCCAGCAACTCTACCTTTTTATCTCCCAAGCATTCATCGCCTGCGATATTGGAGGTAAAGACGTCGTTTTTAAACTCAAGCTTCGTGCTTACTAAATAATCTATACCGTAACTTTTAGTAAAATGCCTCAAATATACCTCAAATCCACCCGATACGACTACGACAATATGACCGCTTTTTTGATGCGCTAAAAGAGCTTCTATAACGCTTTTATGAAGTCTGTTTGCGACTATACTACGATAAAAATCTACAGCGTATTTATCCATCTCCTCTTTTTTGATACCGTAAAATACCCGCATTAAATTTTCTTTATATCTTTTGCTATCAGATGAGGGTATTTTATTCGTTTTCTTTATAATTTTTGCGCGTATTTTCTTGGTAATCGTAAGTTTAGATTCCAAAAAATCCAAAAAAAACGTAGCGGATTGACCGTCAAATATCGTATCGCAAAAATCAAAAATAGCTAATATGGGCTTATGCAATATCGTCCTTAAATATCTCCCTAATAGCCTTAACTATGATTTCGTTTTCTTTTTGCGATCTAGCGGCAATCCTGATAAACTCGCCGTTTAATCCGATCTTATCGCTACAAGTTCTGGTATAGACGCCGTATTTTATTAGCATCTTTGAAACGAAATTTGCGCTAGTACTACCGTCGAGTAGTTCGATAAGAGCAAAATTTGCCATACTAGGATAGACTTTTATTTGAGGTATCTTTGAAAGCTCATCAAAAAACTCTTGCGCATGGGCGATATATTTTTTCCTTACTTCTTCGTATTCTTTAAAAAAATCGCTTCTATTGTAGAGCCTAAAAAAGTATTCGCTAAGTCCGCTAGAATTCCACAAATATCCGTTTTTAAGGAGTTTTGCCACTTTGTATTGATCCATTACTCCGTATCCTGCCCTAATGCCCGCTATACCGAAGTCTTTAGATAGGCTTTTGATGACGATAACGTTTGAAAACTCTTTAAAAAGCTCGGTAGCAGAAATCAAGCTATATTCGCTATCCTCAAAGGCAAAGTGTATAAAACTCTCGTCTATTATG
>CAUQMF010000116.1:0-5846 GCA_963518965.1 uncultured Campylobacter sp.
TCAAAGACGCCCTTTGGAAGCGGTGCTTGCCCGCACCAGATGTAGAGTGGATCGCCGCCAATGGCTACAGAGACTGGCATTTTTTTACCCGCGCGCTTGTATTCGTTAAAGAAATTTGCGCCGTCTTTGTGGATCTGCCAGTGCATGCCGAGGCGATTTTTACCATAAATTTGCAGTCGGTACATGCCGACGTTTTGCAGTTCGCCGTCAGGGCTTTGCGTATAGACCTGCCCCATCGTGATAAAGGCGCCACCGTCAAGCGGCCACGTTTTTAGCGCTGGAAGCGAGAGCAGATCGACTTCCTTGCCCGTAAATTTGACCTGCTGGCACTCACCCTCGCCTTTTAATCTTTTTGTGAAAATTTTTCTCATCTCAAACAAATACGCGGCAAAATTTAGCTTTTCGCCAAAGCTCTTAGGCTTTTTTGGTTTTAAAAGCCGCTCGATTTCGCTTGCGATCTCGTCGGGATCGCGTCCGAAGATAAGCTCTAAAGCGCGCTTTGAGCCGTAGATGTTTGTTAGTACGGGGGCAAATTTGCGCCCCGTTTTTTTGCAGATAGGGTTTGTAAAAAGCAGCGCCTGCGAGTTTTCGCGCTTGACCTCGATGTAGCTCGCGTGCGCTATCTCTAGATCGATGTCCGCAGGTTCGTCTATGACGCGCAGCAGGCCGTTATCTTTTAGAAGCTTGATGTAGTCCATTAAAACCTACTTCTACAAATTATGTTTTTGTAAAAAATTTTCAAAATTTGAGGCATCTAAAGTTTTAGTATTCTTGAAAATAAAATTATATCTTGATAACTTGTTGCCAATATGGTCTTTAATTGCCTTTTTATAACTATCAGACTTGTATACATAAAAGAAGCTTTTAGATAAATCTACAAAATCATTACAGCAAAGACCATGTTGTCTAATCTCATGCATAAAAACTAGCAGTGTTTCTGCAATCTTTAAACACAAATTATCCTCTTTTTTATTCATCCAAACTTTTACATCACCTAAACTATTTGCACAATTCATATCCTTAAATTCAACAAAAATAATATGCTCTTGAATACAATTAAAAAGTATCGTATCACAAGAGCACACTGTACTTCCATTGTATTTTAACGATTTTACAAAGCTATCAAATTTTAAATATAATCTGCCATTATTATTACATATGCCATCACTAACACCATGCAACTCTTCAAAATATTTATAATTAAATATTCGTTTTATATTAGCTACCATTTAAAATCTTTCAAAGAGTATTTTTCCAACTCTAAAAAAGGCTCATGTAGCTTTTTATATATAATATCCATATTATCTATTTTTTCGATATTATAGCTACCGTCTTCATTTCTTATTGAGGTGTAAAATTCCGTATTTTCTTTAGAATATGTTTCAAAAGCATCAACTATATAAGGGCTATGAGTGGTTATAATAACTTTGGAATCATAAATTTTACAAATTTCAACTATTACTTTCACATACTCGAGTTGCCATTTAGGATGCAAATGCACTTCCGGCTCGTCAATAATTAGTAAACTTCGATCGTCCATAAAACTACCGCTGACAAGCATTTGCAAAATGCCAAAAGCTTTAATCCCACTAGCAACATTGAGAATTTTATAAATATCATTATTTTTTCTTGCAAATTCAAATTCGCGTTTCTTATGATCGTATATCACTCTTCCATTGACAACATTGTCTATGTCGGAACTAGTTTTATGCTTATTGCTATCTCTGCTACCATAAACAGACCCTCTTAGCTTCATATCAAGGTCTTTTACATGTAATGGAATATTTGCTACGCCAAGACTTCTTAATATTTCATCTTTATCTCTAGGCTCAAAAAAGGCTCTTGCCTTATATATACTTTCTTGATAGTTTAACACCATAGGTGTCTCTATAATAGTTGCATCATTAAAAAGCAAATCGTCATATAAATGAACATCACAAGTATTATTATTTGATATTTTTATTTCAAGTATACTATTTGCATTCTCAGTTATTACAACATTAGCCTCCTTGCTTTTTCTATTAATAATATCATCTAAAAATTCAGAATAAGCTATTTTTTTGAAAGCATTCCTAATGCTATCTATCTTATTATCCTCTTGCACTAGGATATTTGTTAACTTAACAAGTAAATCATGTATTGAGCTATCAATATTATTTTTTTTAATTTCTTCTATTCTTTCATTTACTGCCTCAATACCTTTTAAATTTATATCATCAAGGAAAAGCATTGGATGAAATAACTTTCTTATTTCAATATTTTCATCAAAATTAGTTTTACGTCTTAGCCTAAAATATAAATTATCTACTATACTTCTAATATTGCTTTCTCTATCCTCTTCAAATTCTTCTTTATGTCTACTGAAGGCCTTTACTATTGAAAATAAAAGCTTTCCTATTGTACTTTTACCACTATCGTTTTCACCCGCTATAATAGTTAATCCATTAAGATTTATAGAAGCATTTTTTATTAATCCTATATTTTTTATATCTATTTGCATAAATTACTCCTTATTTTCAGAAATATACACTACGCCATCTCCTCGGCGCGCTTTAGCAGCTCTTTTGCGCCCTTGCCGATAAATATCCGTCCAAGCTCGGCGCCCACGCTCTTCCACTCGCTTTTTTGCGCGACGATGTTTTCGCGTATGCTCTCGCTACCGTCGGGTAGTCCCACGACCGCGCGTATCTCGATTTTATCGCCGTTTAAATTTGCATTTACGCCGATAGGCACCTGACATCCGCCCTCTAGCATCGCGACGAAATCGCGCTCCACGGTCGTCTCTATCACGGCTTTTTCATCCTTTAAAAACTCTATCAAATTTAAAATTTCAGAGTCCTCTCTAGCCTCGATACCAAGCGCGCCCTGTCCCATCGCAGGCACCATCTGATCTAGCTCAAACGGCACGATATGTGCGACTTCGGAGCGTAAATTTAAGCGGTTCACGCCCGCCATCGCTAGGATAATCGCGTCAAATTCGCCCTCTTTGAGCTTGCGCAGGCGGGTTTGGACATTACCTCGCAGCGAGATTATCTCAAGATCCGGACGCATCGCTAAAAGCTGCATCTTACGGCGCAGGCTCGTCGTGCCTACTCGCGCGCCTTCTGGCAGATCCTCAAATTTAGCGTATTTTTCGCTTAGCATCGCGTCTCTCACGTCCTCGCGCGAGCAGATCGCGGCCAGCACCAGTCCCTCTGGGAAAACGACGGGCACGTCTTTTAGGCTATGCACGGCGATGTGCGTTTCGCCGCTTAGCATGCTATCTTCCAGCTCTTTTGTAAAAAGCCCCTTGCCTCCGATCTTAGCTAGCGGCGTATCGAGTATCACATCGCCTTTGGTTTTCATGCCGGTTAGCTCGACTGCGATTTGCGGATAGCGAGCTAAAATTTTATCCCTGATATGTTCGCTTTGCCACATAGCCAGCACGCTTTTTCTCGTTGCGATTTTTAGTTTTTCCATATTTGCCTCTTTTCTTCTACGACTTCGACATCGATAATCTCGCCGTCATCGCGCGGTTTACTCTGCCCGCTCTCAAATTTTTCATAATAATATTCGCTCCCGCTCTTGCGCTCGCCGCCGTTTTTTAAATTTGCAAAAAATGCGACCGCTACGATCGCCGCGCCCAAAACGTCGGTGATAAGCCCCGGGATAAACATAAAAAATCCCCCGATCGCCATACCTACGCTACTAAAGACGTCTGCGGGCCTAAAAAACGCGATATTGCTCGTTAGCTGAAAAAATCCGACGCGAAACATAAAAAACAGCCCCAAAACGGCCGACGCAATGACCTCTAGGACCAAATTTAAAAATCCGTACGCGTGGATAAAAAAATACGCCGCTACGATCTCCAAAACGACGTAGGGCGTAAAAAAATGCTTTATCATAGGCTCTTTAGTCGCGCTAAAATTTCGCTCGCTTTGAGCGTTTCTTTGGCTAGTCCGTCACGCGTAACGAGCTCAACCGTGCCTTCTGCCAGCCCCTTGCCCACGATCACGGCATAAGGAAATCCCATCAGCTCAAATTCGCTCATCTTTACGCCAAAGCGCTCGTTTCTATCGTCAAGTAACACCGAAACGCCAGCCGCGCGCAAGCTCTCGTAAAGCCCCTGCGCAAATTTAACGCCCTCGTCGTCCTTTAAATTTGAGACGATGATTTTAAATTTAAACGGAGCTAGGGTTTCGTTCCAGATTATGCCTTTTTCGTCGTGGCTAGCCTCGACGGCGACGGCGACCAGACGGCTAACGCCGATGCCGTAGCAGCCCATGATAAACGGTTTTGCCTTGCCGTTTTCATCCAAAAACGTCGCACCCATCGGCTCAGAGTATTTGGTGCCTAGCTTAAATATATGCCCGACCTCGATACCTTTGCTAACGCTTAAATTTCCGCCGCAGCAAGGGCATTTATCGCCGGCTTTTACGGCGGTTAGGTCTTTGAAGCGCTCCGCGTTAAAGCTGCTAACGCTAACGCCGACGAAGTGATAATCCCGCTCGTTTGCGCCGCAGATCATCTGCGATTCGCCGCGAAGCTCTTTATCGATATAAAACTCCACGCCCTTTAGCCCAACCGGCCCGCAAAATCCGCCCACAAGCCCGGCCGCCGCGATCTCGGCCTCGGTTGCGTCCGCTAGCTCGAGCGCCGCGCACGCGTTTTGAGCCTTGACCTCTTGTAGTTCGTCCTCGCCGCGCACGAAAAATACCACGATTTTCTCGCTCTTTTCGCCCTTAGCGTCGATAAAAATCGCCTTTTTTATCACCGCTTTTATACAGTAAAACTCATCGACTCTAAAAAACTCCGCCACGTCTTTGATGGTTTTGGCGTTTGGCGTAAAAAATTTAGCCGCATCGGCCTCTGGTCTTTCGGCCTGCGTCGTTCGTTTTGCGCGGGTTGCGGCCTCTATGTTTGCGGCGTAGTCGCAGTTTTCGCAGACGATGATATCGTCCTCGCCGCTATTTGCTAGCACCATAAACTCTTTGCTTCCGCTGCCGCCTATCGCGCCGCTATCGGCTCTAACCGCGCGGAAATTTAACCCAAGGCGAGTGAAAATTTTGCTATAAGTTTTTTCCATCAGGTCAAATTCGCGGTCCAGATCCTCGGTGTTTGCGTGGAAGCTATATCCGTCCTTCATCAAAAACTCGCGCCCTCTAAGTAGCCCAAATCTCGGCCTTGCCTCGTCTCTAAATTTGGTATTTATCTGATATAAATTTAGCGGCAGTTGCTTATAGGACGTCACTTTGCCTCGCACGAGCGCGACGACGCTCTCTTCGTTTGTCGGGCTTAAAACGAAGTCGTTTTCCTTGCGATCTTTAAAGCGCAAAAGCTCCTTGCCGTAGACATCAAAGCGTCCGCTCTCGCGCCAAAGATCGGCGGAGGTGACGAAGCTCATCGAGATCTCCTGCGCGCCCGCCCCATCAAGCTCCTCTTTGACGATATTTTTTATATTTTCAAGCACACGTTTGCCAAGCGGCAAAAAGTTGTAAAGTCCGCTACCTACCTGCTCGGCGTAGCCCGCTCGGAGCAAAAATTTATGACTTGCCAGGCTTGCGTCTTTTGGCGCTTCTTTTGCCGTCGGCGCGTAAAGTTTGCTAAATTTCATTCGTTCTCCCATTCAAATTCGTTATTTTCTTCTTGCGGCGTTTGCTCCGCGACGTTAAAGATTTCTCCGATCACCCTTAGCTGCGCTTCGCTTCCCGCAGCTCCGGCGAGGTTTTTTAAATTTATCGTCGGCGCGTGCAAAAACGCCTTAAAAACCTGATGTATGAGGCGATACGCCTCCTCTTTGTCGCTATGTTTTAGATAGCCCTTTTTTAGGGCTTTTGCGAGCTCTCTCTCGGCACACTCCTTAGCCT
>CAUQMF010000117.1:0-5829 GCA_963518965.1 uncultured Campylobacter sp.
CCGCGCAGCAAAAACTGATCGATGCCGTGCAGTATAAAGACGGCGCGTATCATCTGATGATAAACGTCTCGCAGACCTCGGCGATCGTGCAGGCTCTGCGCGAGGCGAGGGCGAAGCGGCCGATCTCGGAGTACGGCTCGATGATACTTTGTGTGGAGCCTAGCCTGCGTAAATTTATCGCCGATATCTGCGCGAATTTCGCCATAGATATCACGGTGCTTAGCTTTGCCGAAGTCGCGGCAAATACGCCGTTTGAGACGTTAGGTACGATAGAAATATCAAATTTGTAAGGAATAAAATGACCATCCATCACCTCTCGCACACCGATCTGGACGGATACGGCGCGCAGGTAATAACGAATCACTATTTTAAAAACGTTAAATTTTATAACTCAAACTACGGCAAGGAGATCGACGAGAAATTTGATCAAATTTTGGCTCAAATTTCAGATAAAAACGCAGCCCGGGCGCAGTCAAATTTAAGCGGCGAGCAAAATGCTAACTCGCAAAATGCGTCCGAAAATCGCGGCGAGGGCGAAGCGGCTAAAAATGACGAAAAAGCGCTTATCCTGATAACTGATCTAAATTTGACCATGGAGCAGTGCGAAGCCTACGAGAAGGCGCTCGTAAATAAAAACGCTAAAATTTTGCTCCTCGATCACCACCAAAGCGGAGCCGAGTGCGCGAGCAAATTTAGCTGGTATTTTTTAGATAGCTCAAGGTGCGCGACTAAGATCACGCATGATTTTTTCGCTAAAATTTACGGGGTCGATGCGAGCCTAAATCACTTTAGCGACGTCGTAAACGCAGTCGATATCTGGCTAAAAGACGATGTAAATTTTGAAATGGGCAAGGTCGGACTCGGACTCGTCGCAAACGCAAAAGAGATAAATAAAACGATGTTTGAGGCTGAAAATTCGCGCTATCTTTTTTATCTTATCGAGCGAGCGCGAGAGTTTTTTGACGCGGGAGACGACTATGTCGGGCTTGACGAGGCGATTTTCGGGTTTAAAAAGGACTTTTTCAAAGAGGATAAAAACGATACGCTAAGCAACCTAATCTCAGCCTTCGTCGTAAAAAAACTAAGCGAGGAAAAAGAGAAATTTAGCATAAAATATAACGATCTTAACGGCATTTTAACCTATAATATCGGCAACACCTCGGTTATCGGCAATGATTTTTTAGTCGCAAATCCCGATGTTGATTTTTTCATCGACGTTACGAGCAAAAAGACGCTGAGCTTTCGAGCTAACGGCAAGGTAGACGTCAGCCAAATGGCTAAAAATTTAGTCGGCGGCGGCGGACACGTGAACGCTAGCGGCGGGCTTTTTGCTGGCTTTAAGGATAGCTTTAGCTATGAAAACGTAAAAGCGCAGATAACCGACCTGATAACTAAAAAAACGATTTTACAAGGATAGAAAATGAAAGAAATAGAACCTACCGTGGACGAGCTAAGCTACGAGCTTTCGATGATGCTGGAGGCGATGCTGTATTATGCCGGCGTGAAAAAAGATAGGCTCGAGGACGCCGCAGAGACCTACATCGAGTGCATCGACGACGCGCTAGAAAACTCGGGTGCCGAGGGCGTGGACGAGGTGCTCGAAGTCGTCGAATACATGAAAAAAAAGCACGCTAAATTTTTCAAATGAAAACTCTAGCGCAAATTTTACTTTTTTCGGTTCTGGCGGCGATGCTGGGCGGTTGCGTGTTTTTAAACGACCGCGGCGTGACGACGAAGTACTACAACGAGTGCAAGGAGTACTACGACGCGACGGGCGTCTATCATAAAGAGTGCCCTAAAAATATCATCGACTGGACGGAGTGATGAGCTTAGAAGCGGCTAGAGCGGCGAAGGCTAGGGAGCTGGCGGGCAAAACCTACGCGCCTTTGATGCGGGAGATAGATGGGCTGGCGGCTAAATTTAAGGATCGCGAATTTGAGCTTAAATTTGACGATATAGTCGAGATAAACGCAAATTTAACCCCTGTAGAGCGCAAAGAGACGCTACAGACGGCGCTAAATTTACGCTCGTGGCGCAAAGGGCCGTTTAAGATAGACGATATCTTGATAGATAGCGAGTGGAGGAGTTTTGTCAAATTTAACCTACTCGCGCCGCACATGGATCTAGCGGACAAGGTCGTGGGCGATATCGGCTGCAACAACGGCTACTATCTCTTTCGCATGTTGCCCCAGCGTCCAAAAAAGCTGATCGGCTTTGACCCCGGCGTTATGAGCTTTTTGCAGTTTAAATTTATCGATGCGTTCGCGCGCTCGGGTATAGAGTACGAGCTGCTAGGCGTAGAGCATCTGCCGCACTACGGCGTTAAATTTGACGCGCTCTTTTGTCTTGGCGTGCTCTATCACAGAAGCGATCCTGTGCGTACGCTAAAAGAGCTAAAAGGCGCGCTAAATGCGGGCGGCGAGCTCTTTTTGGACACGATGTATCTTGATATGGATGGCGATTTTGCCCTGAGTCCTAAAAATACATACTCAAAGATACCAAATATCTACTTTGTGCCGACCGTTAGCGCGCTTTTAAACTGGTGCGAGAGGGCGAATTTTAAAGACGCGCAAATTTTAGCCGCAAAGCCGACGGACGCGCACGAGCAGCGAAAAACAGAGTGGATCTTGGGGCAGAGCTTGGGCGATTTCCTAGATCCCGTAGACCCTACGCGCACGGCCGAGGGCTATCCCGCGCCAAAACGGGTCTATCTAAAACTAAGCGTATAAAAAGGTGAAAAATGGACGAAAATATATACAAAGACGGCGGCAGCGAGGATACGATACTGCCGGAGGATGAAAACCCTTTCCGCAACGAGCTAAAAACCTCGCCGAATATAAAAACCAGCTTAAGCGGCACCGTGACCGAACTGGGTTCAAATCAAGCAAAAACGAATTTTTTTGCTAGCGAAGAGATGGCGTCTGACGCCGAAGGGCTTATTCACAGCGGTTTTGTTTTCTCGGCGGCTAGCTATGCGGCGATGGCTGCGGTAAACGAAACCTTTAGCGTCGTGATAGGGGCCAAGATACATTTTTTCGCCCCAACCAAGATCGGCGAAAACGTGGAATTTGATGCCAGAGCCCAGTTTAACGATAGCGCCAAACGCGAAGTAAGAGTGATCGGCAAAACGCGCGATATTAAGGTTTTTGAGGGTACGTTTCAAGTGGTTGTTTTAGAAGATCATGTATTTAAAATTTATAAAGCTAACATCCAAAAACAAGCCGCTCAAAGACAAAGAAGCCGAGCCAAAGCCGAGGAAGAGGCGCAAAATTCTTAATTGTGCCTAAATTTAAAAGATTTTAAAATATCTTTTGACAAGCCTAGCGGAAAATCGGCTTAAATTTACGGCAAATTTATGTAAAAGGCGCAGATGAAATATGCATTTTTGCGTTATTGATAGTTTTACGCATCCGTTGGTAAATTGCGGGAGGAATGATTTAAATTCACGCTAACTTTAGAGTGGGGCGTTATAATTTTGCTCAGTTTGGCTTTTGGGTTTTTGCTGCGTTTGCGACTTGCAGACGAGCGCTTTTGATAGGGATTTTTGTCGTACTCGTAGCTTCAAGCAAAGGAAATTTTATTCAGGGCAGGCTCCAGCCTAGCCTTGGTTAAATTTCCGTACGACTTTTAATTTGTCTTGCGATACTTTGCATTATCGCTTTACGTTTAAATTTGAAGCTAAATTTACAAATTTTGAGTTGCCAAGACCCGCACCTTGAAAATGTAAATTTAGAGTCGCTACGCAACAGCGCTAAATTTAACCTACACCAAGTGCAGCAACATCTCACGTGCAGTGGGGATGGTTGGGGTTTTTGCGTCGCTTCGCTCGTAACTGCAAGCAGACAGTAAGTAGTTCTGCTCGCAGTTACGAGCCGCAGGCAAAGTAAAGCCCCTTCCGCCTCCCAAAAAAGAATTTGCCTGATGACAAATTTTGAAGTTTAAAGGCGAGGGTCTGGGTGCGTAAAATGCAAAACCGTCAAATTTGAAGTCAAATTTGTGCGAATCAAATTTAATCAAAAATTTAAGCCACAAGGAGCGAAAATGCTTGGCAAAACGTTAAAAACAGCAGGAATAGTCGGCGCTTTGGCGCTATTTTTAGGTATATTTTTAAATCTACAAGGAGAACAGATGAATCATGAAACAAAAGAGCCTGCGGTCGCGAACAAAACTATCGTGCTGGCGGGCGGGTGCTTTTGGGGCACGGAGGCCTATCTCAAGCAGCTTCCCGGCGTGGTTAGCACCTACACGGGCTACGCGAACTCAAAGGTGCCAAACCCTAGCTACGAGCAGGTCTGCACGGGTGACACTAACGCCGCCGAGGCCGTCTGGGTCGAATACGACGAGTACGTGATCGATCTGCCGCATTTGCTCAAATTTTATTTTAACACCATCGATCCCACCAGCCTAAATAAGCAAGGCGGCGACTGCGGTACGCAGTACCGTACGGGCATTTACTACACCGATGCGGCGGAGGAGCCCGCGATCAGAGCTTTTATCTCCCAGCAGCAAAAAAACTACAAAGCGCCCATCGTAACGGAGGTCGCGCCGCTAGAAAATATCTACAAAGCCGAGGAGTATCATCAAGATTATCTAGATAAAAACCCGCACGGCTACTGCCACGTGACCTTTGAGAGTCTGCCTAAAAAGGGCGAAATTTTAAGCGACAAGAAGCGCGATATGAAGCAAAATCTGCAAAATTATAAAAACAAAGACGACGCGGCGCTAAAAAATGAGCTAAGCGCCATATCCTACGACGTCGTAAAACACGCCGCGACCGAGCGTCCGCACAGCAGCGAGCTAAACGCCGAGGAGCGCATCGGCATCTACGTCGATATCACAAACGGTCAGCCGCTTTTTAGCTCGTACGATAAATTTGACGCGGGCTGCGGGTGGCCGAGCTTTACAAAGCCGATCGACGCGAGCCTGATCGCCGAAAAGTCCGATCTATCGCACGGCATGGTGCGCACCGAGGTCAAAACCGCGATGTCGGATTCGCACTTGGGGCACGTATTTGACGACGGTCCGAGCGACAAAGGAGGGCTAAGATACTGCATCAACGGCGCCGCGCTGAGATTTGTGCCAAAGGAGGAGATGGAGAAGGAGGGGTATGGGTATTTGATACCGTATCTCGACGCGCAGTATTCTAAAAAATAACGGCTCGTCTCGCGAGTACTTTTAAATGATTTCGTAAATTTCGCCCTGCGACAGACTATATGTCTAGCCTTGGGACAAAATTTACTTCAAAACATTTAAAATCATCTCACGATACTTCGCCTTATTGTTTTGGGTTCAAATTTGAAGTCAAATTTGTAAATTTCGGCTTCAAATTTGGGCCGCTGAGACCCGCACCGCAAAAACGTTAGATTTTGTTTTTTATGCTTTATTGCGAGTAAAATCTTTCTCGTCCCTAAAGAAAGAATTTAAGAGATTTAAATTCGGCGGAGGTTTATTCTTTATGCTATTTTAGCGCCTTTATTCCCTCGCACTCTTTTAGTTCCGCAAAATCGGCGTGCAGTTTTTCGTGGATTTTAAAAATTTGCACTCCGACGTCGGTAAAATCGCGGTAATAATCCTTAAAATTTGGGTCGCATTTCGACAGCTCGATAAAATTTTTAACCAGCTCGCCGGCTTCTTTTACCATATTTACTATCAGCTCATCGCTTTTTTGTAGTAAATTATTTACACTTTCATCCATTAGCATTCTCTCCTTTTGCTGCTACATTCGCATCTATTTGCTTTTATATTTGGCTGTTTTTTCGCAGTAGTAAATGATATAGATAAATGTTATCATAGAAATATTTATCTCATTCTTAAGAAACAATACGCAGC
>CAUQMF010000118.1:0-5609 GCA_963518965.1 uncultured Campylobacter sp.
TTAAGGTGCTTTACATTTTCTAGGTTTGAAAGATTGTTCGTGCCTTGCTTTAGTTTTGAAATCGTGGCTTTAGGCAGTCCATAAAGAGATAAAAACTCGTATATAAAATTACTCTCGTTTAAATTTTCTACGATGCTTTGAAACCTATCTTCGAATTCTAAATAATTATAACCCATAACTTATGCCTCTTGATAAGTTCTAATAAGCTTAATATCAATATCGGGAAAATTTTTATCGTTAGTTATTATAGCTTTGCAATTATGTTTTAAGGCGCAGAAGTATTGGAGCGCATCTTCGTAATCCGCATCGTTTTGAATGCAATAATTTAACGCGGCTTCTCTTATGGTGTCACCTTCGCAAACAACCGTAAAAAGCTCTTTTTGTTTATGTAAATTTAAAATTTGGCTAGCAACTAGGCTTTTACTTATTTTTTGCCTATTCGTTAATATAAAAAATACATTAGTTACGGTAGTCGTGTTTATAAATAGCTTTATGTCGGGATTGTTTTTTATAAGCTCGGCTATGTATATTTTAGTTTTTAATGCCAGCTTCGCGTCGCTTCTTATTTTATCATATGTAGTCGGCGTTTCATAATCGACCAAGATGTCTATTAAAGCATTGGTGTCCAAGAATACGTTATAAGACATATTTTTTAGCTCTTGCTTCTTCTAGTTCTTCGGGTTCGACGGGAATGTTTATTTTAACGCTGCCGCATACGCTATTAAACGCTTCTAGCTTTTTATTGGTTATATTTTCTTCTTTTACCTTGATATCATTGCCTAGGCTTTTTAAAAACTCCTTAACCTTGGCGAGCACATCAGGTTTTTCTATGGATAGTTCCAGTTTGGCTAGCATATTAATCCTTTTAGACTTTTAATAATTATAGCATATTTCCACTGTTTGGCCTTGTGTATTTTTATACTACGGTAAAACACCTTAAAAGCATCAATATATAGATAATTACAAGATCGGTTAGATAAGTAAAACCCGTAAATGATATACTAAAAAACAGTATCTACAAATCAGTTCAATACCTAAAAAGCTACCGAACGATTTTTTGTTTGAGATATTGGTATGCAGATTGTATAAAAATCAGTTGTTTAATTTTATAAAAATTATGCTGATTTTTATAATACCTGCCAGGCTATTTGCCTGTCTGGCTAAGACCTTACTGCACTATCGCTTAAGATAGTGCTAAAACTTTGTTTTTGGAATTCTTACATAAGAGATGTATAACCATTTAATGAAGTAAAAGTAAAAACTGTTTTGTTTTTTATTAAAGTAAAATTACATTTTAAAATTACTTTTTAAACTTTGATAAATTAAACAAAAATTATTTCTATTTTTGTTAGAACATTTTTATGAAGGACTACACCCCCCCCTGATATCGCTAAAATTTAAAAATAAATTCTTTACTAAAAACCTTATTTTTAATCATTGAAAATCATTATATATTTCTGTATAATTGCCCGTTAATAATTTTTAAAGGAGTTTAAATGCAAAAGCAAATCGCGCTTAGTTTAGCGCTTGCGGGCGTTTTGGCCGCCGCGCAAAACGAAGTAGAGCTAAAATCGTTAGAAGGCGTAACCGTCACGGCGCAAAGATCGTCTCAAAGCGTAGACGAGATAAGCAAAAGCGTCTCGGTAGTAGATAAAGAGACAATAGAAAGAAAACTTGGCAAAAGCGTACCCGAGCTAATCAGCGAGGCGCCGGGAGTTTCAATCGTAAACGAAGGCATGGACTCGGGCACCGTAAACGTGCGAGGCTTTAGCTCGTCTGATTACCGCGTGCCGATGTTTGTAGACGGGCTTAGATTTAGAGGTAGGCCGGCGTTTGAGTATTCGATATTTACGCCCGATCAAATCGAAAGGATAGAGATAATAAGAGGTCCCGCTAGCACGCTTTACGGCACGGATGCCTTTGGCGGCATAGTAAATTTAGTCACCAAAAGAGCTAGCGGAGACGTGCACGGCGACTGGGCGTTATCGGATACGTATCTAAGCACACAGTATCAAAGCGCGAACAAAGGCGTACAAAACCGCTTACAACTCGGCGTAGTCGGACACGGGTTTGACGCGTTGCTCGGCTTAAACTACAAACACGGCAAGGACTACGACACTCCGGCAGGCAAAATCCCAAATACAAGGTATAACTACCGAAGCCTTGATTTTAAAGGCGGATATAGCTTTGCCGATTTTCATAGGCTTGAACTTGTAACTAGATACACCGAGTCCGAGCGCGGCGTAGTCGGTACCTCTGTCGGTGCTCCCGGAACGGCGAACAAAAAAGGCTTTCAAAAATACATAAAAGAAGCGCCTCTTAGAGAAAAATACGTAGCGCTAAACTACGAAGGCAACATAAACGACAAATTTATATTAGATTCTAGCTTGTATTACAGAGAGCTTTATACGCACCTAAATATAAGGCCCTACATCGGTTCGTTTTCGCCTAGACAAGTCGATAACTACGTAAACGGTCCGAAGGTCTACGGCGGCAAATTTATCGGTAAATTTATAGGCGACAACCTAACCCAAACTTACGGCGTAGATTTTTATTACGAGGACTGGGATAGCGTGTATCAAAGCGTAAATAACGGCCCTAGCGTACGCAACAGGCTAAGAACCAAACAGCTTGACGTCGCTGGGTTTGGATTGCTTGAATACGCATTTAGCAACGATGCGATTTTGAGCGCAAATTTACGCTACGACCGCATAAAAACGTCCTTTGATATGGATAGCTCGATGAGCCCCGCCGTAAAAGCTCTATATGAAAACGCCAACGATAGAAAAGACGGCAGAGCCAGCTACGGTCTGGGACTTATTTACCCTATCGCCCAGGGGTTTGAGTTTGTAGGAAATTTCTCTACTTCGTTTAGAGCTCCTATGAGCGGCGAGGTTGCTCCGATACTTACGTTTTCAGGCAGCGAGGCGTATCTGCCAAACCCTGATCTAAATATCGAAAAAGGCGTTACCTACGAGGCTGGACTTCGCTATACGGATAAGGCGCTTAGATCAAATTTGATATTTTACACGGGAGATTATAAAGACCTGATCGTCGAGCGAAACTGGCAAAGCGGCGGCGTGACCTACTATCAGTCGCAAAACGTAAATAGAGCCAAGATAAGCGGAGCGGAATTTGACCTAGCTTATAAAATTTTGTCAAATTTAGAGTTTAAAACAAATCTCGCCTACACGCGCGGCAAAAACAAGCAAACTGGCAAACCGCTTCCAGAGATCGCTCCGCTTAGCGGACACGTGGCCGTTTCTTATTCGCCGGAGTTTTTGGCAAACTCATACTTAGAGTATAGCGGCGACTGGGCGGCGAGAAAGACGCGTATAGACGACAGCGTAGAGCGCGAGCGAGCGGGATATTTCGTACATAACCTATACTTTGGCAAGAGCCTTGGCAAACTAGGCTTCTTAAAAGATTTTAGCCTAAATTTCGGCGTCGAAAATATCTTTGACAAAGAATACGCCCCAAGCCTAAGCTACGAGCTAATCAGCCAGCCTAGAAGCGCTAGCAACCCGCTAATAAATCCGGGTAGAAATTTCAAACTAGGCTTTAAGGCTAGCTTTTAAAATTTAAATTTGCCGAGCGGGTTTTAAACCTACCCGCTCAAAAGCCCTAAAATTTACGAATTTAAGGATCGAATTTGAAAAAAATCATATCTGCTTTATTACTACTAGCCGCGACGCTGGGTGCGCTTGAATTTACCGATCAAAACGGCAATAAGCTTCGCTTCGACCGCTCCGTTAAAAGCGTAGCTCTGTTTCCGGTGCCGCTGGCTTCGTTTTCTCTTAGCGTCGAAAACAACGTATCTCGTCTAGCCTCCGTCCATCCGATAGCTAAAAAAAACATCGAGCGCGGAATGCTCGGAAAAATGATAAAAGGCGCAGCTAGTATCCCAGCAGGCGGTATCGGAGAGGACTTTACCCCAAATATCGAGGAGCTACTAAAACTATCTCCGGATCTAGTGGTGCAGTGGGGCATGAGAGGCGAAAAGATCATCGAGCCGCTGCGAAAAGTAGGCCTAAACGTAGCTTTGGTAAATTTAAGCGGCACAGAGGAGGATCCGCTTTTTTGGTTTGGGATGCTGGGTAAAATTTACGAAAAAGAGCAAAGAGCGGAGCAAATTTTACAAAATAGAGCCGAGGTAAGAGCTAAGATAGAAAATTTCGTAAAAGTGCTTAGCAAAAAACCGAAGGTTCTTTTTATATTCGGCCGAGATAAAAGCTACGAGGCCGCAGGAGGCGGGACGTATTTCGACTACGAGATAAAGCTAAGCGGCGGAGTAAATGCGGCGAATTTCGGGGGATTTAGAATTTTAAATAAAGAAGAAATTCTCGCTCAAAATCCGGACGTTATCTTGCTTAGCAACTTCGACGAGCTAACTCCGCGGGACTTTTTTAACGACAAAATTTTAAAAAACGTAAAAGCCGTCAAACAAAAAGCCGTCTATAAAATGCCTCTGGGAGGCGATATGTGGGAGCCGCCTACGGGCGAATCGCACTTGGGCTGGGCGTGGTTTAGCGTGCTGTTTTCGGGGCAGGCGCATATAAATTTAAAAGACGAGATGAAAAAGAGCTACAAATTGCTCTATGGCTACGATCTAAATGACGATGAGACGGCTCAAATTTTACGCTTCGATCTAAACGGAGAGAGTAAATTTTATGAGCTTTTTAGATAATGAAAAAGTATCTGTTTTTATCGCTTTTTCTAGCCTTTGCGGTCGTTTTTTCGCTGCTTGCGGGTAGGATTTCGCTTGAGGGGCTAATTGATTATTATCAAAACGACAAAGAGACGCTTTACGCTTTGATATTTGACCTACGCTTGCCTAGGCTGATAGCGGCGTTTTTGATAGGCGCTAGCCTTAGCGCGGCGGGCGTGATATTTCAGGCGATGTTTGCAAATCCTTTGGTAAGCCCAAATATCCTGGGCGTTGGTAGCGGAGCGGGATTTGGCGCGGTAGTTTGCATTTTAGCTTTCGGTAATCCCGTAGCCACGCAAATAGGCGCTTTTATTTTCGGCTTTTTAGCCGTCATGATAGCTTACGCCCTGGGCGTTTTGGCAAACAAAAACTCAAAGCTTATGCTGGTGCTTGCGGGCATCATCACGGGCGCTATCTTTGAGGCGCTGATCTCCGTCGTCAAATACGTCGCCGATACGCAAGAAAAGCTACCTAGTATCGTATATTGGCTGATGGGAAGCCTAAGCGCCATATCTTGGAGCGACGTAGCAGCGCTTGCTCCCGTTTGCGTTAGCGGGCTTGTGCTTTTGAGCCTAATGGGCTGGAAGCTAAACATTTTATCCTTAGGCAGCGAACATGCAAGCATTTTGGGCGAGAGTAAATTTTTAGGCTTTATCTTTATCGTGCTTGCTACGCTGATAACGGCCGCAAGCGTAGCCATCGCCGGTATCATCGGCTGGGTCGGGCTTTTGATGCCGCATGTTACGAGGCTGATTTACGGCTCCGATAACTCGCAGCTAGTTCCGATTTCTGCGATATTAGGCGGGATATTTTTGATGCTAACTGACGTCGCGGCTAGAAGCGTGAGCTCGGCTGAAATCCCGCTAAGTATCCTAACCGCGCTTATAGGCGCTCCGATGAT
>CAUQMF010000119.1:0-5547 GCA_963518965.1 uncultured Campylobacter sp.
GGCTATAAGCTGGCATCGCGGCATCTGATTTATCACTAAATTCGCGAAATTTTCTAAAGATTTCGCATACGGGCTATCTAAAAATACCGGTTCTATTTTTCGTAAAATTTCGGCGTTTTTAGCCGCTCTAGCGCGAAACTGAGCGTCGTCGAAATCCTCGCGCTTTAGGCCGCTAATTGCGGATTTTACAAACTTTTCCAGACCGCGCAGGTATTTTACGCGCTTAAATTTATCGTTTTGTTCAGCCATTTTTTCCTTTCAAAAGCCCAATTATACCAATTTAAACTTTTAGCGGTTATAATGCGCGCAAATTTTACAAGGAGAGACACATGCAAAAAGAGACGATAGCCACGCACTACGGCTACGATACCAAGGCAGGTCCTGGCGCCATGGCGGTGCCGATTTACCAGACTACGGCTTATGATTTCGGCAGCGCCGAGGCGGCTGCGGCAAGATTTCAGCTAGAAGCTCCGGGCCACATCTACACGAGGCTGGGCAACCCGACGACGGACGTGCTAGAGAGCCGTATAGCCGCGCTCGAGGAGGGCTCGGCCTCTATCGTGACGGCCAGCGGTCAGGCGGCGATTTTCTACTCGATCGCAAATTTAGCCGCAGTCGGCGATAACATCGTCGTGGCAAAGAAAATTTACGGCGGGACGATGGTTCTTTTTATACACACGCTTAAGCGTTTTGGCATCGAGGCGCGGGTGTTTGACAGCGACAGCGCGGACGATCTTGAAAATTTGATCGACGACAAAACGCGCGCGATATTTTTCGAAACACTATCAAATCCACAAATTGCAATCCCGAATTTTAAAAAGATCGTCGAGATCGCGGACAAGCACGGCGTCGTAACGATCGCAGATAACACCGTGCCTACGCCGATCATTTTCCAGCCGCTAAATCACGGCGTAGACGTCGTCGTGCATAGCGCGAGCAAATATATCTGCGGCCAGGGCCTAAGCCTAGCTGGCGCAGTCGTGGCTAGCAAAAATTTAAACGCCAAACTAGTCGGCAACGCCAGATACGCGCATTTTAACGAGCCTGACGAGAGCTATCACGGGCTAGTTTACGCTCAGATGGCGGATAAATTCGATATCTACACGCTGCGCATGAGGGTGGCTTTGGTGCGCGATATAGGCGCTACGATCTCACCTTTTAACTCATGGCAGCTCATCCAGGGGCTTGAGACGTTAAGCGTTCGTATCGAGAGGCACTCGCAAAATGCGCGCAAAATCGCCGAATTTTTAAACTCGCACAAATACGTAAAACGAGTAACCTATCCGACGCTAAAAAGCGACTCGGAGCACGAAAAGGCGCAAAAATACTTTAAAGACGGCATGGCTAGCGGGCTAATGTGCTTTGAAACCGATAGCTATGAGCGCGCCGTAAAGATGCTCGGCAAGGTTAAACTCTTTAAAATCGTCGTAAATATCGGCGACTCAAAGTCGCTCATCACGCACCCCGCATCCACTACGCACCAGCAGCTCTCAAGCGAGGAGCTAATAAAGGCAGGCATAACAAAGGAGCTAATCAGAATCAGCGTCGGCCTAGAAAACGCCGACGACCTCATCGCCGATCTCGCGCAGGCTTTGGAGTAAAATTAAGCGGAGCAGGTTAAAATCTGCTCTAAATTTCACTCGCGGTACTTTGACGCTGCGAGCTTGCACTTCACGATTGCGCTTTACACAAGCCGCAAATTTCGAAAACTTTATGCGCAGACGAAAAATATTTTTTGCTAGACGGCTAACTTTTTAAATCAAAATACAAAATTTTAGCTCGCTTCGTAAAATCCACAAATTTCATTATAAGGCGGGTGGTAAATTTGAGCCTTTTTGCAAGAATCTTGCGAGCATCCGTAAAAAATACTCTCTCCTCTATCAAATTTACGCCTGCTTCCAGCGCAAATTTATAGCCATCCTCGACGCAAAATCTCATTATCGCATCGTCGTTTCCGACGCTTTTTACGTATTTGTTGGCGTACTTTAGGCCCGCTTCGTTTGTGGCGTCAAACACCAGCTCGGCATTTTTAAAAACGTTTTTAAGCTCGCGAATCAAATTTAAAACCCGCTCGCGCGTAAAATACTGAAATACCCCACACGCCACAAACAGCGTAGGCAAGCTCTCATCGATCTGCCGCGCCCAAGCCATGTCGAACATATCGCAGCCTATGAGCATATCGTTTGTGCAGCCGCCAAGCACTCGCAGCCTAAGCTCTACAACCTCAGGCAAATCTATCTCGTAAAAGGCAGCGTTTAGGGTTTTTAAACGAAAGCAGGCCGTCTCGAGCTCTGCGCCTAGATAAACGACGTTGCATTTTGGATATCTTGCGCAAAATTTACGCACGATTTCGTCCAGGTTATAGTATCTAGCCGCAAATGCCATGAGCGCGTATTCGGACGATTTTTCTCGCACGAACTTACAGTTTGTTTGTACGGTATTTTCAAGCGACAGAGCCTTTTCGTCGTAAAAAATACTCGGGGAAATTTTCAGAAGCGAAAATTCGCGCGCTAAGCGGGATAAATAGCGTCTTTGAAACGGCGGATAAGTCCAAATTTGCTCCTTTTAGGCCAAGGCGCGCCTTTTAGCGTCAAATTTGACCGAAACCGAAGGCTAAATTTCTGTCAAATTTACGCCGTAAACGTCTTTAATGTTTCGTTGTATTTGTTTTCGTCCTCGCACTGAATGAGCAGCAAGTCGCCCTCTTCAAACACCGATGAGCCCGTCGGTTTGATGTATTCGCCCTTGCGCTTGATGAGTAGCACCAAAAAATCGCTAGGAAGCTCAAGCTCGGCTAGATTTTTGCCCACGACTTCGGAGTCAAAGCGTATGGTGTGCTGGCGTAAAGTGTGGTAAAAGATCGGTAAATTCGACATCTCGACCTCTTTTGGCACGGCTTCTTCTTTGACGCCGCATTTTTGCGCGACCTTTTCTAGCGTCATGCCCTGGATGATGATCGAGACGAATACTACGAAAAATATCGTGTTAAAGATTAGCTCCGAATTCGGTAAATTTGCCCCGAACGGATAGGTCGCAAGTACGATAGGAACGACGCCGCGAAGTCCGACCCACGAGATAAACATCTTTTCTTTGATATTGTATTTAGAAAGCAAAAGCGAGAGAAAAACGCCAATAGGACGCGCGACGAACATGATCCAAAACGCGACTACGGCGCCCGCAAGCGCGACGGCCGGCAGCTGGGAAGGATTTACCAAAAGTCCCAGCGTCAAAAAGATGACGATTTGCATCGTCCACGCGATACCGTCGTGAAAACCGATCAAATTTTTCTTATGCGCGAACTCTTTTTTGTTTATAAACATTCCCGCGATATATACGGCAAGAAAGCCGTTGCCGCCGACCTTACCCGCTAGCACGTATAAAAGCATGACCCAGGCCATCGAAAACACGGGGTAAAGTCCCCAGTACTCAAGCCTAAGGCGGTTAAAAAGCCCCGGTAGCGCGACGCCGAACATATATCCCATCAGCCCGCCTAGCAAAAACTGCTTTACTAACGTTAGCGCGACGTCCGGAACGCTAGGGATCGTGGCTATAGAGATGATTTGCAGTATCGTGACGGTTAAAAAGATCGCCATCGGGTCGTTTGATCCGGACTCTAGCTCCAAAAGCGGACGAATGTTGTTTCGCAGCGAAATTTCCTTCGCCCCAAGTATCGCAAACACCGCCGCAGCGTCGGTCGAGGAGATGATAGAGCCAAAAAGCAAAGCCTCCAGCCAGTCAAGGCCTAGCAGGTATTTTACCAGCACGGCTATCATGCCCGCAGTCAGCACGACGCCAAGAGTCGCTAGGATGATGCCGTTTACCATGACTGGGCGGATAGATTTTAGATTCGTATCAAGACCGCCCGCGTAAAGTATAAAAATAAGCGCGATAGTGCCCACGTCTTGGGCGATTTGGCGATTATCAAAAGCAAGTCCGAGCAGTCCGTCCGAGCCCGCGAGCATGCCTACAGCCAAAAATACGACTAACGACGGGATACCGAATCTATCTGAAACCTTGCTAGAGACGATACAAGCGATAAGCAGGATAGAGAAAAATAGTAAAAAAGTTTCTAACATTGTGCCTCATTTGAGTTCAAAGCGGACAAATTTAAGGCTAAATTTAGCGCCCTAATAGCCTCAAATTTGGCGCGTTTTCGTAAATAAATTTTACCCGATTTTACCTTTTTAACGGATAAAAAGGATTAATTTTTATCATCGTAAAAGATGAGATCAAAGCTATTTTTACGCCTTACCAGAGCTTTTTTGGACGGCACGGCGCTTTGTTCGAATTTAGCCAGTTCCTCTTTCATCTGCCTTATCATGACTTCAGACTGCTCAATCTGCTCTTTTAGCTGCAAGATGATATCAACGCCTGCTAAATTTACGCCCAGATCGCGCGTTAGACGTAGTATCATCTTGATACGGTCCATATCTTTTTCGGAGTAAAGGCGCATTTTGCCCTCGGTTCTTGACGGCTCTAGCAGCCCCTCGCGCTCGTATTGGCGAAGCGTCTGCGGATGTATGGAGAGTACCTTGGCTACGACGCTTATTAGATAGACCGGTTCTTCGTATTGTTTCATCTTATGCCTCCGGGAGTTTTTGCTTCATAAGCTCGGCTAGCTCGCCGTCTAGGGCATTTATGTCCGGCAAAGACACGCGCGCTCGCAGGTACAGATCGCCGAATATCCCGCTTTTTCTATTTTGCACGCCGTATCCTTTGAGCCTGATTTTTTGCCCGGATTTTGAGTTTTCGGCGATTTTTATCGTTACGTCTTTTTTAGGCGTTTTTACCTCTATCTTACCGCCAAACATCATCGTTTTTAGCGGGATTAGCACGTCTTTATATAGATCGTCGCCGTCTCTTTCGTACTCGTCGCTAGGCGCGATATTTACGGTTAGTATCAGATCGCCGCGTCCGCCGTTACCTTTGCCTTTTATGCGTAGCTTTTCGCCGTTATTTATGCCGTTTGGGATTTTTATTTTGATGTTTTCGCCGTTAAAATTTATCGAGTGCTCGCCGCCTTTTACCGCTACGTCAAACGGGATAGTTACCTTTGCCCGCGAGTCCATATCCTCCTCGTCCTCAAAGCCGCCAAATCCTCCCGTCTGCCTAAAGCCGCTAAAACCGCCTCTGCTAGAAAAACCGCCAAAACCGCCAGCGCTAGCGCTAAAGCCGCCGCCGAAGATATTTTTTAAAATTTCGTCCAAATTTCCCATACCCGAGCTACTCGCAAAATCATGGAAATTTTGTCCGCCGAACATCGCGTCGCCGTGCCTATCGTACTGCGCGCGCTTTTTTTCGTCGCTTAAAATTTCATACGCAGCGTTTATCTCTTTAAATTTATCCTCCGCGCCTGGATCTTTGTTGATATCGGGGTGATACTTGCGAGCCAGCCTCCTATACGCCTTTTTTATCTCGTCTGCGGAAGCCTTTTCGGATACCCCTAACGTTTCGTAAAGACTATTGCTCATATTATATCCTTTTAGTCAATTAATTTTATAGCTATTATAGCACAAAGCTTTAGCGTATGTCAATCAAGTATAGTAA
>CAUQMF010000120.1:0-5524 GCA_963518965.1 uncultured Campylobacter sp.
CTACGCAGATGCTGGAGTGGATCGACGATCGCACGGTGAGCAAGGCTAAATTTGACGCGATGGGCGAGGATGAGCGGGAAGGTAAATTTCCGCTCGGAGTACTACACAAAGACGAGTCGCGTATGGAGTACACGAAGGCCTACGATATGGTGATAAAAGCCGCCAGAGACGGCGAGAAAATCGACTTTGGAGCGCTAAAATGAAAAGGCAGTTAAGATTCGTCGGAGTTGGCGGTCAGGGCGTGATACTGGCCGGCGAAATTTTAGCCGCGGCCAAGATCGAGGAGGGCGGATACGGCGTCAAGGCCTCGACCTACACCTCGCAGGTGCGCGGAGGGCCGACGAAGGTCGATATCATTTTGAGCGAGCGCGAGATATTTTACCCGTACGCAAACGAGGGCGAGATCGAGTTTATGCTCGCCACCGCGCAGGTTAGCTTCGAGCAGTTTAAAGACGGCGTAAGAGAGGGCGGCATCATCGTCGTGGAGCCAAATTTGGTTCGCGCTAGCGACGAGGATAAAAAACGGTGGAAAATCTACGAAATACCGATCATCTCCATCGCCAAAGACGAAGTGGGCAACGTAATAACCCAAAGCGTTGTCGCGCTCGCCGTCGCCGTGCAGATGAGCGGGTGCCTGGATACCGAGCTAGTTAAACGCGTAATGCTCTCAAAAGTACCTAAAAAAGTCTACGCCGAGAACGAAAAAGCCTACGAGCTGGGGCTCAAATACGCCAAAATTTGCCTAGAAAACGACAAATAAAAGCGTGATTTGAAATAAGATAAATTAAGTATCATTTCGTTATACTTCGGGTATTGATTTATCTAAATTTAAGGAGAGTAAAATGAGTATCGGCATATTTTACGCAAGCGCAAAAGGCCATACAAAGACTGCTTGCGAGTATCTAGCAGGCAAGCTCGGCGCGCAGCTAGTCGAAGTAAAGGACGCTACGGCGCAGGATTTTGCTAAATTTGACGTCATCATCGTAGCGGCGCCTAGCTACGGCGACGGCGAGCTTTTTGCTGATTGGACGGAGAAACTGCCGCTTTTAAAGGCAGGTAGTAAAGGCAAAAAAGCCGCCATCGTAGCCGTAGGCAATCAAGCCAATCACCCCCAAACGCTTTTTAGCGGTGCGGTGGATTTTTTGCCGTATCTAAAGGACGCGCAAATTTTCGGCGCTAGCGACGTGGACGGATATAAATTTAACCACTCCGCGTTTTTCATTAACGGCAAATTTGCAGGCCTAGCCCTAGACGTCAAGGGCGATGAAAACTACGCAAAACGCATCGACAAATGGGTCGAGGAAAATAAGCCTACTATCTTAAATTTATTCTGATTTTCTTGCCGCCTTGTCTAAAACGGGCAAGGCGGTTTTACTTCTTTTTTTGTAAATAAAATTTCACAAATACGGTTCATTAAATTATTATGTCAAATAGTAGTCGATAGTATCCGCTTGCATGTTTGGCTGGAGTAAATTTCATTTTAGACATTGCGAGTTTTCAAGCGTAAATTTATCGCATTAAATTTAACTTACTCACCGCGGTTTTTAAAATTAGCGCAAAATTTTATTTGCAGCAATAAACTCGCCCGTATTTTACGCCTAAAACGTTTAGATAAAGTGACAAACCTATCAAATTTGAATAATTGCTGCGATAATTTTGCAAATAACAGCAAAGTTATGTTTGACCAAAGAAGGCCAATCTAAGCTCTTGATATACGAAATTTAGGTTGGTAGTTTATCCTGGCTCGTAGCAAATTTACTTGCCAAAAAGCTTCTTTATAGCGCCAAAAAAGCCGCCTGAGCCTTCGTTTTTGTCGCTTTCTTTTTTACTTTTGTCTAGCTTCATCGCTTCGCTTAGTTGCTGAGCCGCCGTATCGGCGTAGATAAACGCACCTTCCGGGTCGCAATTAAAAAGATTTGAGTAGCACTCAGAATCATTTAAATCAATCGGGTTGGGTATAATCACGTCGGTTGCCTCAAACAGTCCGTAGCTGTTTTCTACGCTAAATTTAACCGCGCTCAAAAACGCAGGCAAATTTTGTGCGTAAAAATCATCCGTTTTTTGCTTGATATTTTCATCGGCGTTGTAGTCCTGCCAAAATTTAGCCAAATTTGATGCGCTTATAAATGCGCCAGACGAGTAGTTTCCGTCAAATTCGCCTGTAAATTTTGCTTTTATCTCGGGCGGTATGACACCGCTTATGTCGCTTAGATACCGCTTAAATTCTCCGTATTCGTCTGCCAAAAAGCCAAACGCCGTGCCGCGCGTGTAGAAGTATTTTCTAAAAAATCCCTGCACGGCGGCGAGTATGTAGCCGTGTCCAGTCGAAAAGCTCTCGTCATCTTTGGTTTCAAGCGCAATTTTTAGGGTATCGATGTATTTTTGCGCGTAAAAATCCTCCATGCCGTACTCTTTTGAAAGCCTCTGGGCGACCGACCAGTCGCCCTCTCTAGCGCCTTTTAACGCGTCAAAATACCACTGCTTTATCTCGCTTTCGTTGATCGGATGATAGCTCACGTCGTAGCCCATTTTGACTCCTTTTTCGGTAGATTTTTCTAAATTTATACGGATCGCGGCCGATTTACGCGTATAAAATCGACCCCAAACGAATCATATTCGAGCCGCATTTTATCGCCAGCTCAAAATCCCCGCTCATACCCATCGAGCAAATTTGCGCGCCCTTTGATTGCAGATTTTCATAAATTTTACGCGTCGTCTCAAAGCTTTTTTTCACGACCTTCTCGTCTTCTACGTGCGCGCCGATACTCATCACGCCGACTGGTTTTAGAAATTTACACTCCTGTGCGATTTGTAAAAACGCGGTCTCGGCAGCCTCGGGCGAGATGCCTTGCTTGCTATCTTCGTAGGCTGAGTTTATCTGCAGCAGGCAAGGTAGCTCATAGTCAAGCCTCTTATTCACCGCAAGCGCGGCCTCTACGCTCTCGCAGCTTTGCCAAAGCGCGGGTTTGAGCGCTAGCAGGTGGTTTATTTTGTTGCTTTGAAGTCGCCCGATAAAGTGCCACTCTATCGGCAAATTTGATAAAATTTCGCTCTTATTTTTGAGCTCTTGCACTCGGTTTTCGCCAAAGCTAGTTTGTCCTTGCCTAAAAAGCTCCAAAACCTCTTTAGTCGTTACGTTTTTGCTTACGGCGATTAACTTCACTGCTTCGCTGGTGCGCGCATTTTCGATGCGTTCTAAAATTTGCGCGAGTTTCATTGTCCGGCTCCGCTTAGGCGCATCACGTCGTTAAAGGTCGCAAACGCCATCAGGCAGAGCAAAAACGCCCAGCCGCAGTAGGTGAGGCCGATATAGACTTTTTCGTTCATCTCGCGGCGGAAAATGAGCTCGTAAAGGTTGAAAAATATGTGTCCACCGTCAAGCGCCGGGATAGGCAGCAGGTTTAGCACGCCTAAATTTACGGATATGAGCGCAGCGATGATGAGTAGGGTCGAGACGCCGATACCTGCGGCCTTTGAGGTGATGTCGGTGATCTGGATGATGCCGCCCATCTCTTTTAGCGGCACGACGCCCGCGATGAGCTTTTCAAGCCCCGTAAATATGAGCTTTGAGGCGTTTACGGTCTCAACGAGCGCGAATTTTAGCGAGCTAAAGCCGGTGTTTCGTATCGTGACGGCCTCGCCTGATGGCGAAATGCCGATGAGCGGTTTTTCTATCTTTTCGCCGAATATCGTCATGCTTTGCCCGATTTTAGGCGTCAAATTTATCGTTTTTATTTCACCTGCGCGCTCGAGCGTGATCGCGGTGGAGGTTAAATTTACGTTTTTGCTTATCTCGTCCCATTCGCTGATTTTGATGCCGTTTATGTTTAAAATTTTATCGCCTTTTTGCACTCCGGCGCTTGCCGCAGCCGAGTTTTCCAGCACCTTTCCAACAGTCGGAGCTAGCCTTTCAACGCCGATATGTCCGAGCGCGATAAAGATAAGAAACGCCAAGGCAAAGTTAAAAAACGGTCCGGCAAAAAGGATAAAAATGCGTCCTAGCGGGCTAAGCCTCGTATAGCTGTCGGCATCCTCGTTTTTTAGGCCGGGCTTTGCGTCCTCTTGCCCTTTTAGGCTAACGTAGCCGCCAAGCGGTATCGCGCTGATGGCGTACTCGGTGCCGCCGATAGTTTTTGAGTAGACGCTCTGGCCAAAGCCCACGCTAAATTTTAATACGCCCACTTTTAGCATGCGAGCGGCGAGAAAGTGGCCAAGCTCATGGAAAAATATAAGAAAGCTAATCACCAAAACCGTGATCAAAAAGTGCCACGAATACGCATAAAGCCCGACCGCAAGGATAGCGGCGGTAAGTATAATTCCTTTCAAAATTTGCCTTTTAAGTAGATTTTAAACGCGATTTTAGCGAAATTTTATAAAACTCCGCTTGAAACCGCGATCAAGAGCCGTTTGCGCGGCATTTTTGACGGGCAAATTTGCGCAAAACGAATCAGTGCGGCGCACGACTGGACGGGGTTAAATTTTAGGTCGCGAAAGCGCGGGTAGGGCGCGGTCTCATAAAGCCTTCGGACGCATGACCGAGAAAAAGCGCCGACGCGAAAAGCCGCAAGCGAGGTTAGCGGCGTTTAGGAAGCTAAAAACTGAATAAAAGAAACTAAGATGAAACTAGACGCGCGAGCTGATTTAATAGCGGTAAATAGGCTAACGCAGCGTAGAGCAAAAAATAGCGCTCGGTAACGGCGGCAAAATTCGGGATAAATTTAACGAAACTAGCAAGCAGCCAAGCCGCTAAGCAAAGACAACAAAGACGCGGGTAAACGACGGCAAGAGCGAGCCAGCAAATTTGCGTAACGATGAAAATTTTAGACCAAACGCCGAAAAATAGCCAAAACAAAGCATAAAGGCGCGGACATGGCGCAGTATCGCTAAGTCTGCGGGCTGACGGCCAAAAAGGCGCGAACGATACGGCGCGTAAAAAGGTTCGCGACTAGACGGAGCCGAATTTGTGAGGAATAACAGCCGCAAGCAATCGTAAAAGCCTAAGCCGCGCGGCAAAATAGCAATCAGACCGCGACGAAAACGAAAATAAACGGCGCAGTAAAGTAAAACCGTAAAAGAAAGCGGCGGCATTTGCCCCGATAAACGTCTCGC
Organism: uncultured Campylobacter sp.; assembly: GCA_963518965.1. Taxonomy (GTDB): domain Bacteria; phylum Campylobacterota; class Campylobacteria; order Campylobacterales; family Campylobacteraceae; genus Campylobacter_A. Next base: position 5,110 of record CAUQMF010000120.1, read on the forward strand.
GGCAAAATCTCGCAAATAAAAATGCGCAAAATAATCCGCCTAGCAGGCGTAAAGCGCTACAAATACGCTGTGCGCGTAATCAACCAAGACCTTGTAATTGTAAAAAATATCGCGAATTTATCCGCCGCGCGGTAAGGCTCGGTCAAGCTCCGCGGATACCGCTTTTGCCGTGCGTGAGATACGGCGGCAAGCTGCACAAAATGATAAATCAAGCCGTCAAGCCGCGACTAGAAACGTCCTAAAATGTAAATAAACCCCAATTCATCCGCTAAATTTAACGCAAACCGCCGTCCTAAGCTACGCAAAATCGCTTTAAATTTAACGCAAAAACAAACGGCGGCTTTAAAATTCGGCGTAAATTTATGACAAGCCGCCCGCTACCGCGCGTCAAATTTGAGCGCGAATAGGCTAATTT
>CAUQMF010000121.1:0-5350 GCA_963518965.1 uncultured Campylobacter sp.
CTGTTACACTGTCCCTTGGGTCGCCCCAGCCATCCGTTAGATGGAACTCCGTCTTATTGCAGCTCGGACTTTCCTCTTTTGCCTGCGCAAAAGCAATCACTTGCCATACCTTGGGCGCGATTATAGCTTTTTCGGGTTTAAGGATAGCTTGGGCTAGATTTTACGACTTTTGATACAAGTAAAAATACGCGTATATCGAAGTTTTGCAGGTACGCAAATTTAACGATCTCGCGTCAAATTTGCGTTTTTCATAGACGAGTTTAAGCCTTCTTTAAAAACTCCGTCTTTAGCACTATAACGCCCATTTTATCGATCTTGCCTTCGATTTCTTTGTCGTCGTCCGTGATTTTTATATTTTTTACCATGGTTCCGCGTTTTAGCGTCGCGCCAGCGCCTTTTACTTTTAGATCTTTGATCAGAGTTACGTTATCTCCCGCGTTTAGTTCGGTTCCGTTTGCGTCTTTTGGCATATTTTCTCCTTTAAATTTAGCGCCCATTTTACTAAAAAATCATCAAAAAATAAAGCCTAGCGCGCTAAATTTAAACACGGATAGTAAATTTTGCCGTCATAAAATAAGCCAGTCTCGTTGCCGGGCAGCTCAAAAGCCAGCCATGAGCTAAAGCAAAGCTAAATTTAACTCCGCGCGTCCGGCTAAGCCGCGATCTTTATCTGCCCTCTTTCTTTTTATTTTTTACGCCGTTTTTAAATTTGCCAAGCTAAAGCATCACGCGCCTTTTGCGCCGTCTCAGCCAAGCGCGAATTCCCGTCCGCTTACCTACTCTCCCGCATCGTATAGACGCCGCCTTCGTTCGTTACGTCAAATTTTTGCTTTGCTATCTCGTCAAAACTCTTGCCATTTATCTTTACCTTGCCGAGCGTAGCGCTTTTATCGCCTATATTCATCTTAAATTTGCCTCCTGCTAAAAGCAGCTTTACGCGGATGCCGTTTTTAGGCGAATATTTACCGTCTTTTTTATCAAAAAGCGCGCTAAAAGGCAGGCCGTGCGCCGTCTCGCCGGGGCCTAGCAACCTAAAATCGCCCGCAAACGCGCAAACGGCCGCAAGCGTAAAAATCAAAATTTTCTTCATCGCTCATCCTCGTTTAAATTTTATGCGATACAAAACTCCGCGCCGCACTTTGCGACCCGCGCCGTAAAAGGCTTTAAGCCTCGATAAATTCGTCGTTATTTATCGCGCGCAAGTCGCAAACATCGCCGAATTTCGCCATAATCTCGCGCGTAGCCTTCGTAAAAGGTTCGCAGCCAAAGTGCGGCACGACGCAAAAATCAACCAAATTTAACCCCGTAAAATCGCTCATTTTTGCGCTATTTTCATCCATCAGCGTAGCATATTTCGTATCCGGAGCCGCCGCGATCGCTCCTGCTGACTCGCCGACGTAAATTTTACCCGCTTTGACCGCGTTTTTTATAGCTTGGGCGGCGCGCGATTTTCGTAGCTCGTTAAGCAGATAAAACGTATTTCCGCCGCTAACGTAAATGACGTCGCACCGACTAATAGCGGCAAAAATTTCATCGCCATAAAAGGATTCGTCCTGCTCCGATACTAGCGCCGCCGAATTCTGGGCGCAAGAGACGTCGAGGCGTATTAGCTTCGCGCCTAATTTTTCCAAAATCTCCGCCGCTTCGCCGACGTAGAAATTTACCTCTTCAAATTTTGCCGCGGTATCTATGAAAACGACGTTTTTGCCGCTAAATCTTACCCGTTCGTTAATCCTAGCCGCAACCTGCGCAAAGTAAGAGCAAAGAAAAATATTCGCCATTTTTTATCCTTTTAAAATATAAATTCGCAAATCCATTATATCCAAACTTGCTTAAAAACACTCGTATTTCGCGTCGCCCGCGTCTTACTCTATGGTTAAATTTAGCGGATTTAAGATACGGGTCTTAGTGCATAAAATTGCGATAAATTAGCCTCAAATTTAAGCTTAAAACAATAATGCGCCGCTTTGGTTTGAAGTTTTTAAGAGCATTAGACGAGGCTGATTTTGATTTGCGAAATTAAACGTAAAAATTAAGGCAAAAGTACTTTTTTCATCAGACCAGACAGAGGTGAGAGGGCGGACTAGCCGTCCGCCACCAAAGCCTGTCCGCAGGCGATGTATAGCAAAAAGGGTAAGCCGCCGCCCTACTCAAAGATATTTTTATGCAAGATTTCTTCTAACGCCACCGTCGCGTAGCTGCCTTTTTGTAGCGTGAAATTTATCGTGAAGTGCGCTTTCTCCTCGTTGTATTTGTAGCTCGTATCCTCTAAATAACACCACGCAAAGCGCCTAGATCCCGTCATTTTGGCTTTATATTCATTTGCCTGCGCGAAAATTTGATCCTCGACCATTCTTGCCGCACCCTGCGCCTCATACGCCTTCGCGCCCGCGATCAGCCCGCAGCTAGTGATATCCCTAGCGTCAAAGCGCGCGCCCTCCGCGTCCAAATCCTCGCACAAAAAGCATTTGCCGTGCGGATAGTGACCCAAAACTTCGCCCTCAATTAGCTTAAAAAATCTCTTTTGCGATTTTAAATTTTTCAAATTTTCGCCGCCCAGATACGGGTAAATTTGAGCTAGCTCTCCTAGGCTAAAATCCTGCGCAAACCTCGAAATCTCCACGCGTTTGCTAAGCCAGCGGTTAAAAAGATCGCTTTGATATGCCGAGATCAAAAAGTCGTTTAGCTTTGGATTTTTGCTCTTTTTGCCGTTTACGGTGCCGGATTTTAGCAGCTCCAGCCCGCTTTGCGCGTTGTCGCCGTATTTACCGAAACGCTGATAACCAAAGTAGTTTGGATAGCCCATCTCGCCCACATTTCGCACGGCTTGTTCAAGCTTGGAGGCCTCGCTTGGCATCACTTTTTTTAGGCGGATAAAAAAGCTGTTGCCTTTTAGGTGCCCGATGCGAAGCTTATTGTCGTGTGCGGCAAGGCTTAAAATTTTCATCTTTTCGTGGCTAAAATTTGCAAGCGCCGCCTCAAATTTACGCGGCATCGAGATAAACTGCGTAGTCATACCCTGCTTGTCTTTTAGCCCCGCGTAGCCAAAATCCCGCATCTTTACGCCGCTTATTTCGCTTAGCGCTTGCAAGGCCTCCTGCGTCGTCATATCTTTTTTGCAAATTTCAACGATGAGGTGCTCGCCCTGCCCGCTAAATGCGTAAAGCGGGATCTCGCGCACCACAAAATCGTCCGAGTTTTTACTAAAATACGCGTTAATAGGCGCGTGAGTGAGCGAGTAAAGAGGCTTAAAAATGGTGGTTTCTTGCATTGCTTTTAAATTTTCCTTTCGTGATTTTGGCAAAAATCGTGATCTTGGTGCGGGTTTTGCGGGCGAGGCTAAGAATTTTAGCGCGGTTTTTCGGACTAAAAGTAAATAAAATCTCGTATTCCTCGCCGCTGTTTAGCTCATGTTTGCTTAGCCGCTTGCTAAATTTCGCCCCGCACCGACTCTGTGCGCAAAGCTTGGCCAGATCAGCTCCAAGCCCGTCTGAAACGTCCATGGCGGCGTTTATCTTACCCGCTGCGGCGTAGAAAAATTTATCTTTTAAAATAGGCCTTTTAAAGCGCGAATTTGACGCGACACGCCCGCCGTTTAAAAGCGCCCTAAGCCCTTTTAGACTGACTCCAAGCTCGCCCGTAAAAGCGACCAGATCGCCTTTTTTCGCTCCGCTTCGTAAAACCGCCTTGCCGCAAAGCCGCGAGATAATCGTAACGCTAAGTAAAATTTTATCGCTACCGATCGTGTCGCCGCCGATGATAGTCACGCCGTACTCGTCGCAAACGTCCGCAAATCCCTTGCGTAGCGCCGAGATCTGCGCCGCGCTCGTGTTTTTGGGCAGCCCAAGTCCTAAAAGCGCAAATTTAGGCTCGGCGTTCATCACGACGGCGTCGGAGAGATTTACGAGCATCGCCTTGCGCGCGATCTCCTCCATACTAAGCCAGCCTGCTAGGAAGTGCGTCCCCTCGCAAAAAAGGTCCTTGCTATACACCCATTTGCCGCGCTCATGCGCCACGACGGCACCGTCGTCGCCGATGAAGGAGTTGCTAAATTTATCGATTATTAGGCGTTCTTTATCCATTTTGCGATTTTATAAAATTCGGGCTAAAAAGGTGCTTGAAAAACGAATTTATTTAAGAGGCTCGGCAAATTTAGCCGCTTTTAAATTTGCCGAGTTTAAATTTTATCCAAAAATCTCAAATTTACTAAATAGCTCCGGTTCGTCTTTTACTATGCCGCGCTTGATTAAATTTGCCACGACATCGCGGTCGCAGTCGGTTTGCAGCGGCCAGCCGCGCGTATAGCCCTCGGTCTCGCCTTTTGCGGTGGCGTCGATGCAGACCGCACCCTCGTACGCGTAGATATCGCGCAAGGCGTCGATGTTATTAGTCACGCGCCAAAGCAGCATATACGGGTTTTCTAGGCGGTTTTCGCAGCCGACGAAAACGAGTAGTTTAAAGTGCTCTTTAAATTTCAAAAGCTCATCAAAAACCTCTTTTACGAGGCGGTTTTTGTCAAATTTGACGACGCAAATCGGAGTTTTGGTATTTGTTTTAAACTGCACTAGCTGCGTTAAATTTGACTCCACTTCTTTAAATTTAGCCAGCAGCGCGGCGTCGCTCAAAAGCACTGGCGCAGGCGTAGAAAAGTCCTGCGTCGCGTCGATTCCCAGCTTACCGCCAAAGCACGAGTTCGGACTAGCGTGATCTAGCTGATCGCACACGCCTTCGCTGATTAGCAGAGCATTTTTGCCAAAACGGTTTAAAATATGCTCCGTAAGCGCGTCATAATCGCTCAAATTTGGCGCATCATCGCCCACAAAAACCGCGTGCTTGACGAAACTCATCTGCCCCACGCCCCAAAATGCGTGCATAGCCTGCTTTGCGTGCGCCGGATAAAGGGCGTTGATTTTAGCCAAGATTAGGTTGTGAAAGACGCCGTTTTCAGGCATGTTGTAGTCCAGCAGCTCGGGCACCGTCGTGCGCAAAAGCGGCAAGAAAATGCGCTCGGTCGCCCAGCCCATGTACTTATCCTCAAGCGGCGGTTTGCCGACCACGGTCGCGTGAAACAGGGGCTCACGCTTGCTCGTTATCGCCGTAACCTCCATCACCGGAAACGGCTCGATCGGCGTATAAAAGCCCGTGTGATCGCCAAACGGCCCTTCAAGCTCAAATTTATCCGTATCCACAAAGCCCTCGATCACGTAGTCTGCGTCGTGCGGAACGTAAATTTCATTCGTCAGCGATTTTACGAGTTTGGCCGGCTCTTTGCGGATAAATCCGTAAAACAGCAGCTCAAACACGCCCTTTGGCAGCGGCGCTTGAGCGCACCAGATGTAGAGTGGATCGC
>CAUQMF010000122.1:0-5279 GCA_963518965.1 uncultured Campylobacter sp.
TTTGGCGGCGAGATACCGACTACCGAAAAAGAGCTGATGAGTCTAGCAGGCGTAGGCCAAAAGACCGCTCACGTCGTGCTGATTGAGTATTTTGGATCAAATTTGATGGCGGTGGATACGCACGTTTTTCGCGTGGCGCATAGGCTTGGTCTTAGCAGGGGCAAGACGCCCGAAGCCGTCGAGCTTGACCTAACTAAAGCCTTTAAAACCCAGCTAAATACGCTTCATCAAGCGATGGTGCTTTTCGGCCGCTATACCTGTAAGGCAATCAAGCCAAACTGCAAGGAGTGCTTTTTAAACGAGCTGTGCAGCAGTAAGGATAAGAATTTTCCGTAAAATTTTAACTCAAGAACGCGGGCTTAAATTTAGAGATGAAATTTGGAAAAATTGGATTTCTAACGCTTGACGGATGAGTTTGCGGCTGTGTTTTAAAAAATCGCTGCAAATTTAAATCAAATTTGGATGTAAGAAGCTAAGACAAAGTATTTTTCTGCTTCGCTGCGCTCGTAGCTTTTTAAGAAGTTCTAGACGAGGCGGATTTAAATTTAAGGGCGAGAGCTACCTCATCGGTAGTGACCGAGTAAAATCTAAATCCAACGAATCATGGGACAACAAGAGACAAGCCACCACAAGAATTTTAAAGGCAAAGTATCGTGAGATGATTTTGAAAGTTGTGCAGAAAATTTTAATCAAGACTAGGCACGAAACCTATCCCAGATTAAAATTTTCAAATTTTTTAAAACCAGCGTAGCAACGTCGCAGGCGGGGTTTCTATAAAAGCACTCGCGAGGCAAGCCGCCGAAAATTTAAAGGCGAAGTATTTTTTCTTTAGACTAGGCGGAAACGACGGAGGCGAAGGAGCGTATACGCAATACGTGACCGAAGCCGACCGAGTTTTCAACGACGTATAAAGGAAAAAGACAAGCCGTCCTAAGCTACTGAAGTCTAGCGATGATATTTCTCACCACCTCCGTCATCATCTCCACCGACGCTATCTCGCAGTGCTCGTTTACGGAGTGAGGCGAATGGATGTTCGGGCCTATGGAGCAGGCTTGCAACTCGGGCTGTTTTGCAACCAGTACGCCGCACTCAAGACCAGCGTGCACGGCGGCAAATTTAGCCTGCGGCTTTTGTTTTTGCAGTTCCTCAAGCACCAGATGCGCGAAGTCGCTGATGCACGGCGCCCAGTTCGCCGAGCGATCGGTTACTCTCACGTCAAAGCCCAGCGCGCTAGCCAGCGTAGCGGTCTCAAAGCCCAGATTTTCGAGCCCCTCGCGCTTCATCGCGCGTCCAAAAAAGTCAAACTCGATCACACCCTCTTTCTGCTTGACGGTCGATAGATTTATGCTTTCGTTTACCATGCCAAGCTGCGTGTCGTAGCTGCGCACGCCCTGGGCAAAGGAGTTAATTAGCGCTAAAATTTTGCCGCTATTTACCAGCACGTCCGCTTCTCCCTCGCCCAGGCTCTTTACCCACGCTAGGCCGCGCTGTTTTGGCTCATGCGCACACAGCGCCTTGCACACGGCGTTTGCGGGGATCGAGTTACTCCTCTCGCCAAAATCCAGACTGATCAGCTCACAGCCCTCCTCGGCTAGGAATTTCGCCAGCAGCTTCGTTGCATTTGGGATATTTTTGTGTATCTCGTTGCCCGAGTGCCCGCCGCTAAGCCCCGTGACGCCGATCTCGTAAATTTTACCGCTCTTTTTAACGGTCTGCGCGCCGATTTTTGCGCTTACGTTTATGCCGCCGGCGCATCCCAGAGTCACGCGGTCGTCCTCTTCACTGTCTAAATTTAGCAAATTTGGCGATAAAATTTTCCCCTTAAAGGCGTTTGCACCCACGAGCCCGACCTCTTCGTCGTTGGTAAATAGGCACTCTAAATTTGCAAACTCCCGCATCGCGCCCATCATCATCGACACACCGATGCCGTCATCGGCGCCCAGAGTCGAGTTTTTCGCCCTTAGGATGCCGTCCTCTTCGATGAGCTCCAAATGCGGCGCCGCGCCCACGCAAACCATGTCGTAGTGGCTTTGCAGGCAGATTTTAGGCTCGCCCTTTACGGCGTGGATGTTGCCCGCCTCATCAACATTCACGCTAAAGCCCTGAGAGCGCGCAAAATCCGCTAAAAACTCCCTCATCTGCTCAGTTTCGCAGCTACAGTGCGGTATCTCACACAGCCTCTTAAAATCGTTCATAACCTCGTTTTTTTGCATGTTTGCTCCTTAAATTTACTTAACGATCTCGCCCGTATAGCCCGTCGTCGCCACCGCATCTAGCAGCTGCTTCTCGCTCACGCCGTCTTTCGTCTCGACGCGGGCGGTTTTATCGTGCAGGCTAGCCTTGGCACTGATAACGCCGCCCACCTTCAGTAGGGCTTTTCGCACCATCGCCGTACACAGCGGACAGTGCATCCCCTCGACTTTGATAACAAAATTTTGATTTGCAAACGCCATGCTTGCAAGCAGTAAAATAGATAGAATTTTATTCATAAATTTTTCCTAAAACTTCGGGGTATGATAGCAGAATAATCACAAAAACAGCTAAAAAAACGTAGATGAAGATCCACTTTTTGCGGCGATTTGCTAGGTCGCAGGATTTTGGCTTTTTGAAAAAATAAAACGCGCTCGCCGCAAAACAAATCGCGGCAAGTGCGGTAAAATAGGGTCTCAGCTCGGTTAGGCTCTCTATGGCTTCCGAGCTTAGCAGGCTAAACGAAGCGCCGAAAATCAAAAACAAAAGCGCGGGCAGGCAGCAAAGAGTCGCCGCCAGCGCGCTTATTACCGACGCCAGAGCTAGCCAAAAGCCCTTCATTTGACCTCTTGCGACTTATAGTCGTAGCTAAATTCTTTCGGAGAATAGTAATTTAGCACGTTGTCGTCCACTTCGCCGTAAGGATAGCCGAAGTTATTTAGCGGGAATTCCGCAGGTTTTGGCGATAACACGAAGTCGCGCGCATCGTTAAAGCCGATCCAGCACATCTCCCAGTTGCCAAATAAAAACTCGCGTACTTTGGCAAGCTTGCTGTCGTCGTTGCTTAGCTTCTCGCCTAGGCGCACCTTCGCAACGTCCGCAGGATCGACCGGTATCCAGCCATGTCCTTTTAGATAAAATTCCGCCCTGCAGTGCTGACCGCCAGAGATCGCCGCAAGGCCCTTTTCATCGGCTTTTCCCATCTCGTTTGAAAATCTGCTCTGCCCTACTCTGATACCGAAAATCTCGCGCGCAGGGATGCCTACGGCTCTGCAAAGCCCCACGAATACGGAATTTATGTCGGTGCATTTGCCCACCAGCTTGCCGCTTTCAAGTATAGCTTTTACGTCGCCCGTGCCGCAGCCTAGGACGCTGTTGTCGCGCTGCATAGTGTTTGCCACCCACGTATAGATCGCTTTTGCGCGCTCTAGATCGCCTTTTACGCCTTTAGTTATTTCCTCAGCTTTTTGCTTTACGATGCCGTCATTTGGGATATGCTGAGTAGATTTTAGATAAAATTCCGTCTCAGGGCTTAGCTTTTCGTTCGGGTTAAATTTAACCTTGCTAAAGTCGGTGTTTCGCTCAAAGGTCTGGGCTCTAAATTTAACGCTAAGCGTCGGCTTTGCCACCTCGGCGTAATCCACGTAAAGCGTCGGGATCGCGTCGTAGTTCACCGACGGATTGGCGAAATTGCCGTCAAATTTGATATCGCTCACGCTCTGATATTCTCTGATGAACGGCAGCGGTATCCACAGCCTGGTTTTCTTGCCAGCCTCTAAAATTTCGTGATTTAAAGTTAGGTCAAAAACCCTCTTGTTGCCCACGGCCTTGCTCCCTCCAAAAACGGTACTCGGAGTTGCCATAACGGCGCCTAAAATCGCAGTGTTTCTTAAAAAATCGCGTCTTTGCATGAAATGCCTTGTATAAATAATAGTTGCCCCGCAACTCTTGAGCGGTATTTTACTAACGAAAGGCTAAATTTGGCTTTAAACAGCGGTATTTTCGCGAGTCGTTTGGGCACCTTGCGATTTTAGAATTTGACTTGGTTAAATTTAGATAAATTTTTAAATTTTACACACCAAGACCTGTATCTTGAAAATATAAAATTTGGTTTGATTAAATTTGCCTTTGCAAGTTCGGCTTTCTTGCGTAAAAAACAACCATTTGAGGTTGTTTTTTACTTTGTTGTAAAGGGGGTGGGGGCTTGAATTGCGAAGTCGCTCCCCACCCCCTTTAATCCCCCTCCCCCTACGACGCTTTTAAGGTGGCGACACTGCTTTGCTGACGCAAAGCGTCGCAAACATGATTCAAATTTGATGTTTTCGAGGTGCGGGTCTCGGTGGATAAAATTTGAAGCCGAAATTTGTAAATTTGACTTCAAATTTGAGCGTAAAACGATAAGGCGAAGTATCGTGAGATGATTTTTGGGGTTGTGCGGTAAAATTTCGGCGAAGATAGAACGCCTAGTTCATCGAGCCGAAATTTTACAAACTCCGCTTCTTGCAAAGCAGTGAGCGAAGCGCAACTAAAAAAGCGCTCGCGAGACGAGCCGCTAAATTTATTATTTAAAAGCAACAAACGTCGCAAAATTCGCCCACCTAAATATACACTCCACATTTTTAAACCCAGCGCTAAGCGCCAAATTTCTATTTTCCGCTTCGGTGTAGGGGATCAGCACGTTTTCTAGCGCCTCGCGTTTTTGCGCGATCTCGTAGCGCGAGTAGCCTTGTTCGAGCTTGTATTGTTCGTAGATTTCGATTATATTTTTGCTTAGCGTCTTATCCTCAAATATCAGCTTCTCGCTAAAAACGAATACGCCGCCGTCATTTAGCGCGCGGTAAATTTTAGCTACGAAATCCTGGCGCCTGGGCGGGCGGATAAACTGCAGCGTGTAGTTCATCAAAACGGCATCCTGCGCGTCAAATTCGTACTCTAAAATGTCTGCTAGCTCAAGCTCGATCCTAGCGCCGTACGCCTCTATCTTGGCGCGCGCATTTTGTAGCATGGCAGGCGCGTTATCCACGCCTTTTAGCGCGAGATCGCTTCTTTTGCGCCAAAGGGCCAGCAGCGTCGAGGCGGTCGAGCAGCCAAGGTCTACCGCGCTTGCGCCTTGCGGTAAAATTTGCGCTAAAAAATCGGCGATCAGCTTTTGAGAAGCCGCGTAATACGGCACCGAGCGCCCGATCATATCGTCAAACACCGACGCCACGCTCGCGTCAAATTCAAACTGCTTTTTTATCGGCTCTTTAAAGATTTCGTCCTTCACGGCTCGCTCCTTTTAGCATTTGCGCCGGCGATATAAAGGTCGC
>CAUQMF010000123.1:0-5239 GCA_963518965.1 uncultured Campylobacter sp.
ATGTATTAGGCACGCCGCCAGCGTTCACTCTGAGCCAGGATCAAACTCTCCATATTAACCTTCTTTAGCGCAAAGCAAAGCTTTGCTAAGAAGCAACGCTAAAGACTAAGATTGCTGACGCAATCCAATTTAGCGTTTAGCTAAATCAAATTTAATTGATTTAGAATTTATATGAAGTTTTAATCAAAAAACTTTAATTTTATTAATTAGTTTCATCTCTTATCTACTTTCCGAAGAAAGCCTGATAAAAGATTGGCTCAATCGATCACTTGTTTAGATTTCAAAGATTGACTAATTAGTTTAACAGTGTTAATTTAAAAAACATAATTTAGAAGTCAAACTTAAGATTCTCAAAAATTAAAGAATTGTTTATTTAACTCAAAATTAAAACTTACGATATTAAAAGAAAAGGCTTTATTAACGTGAAAGTTAAAGGTGGTTTCTCAATTCGTGAGCTGGAATTATACAAGTAGGATGCTTAAAAGTAGCTTAGATAATATTGCGAATTTAAAAAAATTAGGAAAAGATTTTTGGGTGGTATTAAAATTTGAATGAAAATAAAAGCAAGAGCGCCGTTTTTCGCCCTTGCTTTTGCAGCGGTTTAATTTACCGCCAGGTTAATTATAAATTCTTTAAGCGAAATTTTATCGTTTATCAGCAGATCATCGCTACCGACGTCGTGCTTAAATTTCGCGCTCATATACTCGCCATCTTTAGCAAAAAGCGAATTTATGCGCTCCTCAAAAGGCTTAATACCGTTAATCATTTCATTAAAATCCCTATCCGGCATTATCCCTTTATATTCGCTTAAAAACTCCGTTATAGACGCGGCTTGCACTTTTAGCTCGCCGTCAAATTTAACCGCCTTTAGCGCCGTTTCCACGTCCGCGTCGTTTTCTAGCGTTTTGCTTTTGACGCCCAGTCCCGACGCGTCGGCTACGGCGCTAAATTTGATCTCCTTGCCGCCCGGATTTTTAAAGCTAAAATTCTTAAGCTCCAGCACGTAGTTTTCGCTCATTAAAATTTTATAAACCGCCGATTCTTTAGGATCGTTAAGATACATCGCCATAGCAAGCTTGTTTACGTTTTTTTCGTTCATAGCGGCGTTTAGCTGAGTTAGGATTTTCTTGCCGTCTATTTCTAGCGCGCCCAGGTTAGCCTCCGTCATCGTATCGAGCAAATTTGCGTCCGCATTTTGCTTAATCTGCGCTAAAAACGCCATATCGGTTATCCTAACGGCTTTTGGAAAATCATAGCTTCTAGCGTTGCTAAAGCTCATTTTGCCGACCTTTATTCCTACTTTAGATATATTTTCGTAGGCGGTTTGCAAATTTATAAACGAAACCAGATCGCTAAAGCTTTTAAAATCGCTAAGCTCGATGAGCATGGAAGCGTTTTCCATCGCAAACTTGCCCGAGTCGTCCGTATCGCCGCCGCTAAATTTACCGACGCCGATTTCTAGGGATTTTATCTTGTTTTCTTTGATCTGAGCTTTTGCAAAAGGTTTTGAGACGACGAATTTAGAGAAACTCTCGTCTACTTTAATGTCGGCCAAATTTAGCGTTACGTCGCGGGTTTTATCTAAATTTATTAGCACGTCGGCGCTCAAAAACTCGTCCGTGCCGAATATCTTTTTAGCCTCGGCGGCGGCTTCGGGCGTTAGAGCCTTGATATCGCTATGCGCCTTAAATCCGCTAAAAATCTCGGCAAATCCGTGTTTTAGCGTGGTTTTAGCCTCAAATTTTACCGGATCTTTGCCGTCGGTTAGCTCAAACGTAAGCGTCGCGCGCGAACTAAACAGCCCTTTGTCGTACTCGTTTTGCGTCACGTTTGCCTTTAGGTCGACAAACGGCAAGCTCAAAGTTTCGCCCGTTAGCCTAGCCACGCCCCTATCGTAGGACTCTTTAGCCTTAGACGAGCCATAAAACGCGACGCCAAAAACCGCGATCAAAACGACCGCAAGCGCAAATATAACCTTTTTCATTTTTTTCCTTTATTTTAAATTTTACTTCGTCGCCGCGATAAGTTCGATCTCGACCAAACCGCCTTTTGGCAGCGTTTTTACAGCAACCGTGCTGCGGGCCGGATAGGGCTCTTTAAAAAAATCGGCGTAAATTTCGTTTACCGCCGCAAAATCCGCGATATCGGCTAGAAAAATAGTCGTTTTTACGGCGTTTTCAAAGCTAAGCCCCGCTTCGCTCAAAATCGCTTGCAAATTTTGAAGCGACCTTTGCGCCTGCGATTTTACGTCCGCGCCCGCAAATTCGCCGCTAGGAGTCACGCCTAACTGCCCTGAAATAAACAAAAATCCGTTAGCCGCGATCGCTTGCGAATACGGTCCGATCGCTTGCGGGGCGCCTTTTGTAGAGATAACCTTTTTCATTTTCGTCCTTTGTAAAATTTGGGCGAATATTATCTAATTTACGGCTAAAAAAGCAAATTTCGCTATAATTTCCCATAAAAAGGCACGAAAAATATGAAAATCACCCTTGCGCCAAACGAGTTTTTGGATGATTACGTTCTTGGCTGCGAATTTGCAAAAAACGCCGAAATCTCGGGCAACGCGTATCTGTTTTGGAGCGGCGCGATCTGCGCTAAATTTGAAAACTCGCGTACCGTTTTTCTGCATAAAAAAAGCATCCCCGTGCGATTTTGCGAGGCGGCCGCGCGCTGCAGCGACCTAGCCGGACTAACGCTCACGTCGGCGTTTTGCTCATTTACGACGCTAGCGCCCTCGCATCTAGTCGCCAAAAACGGCTCCAAGCTCTATCCGCTTTTTGATCTACGCGAAATTTGCGGGATAAAATTTATAAATTTAAAGAAATTTTACGATGATTTCGGACTTGACTACGGCTATAGAATTTACATCGAAAAGTGCTCGTTTTTCTCGCCCGAACCGCTTGAAAAGCGCATAAAGCTAACCGAAACTATGTGCCTAGGGTATTATTAAACCGCGTAAATTTAGGCTTTTGGCTTGCAAATTTAGCTAAATTTAGCCATAAAACCCAGGCTCAAATTTAATCCGCGCCGAATAAAACCGAGTTTTAGTCAAAATATACCGCGCCGCGCGGAAAAAAGAGATAAATTTACGCGCTAAATTTAACGAGCTTCCTATCCTGCCGCATTTTGCTTGTCTTCCTCGGTTACGGACGTGAGTTTAGAAAGACGCCTGCCGAGAAAGTTTTTCGCATCATCCACGATAGAGTAGACCGTCGGCACGAAAACGAGGCTAAGCAGCGTAGAAACGGCCAGTCCGCAGATCACGGTTACCGACATCGTCGCGCGAAACTCCGCGCCAGGGCCGCTAGCAAACACCGCAGGCGCCATGCCGGCGATCATAGCTATCGTAGTCATCACGATAGGTCGCGCCCTCTCCGCGCCCGAGCTTAGCAAAGCCTGCCTGATGCCGCTTCCGCGCAAACGCTTTTCGATGACGAAATCAACGAGCAAGATAGAGTTTTTACCCACGATAGCCATGAGCATCAAGATGCCGATGACGGCGGATAGATCAAGCGCTCCGCCGTAAAGCAGCAACCCGCCCGCCGCGCCGCCGATAGAAAGCGGAAGCGCGATAAATATCGTAGCGGGCTGCAAAAAATCGCGAAAAAGCACGACCAAAACCAACAAAAACATAGTCACGCCAAAGCCCAGCGCGATACCAAACTGCTCAAACATTTCGCTCATATACTCGCTATCGCCGTACTCGGGCGACGAGATGCCAGAGGGCAAGTTTTTCATCGCGGGCAGCGCGTAAATTTGCTCCAAAACCTCGCCTACGGTAAATCCAGGCTGCAAATCGGCCTCGAGCGCGATCTTGCGGCGCTTATCAAACCTCTCTATGCTAGCAGCGCCTTGCGAATACGAGATTTGAGCTACGCTTGAGAGCGGCACGGCCGTCCCCGCCGCGCTTTGGACGTAAATTTTACGCAGGACTTCAAGGTCGTTTCTAGCGCCCTCATCTAGGCTCACGCGGATAGGCACTTGGCGATCCGGCAGGTCAAATTTCGCCGACGCCGCGTCCGTATCGCCCACGGTAGCGATACGCAGAGCCTCGGCTACGGCTTGGTGGCTCACGCCCAGCCTCGCGGCCTCTTTTTTGATTAAATTTACGCGGATTTCGGGCTTTTGCAGCGGTTCGTTTACTTGAGCGTTTTTCGCGCCCGCAACTCCGCTCGTTTGGGATTTTATCAGCGCAGCGGTTTTAGAGAGCGCGTCTGCGTCCTCGCCGGTTAGGATTACCGAGATATCGCGCGCGGCCATATCGTTAGCGAAGGCAAATCTCATATCGCTAAATTTAGCCAGCTCCGCCCGCAGCTCGTCTTCAAACCGCTTTTGCGTAACGGTGCGCTGCTTGTGCGGTTTTAGCGTGATTAGCAGCTCGCCCTTGTGCGTTTCGCCGCCGCCTCCGGCTATAGCAAAAACGGACTGCACGGCCGAATTTTGCTTAACGACGCGGGTTAAATTTAGCAGCCTCTCGTCGGTCTGCTCTAGCGTAGAGCCCGGAGCTAGCGTGATATTTACGCTGCTTCTGCCCGAGTCGCTTTGAGGCAAAAACCCCGTCGGCAAAAGCGGGATGAGCGCAAAAGATCCCAGCAGCAGCAAAAAGCCGATAAAAAGCGTAAATTTACGGTGATCTAGCGTAAAATTTAGCAAATTTAGATAGGCCGCCTTTAGCTTGCCCGCTTCGCGCTCTTCTTTGGCCTCGGGTTTTAGGACGTAGGCCGCTAGCAGCGGAGTGGCTAGGCGCGCTACTAAAAGCGAAGCCAAAACCGCCGCCGCGACGGTTATGCCAAACTGCCTAAAGTACTGCCCGATACCCCCGCCGATAAAGCTAACTGGCAAAAATATCGCCACTATCGTTAGCGTAATGGCAACCACCGCAAAGCCGATATCATCAGCCGCGTCGATGGCGGCTTGGTACGGGCGCTTGCCTAGAGCTAGGTGCTTTTTGATATTTTCTATCTCCACGATCGCGTCGTCTACGAGTATGCCGATAACTAGCATTAAAGCTAGCAGCGTGATGCCGTTTAGCGTATAGTCCAGCAGATAAAGCGCCGCAAACGTCGGCAGGATCGAAAGAGGCAGCGACACGGCCGCCGCCAGCGTCGCTCTCGCGTCTCGCAAGAAAATAAACACGACCAAAACCGTCAATATCGCGCCCTCGGCTAGCATCCAGATCGTTTGATCGTAGCTTTGCTTAGTCTCGTTCGCCGAGGTGTATATCTCGTCTATCTTTACT
>CAUQMF010000124.1:0-5233 GCA_963518965.1 uncultured Campylobacter sp.
TCGAAATTTATCTTATATTTTTTCATAAACGCGTCTATTTCATCCTTTGATTTATCTTCCATTAGTACGCTTACGATTTTTAGCTTGCCCTTAAATTTATCGCTTAGGTTGTTTAGATGCGGGATTTCAGCCTTGCACGGTGGGCACCAAGTGGCGAAAAAGTTAAACAAAATCGCCTCGTCATTGCCCTCGACTTTGAAACCCTTGTCAAATTTTTGTAGCGTCATCTTGCTCTCGTCCATTAGCGTTAGTTCAAACGGCGCTTCTAGGCTTGCGCTTGCGCTTTGGCTTTGAGTCGGAGCGGACGTGGTTGTTGTCGGCGTCGCGTCGCTAGTTTTGTTTGCGTCGCTTTTATTTTCATTGTCGCAACCGCTTAAAAATAGTGCCAAAAATGGTATAATCAAAAGATTTATTTTCATTTAATAATTCCTGTCTAAGATTGATTTTAGGCTTGAATTATACATAAAATTTATGAAACGAGCGTTAAATTTGATAAAAGAAGAGTTTAGGCGTAACGCGAAACGGATTTTAAAAAAAGAGGTTCAAATTTCGGCGCGGGCAAAACATTACAAGATGTTTAAGCCGCTTTTAAATTTGCTAACCGAGCTTAAAGCGAAACGGATTTTGATATTTAATCCACTTTCGTATGAGCCAAATTTCTACATTTTGAGGCGCGAGCTAGCTAAAAATTATGAAATTTTCGTTCCGTTTATGCTTGGTATTAGTTTAGAAATGGTAAAATCTAGACTACCACTTATATCTCGGACGAAATTTGGCGTAAAAGAGCCGCTAAGTACCAAGATATTTAAAAAGCGTATAGACGTAGCTATAGTTCCGACTCTCGGGGTGGACGGAAATATGGCGCGAATAGGGCACGGAAAAGGTTTTTACGATAGATTTTTTGCAAATTTGCCTTACCGACCTACCTTGATATTCGTTGAAATTTTAGACAATTTTACTAATGAAATCATATCCGAAGATCACGACGCTACTTGTGATTTTTACCTGACCCCGAGCAAAATTTACGTAAAAAGAGGAATCTATGATAGATATTTTAATCGGCTTAGGAGCAGGTGCGGCGGGCGTTGGCGCAGGCTATCTCATCGCTAAAAAAATCAATGACGCGAACTACAATATATTTTTAGAGCAGGCAAAAGCAAAGGCTAAAGCGATAGAATTTGAGGCTGAGCGCACGCTAAAAGACGCTAAAATCCAAGTCCAAGAGGCTGAATTTGAAGCCAAGAAAAAATACGACGACAAAACCGTAAAACTCCAAAAAGAATACACTCAAAAATTTGAAGAGATCGGTAAAAAAGAGCAAACATTGCTAAACGAACAAGAAATTTTAAACGAGAGTAGGGCGGAGCTAGAAAAATCGCGAAACGAGGCAAAAAGCGTCTATGAGGAAGGAATCGGACTAAAGACAAGCTATCAAGCTAAACTGCAAGAAGCGCTAAAGGTACTTGAGCACGCCGCCGGCCTCACACAAGAAGAGGCGCGCGAAGAGGTGCTAAAAAAAGTAGAGGAAAAAAGCCGCGCCGAGATCGCTCACATCGTACGAAAACACGAGGAGGAGGCTAAACGCGAGGCTAAAAAGCGCGTGAACTACATCCTGGCGCAGGCTACGTCGCGATTTGCTGGAGAATTTGCCGCAGAACGTTTGATAAACGTCGTAGATATCAAAAACGATGAGCTAAAAGGCCGCATAATCGGCAAAGAGGGGCGCAATATCAAGACCCTGGAAATGGTGCTTGGCGTAGATATCATCATCGACGATATGCCTCACGCTATCACGTTAAGCAGCTTTAATCTCTACCGAAGGGCGATCGCGACGCGCGTGATAGAGCTTTTGGTGCAAGACGGCCGCATACAGCCGGCAAGGATAGAAGATCTACACAAAAAAGTATGCGAAGAATTTGAAGCATCAATCCTAGAGGAGGGCGAAAATATCGTCATCGACCTAGGCCTTAGCAAAATTCATCCCGAGATAATGAAGCTAATCGGCAAGCTAAAATTTAGAGCCAGCTACGGACAAAACGCCCTCGCGCACAGCCTCGAGGTAGCTCATCTTGCCGGCATCATTGCTGCTGAAACTGGCGGGGACGAAAAGCTAGCCAAAAGAGCGGGCTTGCTGCACGATATCGGCAAGGCCTTGACGCATGAATTTGAGGGTAGTCACGTCGATCTGGGCGCTGAAATTTGCAAACGCTACAAAGAACATCCCGTCGTCATAAACGCCATCTACGCCCACCACGGACATGAGGAGGCAACTAGCGTAGAAAGCGCCGCCGTTTGCGCTGCGGACGCTCTGAGCGCGGCTCGCCCGGGAGCGCGCAGAGAGGTGCTTGAAAGCTTCCTAAAACGCGTAGAAGAGATAGAAAACATCGCAAAAAGCAAAGAGGGTATCAAACAAGCATATGCGATAAACGCCGGTCGCGAGATCCGCGTCATCGCAAACGCAAAGCTCATAAACGACGACGAAGCGGTGCTTGTTGCTAAAGAGATCGCCGCAGAGATCGAGAGCAAGGTGCAGTATCCGGGCGAGATCAAAGTAAACGTGATCCGCGAAACTAGAGCCGTAGAAATGGCGAAATAGGTCAAATTTAGGTAAAAGATGAAAAAAATTTTATTAGCGATTTTTTGCGTTTTAGCGCTCGGCGCCAACGACGAACTCGTGCTAAACGCGTCAAATTCTTTTACAAAGACGATGCGTAAAAACCCCGATGCGCCGGTTAAGGCCCTGCTTCAAAATGCAAAAGCGGTCGTTATCTTTCCGAGCATTACTAAAGTCGGCTTCGTGCTGGGCGGTATGCACGGCAAAGGCGTGATGCTCGTGGGAAACCCGTATGCGCCCAGCGAAATGATGGTCGTGGACATTAGCGGCGGCAGTATCGGATTGCAGCTAGGTTACGAAAATAGCGCGCTCGTGCTCTTTATCCTAAAAGATAGCCTCGTAGCCGATATAAAAGACGCCAAGATCACGATAAACGCCGACGCATCGTTTGCGTTTGCCGATACGGGTAAATTTTACGGGAAAGTGAGCGATTTTAGCTTCACCAGCGACATTTACGCCTACACCGACAACGACGGGTTTTTCGCGGGAGCGAGCTTTGGCGGAGCGGTACTTGCTAAAACCGGAGATACGCCGCCAAAGACCGATAGCTACGGATACAACGCGCTAATGGGCGCTATATCGAAATATTAAGGGTCAAATTTGCAAGAGATGCTAACCTCGCTATCGACCTATGGGTATTTGGTAGTGTTTTTATATTCGCTTGGAGGCGGCATGGTCGCTATCATCGCAGCCGGCGTGCTAGCTCATCTTGGCAAGATGGACATAACCGTGAGTATCGTGCTGGCAGCTGCAGCTAACGCTATCGGCGATACTTTGCTTTTTTACGTCAGCAGGTATAACCGCGCGGCCGTAATGCCGTATCTAGCAAAACATAAACGCAAGCTTGCCTTTTCTCAAATTTTGTTTAAAAAACACGGAAATAAAATCATATTTTTTAAAAAATTTATCTACGGACTAAAGACTCTAGTGCCTCTTGCTATCGGGCTTACGAAGTATTCATTTGCTAAATTTAGCGTCATAAACATTGTTAGCGCCGTAGTTTGGGCGGTCTTGCTAGGGCTTGGCAGCTTTTATGCCGGAGAGGCGTTTGAGCGAGCGGGAAATTTTCTAGGAGAAAACGGCTGGTTGATGCCTGTCGGGATGCTTTCTTTGCTAGCTGCCGTATGGATATATCTAAAAAAAGCGACTACTAAAAAAAGGAGACAAGGATGAAAAAGCTACTGATTTCATTGGTGATTTTGGCTGCCGTGGTTTTTGGCGGGCTAAAATTTAACGCAAATAAGGTGGAGGAGAAGTATAACGAGGCTTTAAGTCTAATCAAAACAAACGGAATAGACGTCAAAAATAGCGTATTTGAAAGCGGATTGCTAAAATCTCACGCAAACTACGAAGTGATTTTTTCTAAAAAACGCATAAACGAGCTTATGGCGCTTGGCGAAGAGTACGGTGCGCCTGAGGATATAGCAATAAAAATCGATATGAATATTTCACACGGTTTTGCCGGCTTGCTAGGTAAATTTGACGTCGTCGGGGACGCGGAGTTTTTAAGCGAGCCGTATAAAAATTTTATGATAGAGGCGTTTGACTCCGTAAAGCCTATTAAATTTCACTCTAGTGGCACCTCGGGCGGAGATAAAAAAATCGTCTTCGAGCTAGCCGGAGTACAAAAAGAGTTGGACGGCAATAAGGTAAATTTAGCAAAATCGTTTTTGATTTTTGATATAAACGGCGAGAAAAAAATCGCGGGAGTCTCTTTTACAAATGATTTTGTCGATTTTGCCGGTAAAGAAGGCGTTGCCATGAGGATAAAAAATATCGGCTACGACGTGAAGTACGAAACGCCGATCGAGCCGAAAATGATCTCAAAAGCGCTTGTAAATAGCAATTATAAATTTGAACTAGGCGGCATAGACGTTAGCTCGGGCACGGAGGCACTACAAATCGGAAAGATAACGAGCGACTCTAAGCTAGCCGTGCTTAGCGATACCCTGACGCAGGACGATACGAGCACGATAGAAAAGATAAAATATGCAAAATATGAATTTAAAGATTTTCTGATTAAGTCTAAGTTTTCAAATTTAGATAAAGGCGCGATCGAGGATATTATGAATGCTAAAGGGGAGCCTGAAGCCCAGCTTGCGGCTATAACGCAGGCACTGGATAAATTTATAAAAAAAGCTCCGAAGATAACATTTGAAAATCTAAATTTTAAAAATGCGGCCGGCAAGAGTTACGTCTCAAATTTTGAACTTTCTATCGACGCAGACGGCATAGATAGCCAAAATCTGCTTGATAATATCCCGGCTGCTATAAATTTTAGCGGTAAAATCGAGCTTGATACGACGCCGGGAGAGTTTATATTCGGCGGCGGCGAGGAAAAAGAGGGAATAAATGCAATGCTCGTAAACGGCGGACTGTTTAAAGAAAACGGCGGCAAATACGTAACTATTTTTAAATACAATAAAAGAACGCAAGATCTTATCTTTAACGAAAATTTATCTTTAAAATCTCTTTTTCAATAAAATTTAGCATGCTTAGACAAATTTTTATGTTTGTTTAAGCATGTTTTCTATATACTTCACTTTCCGCTTCACAGGAAGTGAGTTTTTTAAATTAACACTGTTAAACTAATTAGTCAATCTTTGAAATCTAAACAAG
>CAUQMF010000125.1:0-5128 GCA_963518965.1 uncultured Campylobacter sp.
CCGCCGGGTACGCTACTAAAAATCGGCAATCTAAATAACGAAATAGTTGAGGTCATCGGCAATATCAATGACCCGCTTAGCGACGAAAAAATCTCGCTCGCCGTATTTAACAAAAACGACGAATTTAACGAAGAGTGCGAAGCTGAAGCGATTGCATGGGGCGACGAGGTCGATCCTACGATGTACCCGCAGAGGGTAGATTTAAGAGAACTGCCTTTTTGCACGATCGATCCCGTCGACGCCAAAGACTTTGACGATGCAATATATTTTAACGAGAAAAAGCGAGAAATTTACGTCGCGATCGCAGACGTCAGCGAATACGTCACTCCCTACTCTCCGATAGACGCCGAGGCCAAAACGCGCGGATTTTCGATATATTTTCCGCACAAAGCCGTACCGATGCTGCCGCGAAATTTGAGCGAAAATATCTGCTCTCTCAAGCCAAATACTACGCGCCTTGCGTTTTGCTTTAAAATCACGCTAGGCGAAGATGGCGAAGTCGCAAAAGAAGAACTCCTAGAAGCTCTCATCGTCTCAAAAAGACGCTTTAACTACGACGAGGTCGATCAAATTTTACGCGGCGAACGCGAAGACGAGACCGGCTGGATAAAGCCTCTTTTCGCGCTCACATCGCGCCTACGCAAAAAACGCCTGAAAAACGCATTTGACTTTAGAACGCAGGAGCTTCGCATGAGCCTTGACGCAGACGGCGGGCTAGCCTCTACGAGATTTGAGACCGATACCGACTCGCACAGACTCGTCGAGGACTGCATGCTGTTAGCCAACGTCGCGGCGGCAAAACGCATCGGCAAAGGCGTTTTTAGAAATCACGGCTCGCCGGATCTGCGAAAAATACAAATTTTGCTCGAAGACCTCGGCGCTCTGGGCTTTGACTTCGTTTACGAAAGCGACATCGCAAATTTGGTCCGCAAAATCCAAGCGCAGGCCGACGCCGTAGGCAACCGCGAGGAGATCGACAAACTCATCATCAAATCGCAAAAAAAGGCCGAATACGGTGCGCAAAATTTAGGCCACTTCGGACTGGGTTTTGAGCGCTATACGCATTTTACGAGCCCGATCCGCCGCTACTCCGACCTTACGTTGCACCGCCTTTTAAAGGCCAAACTGCGCAACGACGAGAAGTTTTTCAACTACCTGCTTTTAAATATCGAAGCGACTTGCTCAAATTTAAGCGAACTCGAGCGCGAAGCCGACAGAGTCGCGTTTGACTTTATGGATAGAAAATTTGCGCGCTGGGCAAAAGAGCGCATCGGACAGCGATTTAACGCCTATATCAGCGAAAATCAAAACGTCGCAGTCGCTAGGCTTGACGACGAGATAAAAGGCGCCAGGATATTTTTGGGTGCGTACTGCGCAAATTTACTACAAAAAGTCATCGTCGAAATCACGGACGCAAATATCGCAGCAGCCGAAATTTTCGGCAAGGTCGTAAAGAAAATCGATGTATAGAAAAGAGCTTGAAGCCGCGCTAAATTCGGCCAAATTTCCAAATTATTTCTTGCTTTACGGCGCAGACGAATACCAAATCGAGCTTTTTGCGAAGGAAATTTTAGCTAAATTTAAAGATTTTGAAATTTTGAGCCTTTATTACGACGAGTACGATTTTGAGGCTGCGCGCGCGCATCTTTGCGAGCCTTCGCTATTTGGCGGTAGCCCGCTTTTGCACGTAAAAAGCGATAAAAAAATCCCCGCAAAAGAGCTAAAAATCCTGATAGAGGGTTGCAAAAACGGTGGCGCATTCGTTTTCGAGCTTTTTGAGCCCGACGCCAAAGCCGTTTTTGATACGCAAAAGGCTTTCGGAGTAAATTTTGCAAGATTTTTTAAACCAGGCTCGCCCGAAGAGGCCGTAAATTTACTCGGCAGACAAGCCGCAAAAATGAACCTAAATATTACAAAAAACGCGCTTTTTGAACTCTACCGCATACATAACGAAAATTTATATCTAGCCGCAAGCGAGCTAAACAAACTAGCCTCCCTAGACGAGCCCATAAACGAAAATATCGTAAGAAGCTTGGTCTTTTCGCTATCAAGCGTGAGTTTTGACGATTTTTTCGATAAATTTATCGCGTTAAAAGATATTAGGGCCGATTTTTTCTCCTATGCGGATGATGGAAATTTTAATGAAATTTTGTTTATAAACTCGCTTTACCGCGCGTTTTTTAGACTTTTTAAACTACATGCCGGTATCAAAATAACGGGGCAATTCGACATCAAAGAAACGCTAGGATATGCGCCGCCGCCAAACGTCGTAAACGAACTAAAAAGGCAGAGTTTGGCCGTAAATTTAAAAGCGTATAAAGAGATATTTACCGCGCTAAATTCGGCGGAATTTGAGCTAAAAACAAACTCTGCACTCGATAAAAAAACTTTTCTACTCTCCTGCGTGCTGGGGCTACAAAATCTTATCGGCAAAAACAGCAAATATTAAGTAAAAAAAAGATAAAATCAGCTCTTGTCGAAAGACTTCCTTGCCCGTTTGCAACCGCGCAAACGAGCTTAATACCCACAAGGAGAATCAATGAAGCATTACGAGCTTTTATTTATTTTGAAGCCTACTTTGACGGAAGAAGAAGTAAGCGCAAAAGTTGATTTCGTTAAAGAAATCCTAACCAAAAACGGCGCAAATATCGCGTCTGTGCAGTCTATGGGTACTAGAAAATTAGCCTATACCGTAAAAAAATATGAGCGCGGAACTTATTTCGTCGTGTATTTCGAGGCTCCGACCCAAGCTATCGCCGAAGTCGAGCGTATCATCAGAATCACCGAAGATATCATCAAATTCTTAACGGTCAAATTTGAAAACAAAAAAGAGATCGCCGCTTGGGAAAAGATGAGCAAGGGCATCAAACTAAACAAAAAAGAACCGAAAGTCAAAGCAGAAGAAGCTCCGGCAGCGCAAGAATAAGGACGAAAAATGTTTAATAGAGTCGTTTTAGTAGGAAATTTGACAAGAGATATCGAGCTTAGATATACGACTGCGGGTGCAGCCATAGGCAACAGCGCCATCGCCGTAACGAGAAAATTTAACGTAAACGGCGAAAAACGCGAAGAAACGTGCTTTATTGACATTACATTTTTTGGAAAACAAGCGGAGATAGCAAACCAATATCTTTCCAAAGGTTCAAAGCTTCTAGTCGAGGGTCGTTTAAAATTCGACCAATGGACGGACAACAACGGACAAAATAGAAGCAAACACACGATCAGCGTGGAAAATATGGAGATGCTAGGCGGACAGCAACAAGGCGGATATAATCAAAATAATAATCAAGGCTATCAGCAAGGCGGATATCAAAATAACGGCTACAGCGGCGGCTATCAAGGCGGACAGAATCAGCAAAATAGCTACGCTCAAAGCGGTATGCAAAGGCAAAATTTTAATAAACCGCAACAACAAAAGCAACAGCCAAAAGAAGAATACTATGGCGATAACGTCCGAGAAATAGATATAGATGCCGACAAATACGATGACGGCGACGAAACGATACCATTTTAATTAAGGAAAAAACAATGGCTGAAAAAAGAAAATATTCACGCAAATACTGCAAATTTACGGAAGCAAAGATAGAATTTATCGACTATAAAGATACTTCACTTTTAAAGTACTGCTTATCAGAGAGATTTAAAATCATGCCAAGACGTCTAACCGGAACGTCTAAAAAATATCAAGAGATGGTAGAGAAGGCTATCAAGCGCGCTCGCCAAGCAGCATTGATACCTTACGTAGTTGATCGCGATAATGTAGTGACCAATCCTTTTGAGGGAATGTAATTTTTAAGCCCTTTTTAGGGCTTGTCTTTTATTTTCAAATTTTCTAAATTTTATGCCTATTCACTTTTTAAGACCCAATTTCAATGCAAATACTTTTTATTTAAATTTTGGCACAAAAAACTTCAAAGAATTTTTTCTCAAAGAGAATGCAAGTACAAAAACTATGATTTTATTGATGCTTTTTGCAAGTCACGAGCGTAGCGAAGTTAAAAACATAATTTGTTTCCAAATTTCAAATAAGAAATTTAAAGGAATTTTATAGTATTTTTTGTCTTATATCAAAACTATGAAAATAGAAGAAATTTACTGGACCCAATTAAACTTAAATGGATTCTGTCTTATTAATTTCAGCAGTTTTAAATATAATTTGACTCTCTTTAACTTACACAAAGGAGTATTAAGTTACCATAAGAGCCGTGTTCTTAAAAAGTAACGAGTGCAGCAAAATTAAAAAATAAGTGTATAGTCTATTCCAGAATTTCGGAAAAGAAATTTAGAGAAATTCTATGGTATTTTTCATCTGACATAGAAGCCGTAAAAATAGCCGAATTTACTACTATCTCAGAACAAACAATCACCAAAATAATTAAAAATATCAGAATTTTTGATGCTTAAAGTCTTAAAAGCAACTAGCGTAGCAAAGTTAGAAATAAGTAAATTTTGCTGCAAGGTTTCCAGGCTTACCTAGAAGATTTACTTTGAGGTTGACAAAAGCTACTTCGAGCCTAAAAGAGTAAGTGAAAAAGAGGTAGAGGTGTAGCAAATAAAACATCGGTACTTAACTTCGCTTCGATCGTTGCTGTGTCTTGCAAATCTACAAACAACGGTATACTTAAAAGAAATGGCAGAGTTTATACCTGGGTAGTTAAAACTGCTCTGTAAATGAACTAGTGTTCATAGCGAAGTTAAGTATAAGAGCTATCTGAATGAGAGCGTAAAATATTTTGATTACTGGAAAGCTTATGGCGGATTAGTAGATTACGGAGCCGAAATCTCATTATAGAGTAAAGCATTCTTTAGCTACGCTTGATACTTTACAAGAGGCAAACAGTAAAATCATATTAACGGCATAGAAAACCTTTTAGCTGCGACTTGCTTTGTTACTACCTCCTGAAAAGTTACGGGCGTAGCGAAGTAGAGTTTAGATATGATACTACAACCATACAGGAAAACTTATAGTCGTCTAAAATTCACGCAAGAGAAGATATCGTCGGCGGGTTTTTCGCGCCTAGCGATATTGCCGTCGTAGCAAGAGCCGGGCCGTCTATCCATAAACGGCCCGCATGCCGCAAATTTAACCGTTTTTGGCAAAATTTGCAACGAAGCTAACGCCGAAATT
>CAUQMF010000126.1:0-5124 GCA_963518965.1 uncultured Campylobacter sp.
CCGCCTTATCCAAGCCTTCATAAATTCTATCGTCGTAGCACTATCCTCATCGAGTATGACAAGCTCTTTTTGCATAGCGCCGCAAATTTTAGACATTTCAGATATCTCCATTTTTTTCCATTCGTTTATAAAATTTTCATCAGCATTTATGCCGTGCTTGTCTAGGATATTTTTATGCGACCATTTTATGATATTCTTTGAACTTGTATTTAGATAGAAGAAGTGATCGTAGCACTCTTTGTCCGCATCCGTAAAAACGACTTCAAAGCCGCTATCCTTTTTAAACGCGTAGTGTCCATCGACAAAAACTACATCGTTTTCGCGCTCGCAAGCCTTTACGAGTCCTATAAAATCATTTCTTCTCAACTCGTCTTTTTGACAGTCGTTTAGTTCTTTAAAATTTTTACCGAATTTTTCTCTCGAAAGTCTGTAAAGTTCAGTCGAACCCTTGATATGAAAAACTTTTAAATTTAACGATTTTACGAGTTTGTTTATCAAAAAATCCTTACCGGCCCCTGTTATACCGTAAATTGCTATCTTCATTTCTTATCCTAAAATTTCATCATAGTAGCATTTCTTGGCATCAAGCGGAGTTAATCGCTTTATACGATTTTCTATTTCAATCAAAGGGGCGTTAAAGCTACCTTCATTATACTCCTCTTTACCGTAAAATCTACCGCATGGATAAATTCCTTGCTTTGTTATAAAAATATTAGTTCTGCCGACTCCGCAGAGCGTACCGTACATAGTGCAATCATATTTTTGTGCTTTTTGCTGATCAAGTTGCCTTATTTTTAGCTTTGAATTTACAAACGATGACAAAAAAGCTTTGTATTCATCTGTCGTTATGACTAAATCTTGATCATAGCAGTCAAATAATCTAGAAAACGTAATATCGCTAAATCTCTCATCTACTAAAAATTTTTCCAACTTCTCTTTATTTTTTATACTGAGCGCATGTACGGTGCAGTTTATAGCAGGCTTTGCGCCGAACAAGTCTTCATATTTTTTAATCCCCTCGTAAACCTTTTGAAAATTTTCACGCCCTATATTATGAAGTTCCTCATATCCGTCTAAAGAAACGCAAAGCTTAATAATATCTCTATGTTTATAGAAAAATTTAAGTTTCTCGCTATCTAATAAAATAGCATTTGTGATGGTGTAAAATTCGATATTTGCGGATATTTTCCTGGCGTAGTCGATAATGTATTTTATTTTATCAAATTCCATTAGCGGCTCTCCCGAGCCGACTATACCGAGCTTAAATTTTCCATTTTTAGCATCATAGTATGAATTTATGTTGTCTATTATTTCACTTAACTCGTCTTGGCTAAATTCTTGTCTTTGCCCGCTTAGCTTTTGCGTATATTCTCCATGGAAGTGACAATATTTGCATTTTAAATTGCATCGTTCGCCAAGCGATATACAAGCTCTATCTATCATCTCTTTCTCCTTTTAGAAGCTTTTTTAATTCCCTTGCTTCGCTTTGGCTAAATAAAGCAAGCCTTAGATACTCAAAAGCCGTCTTATTTTTCTTATCTCTTATTCTTATATCAGTTATCCTTGATAGCGTAAAAATTATATTTTTATGCTCTTTTATGCATGCTTTCATGAGCGCGGTAAAGCCGTTATTGTCTTGCTGATTTACGCAAGCTCCTTGCTGCAATAAAAAATCAACGCCATTTTCAAACCCGCTCCAAGCGCAGACCATAAGCGGCGTATTTCCAAAATTTTCGCCTTTACTGCCTAGCTCCACATCGGCGCCCCTACTCACCAGAAGTTTCATTAGCTCGATATTTTTTAATTGCGCCGCATGATGAAGCGCCGAAAAGCTATACTTATGTTCGTCAAGAGCATTAATATCGATACTAGATAAATTTAGTAGATATTCTATGATTTGAGGATTTTTATTTCTTATCGCAGTTATCAGTGGAGTAAGTCCGCTTATCGGATCGTGTATATTTACATTTATGTTATCGAGATTAAAGTGTTCTAACTTTGTAAATTTATTATTTTTTACAAGCGACAAAAACTCCAACGACTTACTTCTGTCAAATTTATCGTCTTTGCCAAAATCCCTAAAATACTCATTTGGAGTTATGACTTTTATATTATTTATATCTCTAATTAAAAATTGAAAATATATATCATCGCTTAGCATATAAACCTTATCGTTGGGATTTTGTTTAGCTTTTGTTTTAGCAACATCGGCTATTTTTTCATCGCTATTTTTAATACTCTTATCGCTTTTTGAGTTGATTATTTTTTCACCTAGATTTTTTATTGTACTCATTATGAGCCACGCAGCTTGACTATTTTTATCTTTTTTATCTTTTATATTGTTAAGCTCGGATATAACTACATCCGGAACAATAACTTCGTCAAATTTCTCGACTAATTCTTTAGGTAAAAACGGCTTTTTGATAAGCGCCGAAGTGTCCACGACGATAATATTTTTACTATCTAAATTTCTACCAAGCAGTCTATCTGTTGAGACGCCGAATATATCGGCTAATTTTAATAACTGGGTAGATGACGGTTCGCTCTTTGCGTTTTCCCAGTTTGAAATCACGGGCCTTGTTATATTCAGCTTATCGGCTAATTCTTGTTGCAACATATTCATACTCTCCCTTGTTTCTTTTATATTTTTGGCTATCGTATCTAAATTCATTCTTTTTCCTTGGCGAAATTGTAAGTAAATTATACACAATATTAGTATTTAAGTCAATAAAATTCTTGTATGTAAATAATATTTACACAATGTAATCATTGATTACGCAATAAAAATTGCACTGTAAGTACGTAGTATAGGTTTTTATAATTTTCCATATAAGAAAATGACGATAATCTATTGCCTTAATTTCTCATCGGCTTTGCTACCATGCAGCTCGTCTGGGGGCCTATCAGCGATAGGACCTAGCGTAAAATCCCGCTTTTCATCGGTATGGCGCTCTTTGCGATCGGATCAGTAGGATGCGCGATGTCGGACACTATGGCTAGTGTCGTATTATGGCGCGTGTTTCAGGCCGTGGGCGCGTGCGTAGGACCGATGCTAAGCAGGGCGATGATTAGCGATCTTTTCGGTAGCTCGCAGGCCGCACAGATACTCTCTACGCTAGTTATTATCATGGCGATAGCGCCGATAGCGGGTCCGTTATTGGGCGGCGCGATACTGGAATTTGGCTCTTGGCATGGGATATTTTGGCTGATGGCGCTAGCTAGCGCGGTTATGTTTGCGATGATTTTTTCTCTACCGGAGACCTTGCCGCCGCAAAAGCGCTCCACAAAGCCCATTGCATCGTCTTTTAGAAACTATCTAAGATTATTGCAAGACGCCAAATTTATGCGCTACACTCTTAGCGTGACGTTTTTCTACGTAGCCGCCTATGCCTTTATCACGGGCTTTGTCTATATCCATTATTTCGGCATTCCTAGCAAATACTACGGATTTTTATTCGGCATAAACATCGTGGGCGTCATGGCGCTAAGTTTCGTAAACAAAAAGCTGGTAAAGCGCTATGCGCCAAACCGCCTGCTCATAGTCTCCACGCTCGTTGCCGCGCTTGCTGCCAGCGTGCTGTTTGCGTTTGCGTTTTTCAAAACGGGCGGCGTTCTTGGCGTGATAATCCCGATGTTTTTCGTTTTTAGCATGAACGGCATTATAGCTTCTTGCTCCAATGCCGCCGCTCTTGATAGCGTGCCGCAGGAGATGAAGGGTTCGGCCGCTGCGCTCATCGGCTCGCTGCAATACGGCAGCGGCATCCTCTCCTCGGCGATGCTTGCGGCGTTTTCTGCGGGCACGCCACAAGTGATGTCTTGGATAATAGTGCTGTTTTTTAGTTAAGCGCTTGCAGAGTATTTTAATAAGTAATTCAAGCCTTGCGGGTTTGGCTCAAATTTTGGTCAAATTCGCAAATTTTGGGTCGCAAAAGCCAAAAATCAAATTTAACGCCGGCGGCCGGGTCAAATTTCGCTTTTTTATCTACCGTAAATTTATCCTTTAATTTAAGCCCGTATGTTAAAATCCAAGCTAAATTTAGGAGAAAATATGAAGCAAATCACGATGCAAGAAGCTCTAGATGCGGTAAGCGCGCGATACTGCAAGGGTCATCGCTACGAAAACGTCGCGCTAAGCGATGAGATGGTGCGCCGTATCTGCGAGGTAAAAGGCCTCGTAAATATGAGCTTTGCGGCTACGGCTATCACGGACGCGTCGCTTGAGTATTTAGCTAGGTTGCCTAAACTTTCGTATCTATCTTTAGAAAATAGCGAAAAAATAAGCGACGAAGGCTTTAGATACTTTGCGCGGCACGCCAAACTAAAGCACATCGACGTCCAAAACGTCGGAATCACCGACGAGGGATTAAAGGCGATCGCGAAAATCCCTAGCCTAAAATCTTTACGCATCGTAGATACGCGCGTGAGTTTTGCCGGGCTGCTAGCCGTAGCGGACGCAAAAATCCTATTTCATATCGGCGGCGAACGCTTTAGCAAGGAGCAGATCGCTAAATTTGAGCAAGCGCAAAAAGATTTCCAAGGCAGCAAAAACAGGCCGGATCCGCAGGATGCCGCTGCGGCGCAAAGCGCGCTTTTGGAGTTTTTCGCGGCTATGAGCGAATGGGAAAAATTTGCCGCCCGCAAAGCTTGTGGTAAAAATAAAGACGAGGCGGGGCGCAGGCTTGATGAGCTCTTTGCCAGCTACTGCACGCCTGCTAAGCGTAGCGGTTATCGCCGCGAGTTCGTCTGGTTTTCGCAAGCAGACGGCGGCACCTACGGCGGATACGAGCTAACGGACGTTGAGAGCGAAACGAAAAATAAATTTTACGTCTATGCCAAAGATGCATACGGTTTTGCGCGGCGTTTTTTGCTCATACGCAAGGACGGACGCCGGCTCGTAGATAAGCAGCAAGACATGGACGGCGGGTGGAAAAACTGCGGGTTATAAAATGCGCTAGGCGGTTTAACTCGGGCGCTTTTTGGCGTTTAGCACCTCAAATTTCTACTGTAAAATTTTAAAAATTTCGCGCTTTGAGAGTTCATATTTATCGTATATCACGGCTTCATCGTCGCCGGTAGGCTGCACGAGG
This sequence comes from uncultured Campylobacter sp., assembly GCA_963518965.1. Taxonomy (GTDB): domain Bacteria; phylum Campylobacterota; class Campylobacteria; order Campylobacterales; family Campylobacteraceae; genus Campylobacter_A. Next base: position 5,088 of record CAUQMF010000126.1, read on the forward strand.
ACGTATGCTAGCTCGCGGTCTAGTTCGCCTTTTTTAA
>CAUQMF010000127.1:0-5094 GCA_963518965.1 uncultured Campylobacter sp.
CTTTGTCTGGGTGCGAAGTGTTTGCGTAGTAACAAACCATGCGGTAAACGTAGAGGATACACCTGTCGCTGCCGCGTCCGAGCGCCTTTGTGCGCTCATACATCTCGTCCGGATCCGCGCCCTTTAGCGAAGCGATACCTGTGTAGTCGAGTGCCAGCAGATCGGCCTCTGTCGCCTCGCCGACATAGGGGATTTTCTTAAAATCACTCGCGCCTTTACTCAAATTTTACTCCAATCTTTATTCAAATTTCGCTTGGCTCGCCATTTGGATAAAATTTTAAAACCCCTTGAGAGTACGGAATTCTAAAGTCTCACTCGTATGAGGCAAATTTTAAAATTTTATCCACGCGGTGCGAAAATTTTTAAAATTTTATCTCACCACTAGGCCGCCGCCCTTATGTGCGCCGTTTTTAGTGTTAAGACGTCCGCCGACGCACTCATTATCGGAAATTTTATCCGCAAGCTAGCAGGAGTGCTTTGGCGCGGCAAAGCTTAAACGTTTTTAATCCCCCAACGGAGTAAATTTACGCTTCCGCCTTGCGCCAAATGCAAAAATCTGATGCGTTTGTCTCAAACCCCAACGGGGTAAATTTACACGGCAGTAGCTCGAAAAGCGACTTTATCGAGTGGAGGTTTCAAACTCCAACGGATTTTGTAAAAAGATGACGACGGCACTTCGACGCTCTCCAAGCCGCCCTCGCAAAACGACGGTTTTGATTAAAATCATACCGCGTCAAAGTCAAACACAAAAGATTCGTGCCGAATTTTGCGCAAGTTTGAGCGTCAAATTTGCCCCAAAATCCGCTCGCAAATTCCGCGCGGATCGGCGCTTTGATAGATCGGACGACCTACCACGATAAAATCAGCCCCCGCCTCGCGCGAGGCGCCCAGATCCGCCACTCGCTTTTGATCTGCCTCGCTCTCGCCAAACGGCCTTACGCCCGGGCAGAGCGTGATAAATTTTGCGCTCGTTGCGTCCTTGATTAGGCGGCTTTCGAACGCCGAGCAGACCATGCCATCAAGCCCCGCTTCATAGCTCATCACGCTAAATTTGCGCACGGCGTCGCTTAAATTTTGCTCGTAAACCGCGCTAAACTCGGCCTTATCAAAGCTCGTTAACGCAGAGACCGCAAGCACCAACGGACGCGAACCGAGCTTGTCCAGTCGCTCCATAACCGTAGCCATCGCGCGCTTGCCGCTACTTGCGTGCACGTTTATCATATCTACGCCAAGCTTTGCGATCTCCTCGGCGGCGTCTGCCATAGTGTTTGGGATGTCGTAGAGCTTTAGATCGAGGAAAATTTTAAAATTTCCGAGCTTTTTTAGCTCCTCCACAAAACCCGCACCGTCGCGTAAATAGGCTCGCAAGCCCACTTTGAGCCAAATTTTATCCGAAAAGTCCGCAAGCCGCTCCGCCAGCTGCAAGCACTCCTGCTTCGAGCCCAGATCAAGCGCGACACATAGCTTCACAGATCGGCCTTTAGCGCGTCTAGCACGCCGTTTATAAATTTCGGCGCCGAGTCTCCGCCTAGCTCTTTGCCAAGCTCGATGCCCTCGTTTATGATAACGGCCTTATCGGTCGGGGTAAATTTCATCTCGTACGCCCCCAGTCGCAGCACGGCGCGCTCGATGCTGCCGATCTCGTTTATCTTCCACTCTTTTAGGCGTGCGTTTAGTAGCGCGTCAAGCTCCTCTGCATGTTCCAAAATGCCGTGAAAAAGCGATAGCGCGAGGCTTCGCTGATCGTTTCGGATCTTTTTTTCTTCTAAAAATTCCTCGACGAACTCCTCGCCGCAGCTACCCATTTCGCGCGCGTATAGCAGCGAAACGACGGCCTGCCTAACCTGATGACGAGTCGCCATTTCACGCCTCCAAATTTTTATACAAGCTTAGCATCTCGATCACGCCCGTCATCGCTTCAAAGCCCTTGTTTCCGGCTTTTGAGCCCGCTCGCTCGATGGCTTGCTCGATGCTATCGACCGTTAGCACGCCAAAGGTCACCGGCTTACCGTATTTTAGCGTGACGTTTGCGATACCCTTGGTAGTCTCGGCGCTAACGTAGTCAAAGTGAGGCGTAGAACCGCGGATCACCGCTCCCACGCAGCAAACGGCGTCAAATTTACCGCTGGCTAGCGCCTTTTCTAGCGCCATCGGTATCTCAAACGCGCCCGGCACCAAAATGAGGCTCAAATTCGCCTCGTCGCCGCCGTGACGTAAAAACGCATCCCTCGCGCCCTCGACCAGCCTATCGGTGATGATGTGGTTAAATCTCGCGCCCACTATGGCGACCTTTTCGCCGCCTTTTAAAGCCAAATTTCCTTCGATTATTTTCATGTCTGCTCCTTAAATTTCTATCCGTTGTAGTCCGTGTCACGCGTGATGATGACCTTGTAGCTAGGGTAGGCGCTGCTTACTTGCGATAAAATTTCGCGGTAGAGTGCCGAGCTGTCTGGCGCATTAAAGTCTATGACGATATCAAACGTGATCGTGTTTGTCTCTTTATTTATGTAAAATCCATGCATTTGCTTGATAAATTTATGTCCAAAGACTATCTTTTCGACATTTAGCCTTGTTGCGTTGTTCTCTTTATCAAATGCATAGATGCCAATGGTATCTAAAACAATGTTAAATTTCGCAAAAATTTCATTTTGTATGCGTCTAGTAAGCGCGTCTATCTGCGCAGCGTTCATGTCGTGCGCCACCTCTATATGTACGCTGCCTAGCTTCTTGTCTGGTCCGTAGTCGTTAAAGATAAGGTCATACGCCCCAAGCACGCCATCAAACGAGCGTACACACTCATAAATTTCCGAGCTATCGCCACTAGGCATCCTTGCGCCTAAAATTTTATCTATCGCGTCACGTAAAATTTCAAGTGCCGCCTTGATAAGAAGCAGCGATATGATCACGCCAAGATATGCCTCAAGGCTAACGCCAAAAAATACAAATACTAAAGCCGCCAAAAGCGTGCTAAGCGAGATTAGAGCGTCAAATTCCGCATCCACTCCGCTTGCTATGAGCGAGTCGGAATTTACCCTTTGTCCGACCCTTTGCGTGTAAAGCCCAAGCGCAAATTTGACCACTACCAAAACGGCGATCAAAATAAGCGAGATAGTGTCGTAGTTTGGGGTGCTTGGCGAGATGATCTTTTTAGCCGACTCGACCACGGATGTGCCGCCTGTGTAAAGTATGATCACGCCTATAACGATAGCCGTTAGATACTCCACTCTGCCGTAGCCAAATGGATGCTCTTTGTCAGGGCTTTTCCCGGCTATTTTTATGCCGACAATGGTAATGACCGACGAGAGAGCGTCGCTTAGGTTATTTACCGCATCTAAAATGATAGCGATCGAGCCACTAGCAAAGCCCACTACCGCCTTTATAGCCGCTAAAATGGCATTTGTCACTATGCCTATGAGGCCTGTTTTTACGATGGATTTATCTCGCGACGTGACCTGCTCTACTACCTCCAAATTTGCCCCTTAGATTATTTTTAACATTACCGCGCTTAGCGTTATTAGCGATAGATAAAACGCCTTTTGCGCGCTCATTTTTTCGCCGTTAAAAATCACTCCGACGCCCACGGCCCCGACCGCTCCGATACCGGTCCAAATCGCGTACGCCACCGACATCGGCATAGCCTGCATCGCGTAGCTAAGAAGCCAGAGAGAAATGGCGAAATTTGCGACCAAAATCAAAAAATTCGCCGCCTTTTTCACGCCGAAGCTTTTTTGAAATTTGGTTAGAAAAAACACGCCCAAAACCTCGCAGCACCCGGCCGCCAAAAGAGCTAAAATATGCGTCAAGATTTTAGCCTTTTTAGCCCCAATACGCCAGCGATCAGCGTCGCTATAAAAAATAGTCGCAAGAGATCCGGCATCTGGCCGCTTGAGCTGTATTCGCTAACGCTTTCGGCAACCACGATAAAAAATGCTCCAAATCCCACAAATACGGTATATGCAACGCTAACGGGCAAGTATTTCATAGCCTTCATAAACGATACGAAGCTAACGCAGACTAACGCGGCAGTAAGCGCGAATCCTACGGCGTTTTGGGCGTGTTTTAGCCCGTACGCCCAGCCGCACTCGGCGACTGCACCGCCTAGCACCCACAAAAAGCCCTTAGTTTGCATCGCCTAGGGCGTCTTTTATCTTAAAAATTTGAGCGATATTTGCGTCTAGCTCGTCTAAATTTAACATATTCGGTCCGTCGCAAAGCGCCTCGCAAGGGTTTATATGCGTCTCATAGAAAAATCCGTCCACGCCCGCAGCCGCCGCAGCTCGCGCTAGATACGGTACAAATTTCGCATCTCCGCCGCTTTTTTCGCCAAGAGCACTTGGCATTTGTACGCTGTGGGTCGCGTCGAAAATCACGGGTGCGTATTCGCGCATGAGCACCAAATTTCGCATATCTACGACCAAATTTCCATATCCAAATGTACTTCCACGCTCGGTTAGCCACACGCCGTTTTGCTTGGCAATCTCGTATCCATCGCCGCTAATACCCCTTGTTTCTAGCACTTTTTTGACCGAGTGCTTCATAGCAGAGGCGGCTAAAAACTGCCCTTTTTTGATATTTACCACGGCTTTTGTCTTAGCCGCAGCTACGAGCAAATCGGTCTGGCGGCACAAAAACGCCGGGATTTGCAGCACGTCGGCCACTTCGCCTACTGGTGCAGCCTGATAGCTCTCGTGGATATCGGTTAAAATTTTAAAACCGAATTCCTTTTTGACTTTGGCTAAAATTTCGCACCCTTTTTCAAGTCCGGGCCCGCGAAACGAGCTTATACTCGTGCGATTTGCCTTGTCAAAGCTTGATTTGAAATAAAAATCTATCCGCTTATCTTCGTTAAATTTAACCAGCCTTTTTGCCACGTCAAAAACGAGCTGTTCGCTCTCGATGACGCAAGGCCCTGCTATTAGTATCATCGTCTCTCCTTTTTGCGAAGATTATAGCCCATTGTTGCTAAATTTTAAGAATTGCTCTTGTAAAATCGACGTTTTTTTAAGGGTCATAATGAAAAAAATAGCAAAATTCGTAGCCTTCGCGGCTTTAAATTTTACGGCTTTAAATTTGCATGCTTCGCCGTTAGAAACG
>CAUQMF010000128.1:0-5082 GCA_963518965.1 uncultured Campylobacter sp.
TATTTCTGTACGACCTTTACCCCAAGGTCACGGGCTTTAGCGGCTACAACCACCTACGCGACTATCTGCAAAAAGGCGAAAAAGCGGGCCGCGTCATCCCGGGGCTAAAAGAAAAATACGACCTGGACGATCTAAACGACTACATCAGGCCCAAGCGCGACTTGCAGTTTGCATATCTAGGTATCAAGACGCTATACGACCGCTACCTCATCAAAGACCGCAGCGGCGCGCCGATAGAGCTACCGCAGCAGATGTTTATGGCGATCGCGATGTTCCTCGCGCAAAACGAACTAGACTGCCAAGGCTGGGCGAAGAAATTTTATGACCTTATATCTAAATTTGAAGTCATGCTCGCTACTCCGACGCTCTCAAACGCCCGCACGACGCGCCATCAGCTAAGCTCTTGCTACGTGGGAAGTACGCCCGATAATATCGAGGGGATTTTCGATAGCTACAAAGAGATGGCTCTTCTAAGTAAATTTGGCGGCGGTATCGGCTGGGACTGGTGCAAGGTACGCGCTATGGGAGGCAGCATCGACGGACATAAAAACGCAGCCGGCGGTATAATTCCGTTTCTAAAAGTCACGAACGACATCGCCGTCGCCGTCGATCAGCTAGGCACGAGAAAGGGCGCGATAGCCGTCTACGTAGAGCCGTGGCACATGGACGTGAGCGACTTCCTAGATCTGCGCAAAAACTCTGGCGAAGAGCGCCGAAGAGCGCATGAGCTGTTCCCTGCGCTTTGGATAAACGACCTTTTCATGAAACGCGTCAAAGAAAACGCGCGCTGGAGCCTATTTGACCCGGCAGAGGTCGCCGATCTGTGCGATCTATACGGCGATGAGTTCGAGGCACGCTACCTAGCATACGAAAACGACGAAAAGATCCAAAAAAACGTCGTCATGGCAAAAGAGCTGTGGAAGAAAATTTTAACTAGCTATTTTGAATCAGGCATGCCGTTTTTGTGCTTTAAAGATAATGCCAACAAAGCCAATCCAAACGACCACGACGGTATCATCAGGAGCTCAAATTTATGCACCGAAATTTTCCAAAATACGCAACCGAACTACTACAAGATCAAGATCACGTTTGATAACGGCTCCGAGCGGCTTTTTGACGAGGAAGAAGACGTCACGGTCGATAGCGGCATAACAAAAAAGGCCAAAAAGCTAAGCGCGCTAGATAGCATCGATGGGAAACAAATTTTCATCGTCGAAAAAGAAAGCGTCGAGGGCAAAACCGCCGTATGCAACCTCGCGAGCATAAATTTAAGCAAAATCAACAAAAAAGAGGACATCGAGCGCGTCGTACCGATCGCCGTACGCATGCTAGATAACGTCATCGATCTAAATTTCTACCCGCACAAAAAGGTAAAACACACCAACCTAGCCTCTCGCTCGATCGGCCTTGGCGTCATGGGCGAGGCACAGATGCTAGCCGAACGCGGCGTAAAATGGGGCAGCTACGAGCACCTAGCGCTGATCGATAGCGTGATGGAAAACATAAGCTACAACGCCATCTACGCCAGCTCAAATTTGGCGGTAGAAAAGGGCGTGTATCCGCTTTTTGAAGGCTCAAAGTGGAGCAGGGGTGTGATGCCTATCGACACGGCAAACGCAAACGCCAAAGCGCTTCTAAACGATAGAGGCGGGCTATTTGACGAGAACGCCTGCGACTGGAGCAAACTGCGCGAAAAGGTCAAAAAGGACGGTATGCGAAACGGCTATCTGATGGCGATCGCGCCGACGTCGAGCATCAGCATACTCGTGGGTACCACGCAGACGATCGAGCCCGTGTATAAGCGCAAATGGTTCGAGCACAATCTAAGCGGCATGATACCAAACGTCGTGCCAAATCTCAGCCCTGAGACGTGGCAGTTCTACACGCCTGCTTATGAGCTAGATCAGCGCGTGCTCGTGCGTGCCGGCGCCATCCGCCAAAAGTGGATCGACCAAGGCCAGAGCCTAAATATTTTCATGAGCCTAGACAAAGCAAGCGGCGGATATCTGAGCGAAATTTACACGCTAGCGTGGGAGCTGGGACTAAAATCGACCTACTATCTACGCTCCGAAAGCCCTGATAGCGAAAAGCTAAATAACGTCGCCGATCGCTCGATCGAGTGCGAGGGGTGTCAGTAAATCTATTTAGTAAAATTACGAGAGGATAAATTTGGAAAATAAAGATATTATTTTAGCTCAATGGCAAACCTGTGTAGAAATGGCAAATTCTATAAGCCAAAGGCGAGATACTTTAAACAATTTGTTTGTAACTCTCAACATGGCAATTCTAACAGCTATTTCAATTATATGGGATTTAAAATCTTTAATTGTTTCTTTGATTGGTGTTTTATTGTGCTTTGCTTGGATTTTTATATTAAGAAATTTTAGAATTCTAAATAGTGAAAAATTTAAAGTCATTAATGATATTGAAAACAAACTACCAGAGAAACCATTTATTAAAGAATGGGAGCTTTTAAAAGATAGAAAATATATAGATGGGACAATACTTGAGTATTTTATTCCGTCAATATTTATAGTATCTTATATTGTTTTAATTATTATTTTAATATGTAATTATTCGTAAGGAAAAATTTATGTACAATTTGTTTATTAGTCACTCTTGGGCGTATGGAGAAGCATATGATAATCTTGTAAAGCTATTGAATGCAAAACTATATTTTTATTATAAAAATTATTCAGTTCCTAAAAACAACCCAATTCATAATGCGGGTAGTGATTGGGAGCTGAAAGAAGCAATAAAAAGGCAAATGCAGCCAGCAAGTTGCATTATTATATTGGCTGGAGTATATGCTACTTATAGCAAATGGATTAATATTGAAATAGAGTTGGCAAAAAGCATGAACAAGAAAATAATTGCTGTACAACCTTGGGCAGCAGAAAGAACCTCTATGGTAGTTAAAAACTCTGCCGACAGGATAGTTAAGTGGAGTACAGATTCTATTGTTGGTGCGATACGAGAACTTTGTTAGTAGGAATAATTACATGAGTTATTTTTTACCCTTGTTATCTATATAAGATTATTTGTAAAAATTTAGTAAATTTATACTATCACTATTTGGTAAGGAATTTAAGATTTGTATAAAAAAGACCGCCATCGCGGTCTTTAAATTTCGCGGCTTACATGCACCCGCAGCCGCAGCCTCCGCTTGATTTTATCGCATCAAATACCGCGTCGTAGTTAGGCTCATCCGTGATCTCTGGGACGATTTGTTTGTGGATGACGACGCCGTCTTTGATAACAAAAATAGCTCTAGTTAAAAGCCCCGCAAGCGGTCCTTCGCCGATGATTACGCCGTATTTTTCGCCAAACTCTTTAGCTCTAAAGTCGCTGCCTACTTTTAAATTTTTGATGCCCTCCGTAGAGCAAAATCTACCCATCGCAAACGGCAAATCCATCGAAATCACGCTTAGCTTGATCGCCTGTTTCGCGGCCATTTTTTCGTTAAATTTACGCGTTTCCGTCGCACAAACGCCCGTATCTAGCGACGGCACTGCGACTAATATCTCGATACCGTTGTTGCCGCCGACCTTAAACTCGCCCAGATCCTGCCCTACGAGTGCGACTTCTGGCGCATATGAGCCAACGAATACCTCTTCGCCTTTTAGCGCGACGTCCGCGCCGTGAAATTTGACTTTTGTCATGTTTTTCCTTTGTTTTAAATTTAATCGTAACGCAGATATTACCATACTTTTAACAACGGCTGAAAAACAAAAAATCGCGTAAAATTTAAGACGGCAGTTATCTATAAAGTGCTATACTATTTGACATCAATTATCAAGGAGTGACAAATGAGCGACAAAGAAATCTTAGCTTCGCTTGAAGCAAAGCGCACGAAATGCGTCGTTTACACCCGCGTGATGGGCTACCACCGCCCTGTAGAGAGCTTTAACCTCGGTAAAAAAGGCGAGCACAAAGAGCGCGTCAAATTTTGCGAGCCAAAATCCCGCTAAACTCCTGCGAGTAAGACGTGAAAGACTCCGATTTTCCGCTTTACTCGCTTACCCCCTTTACAACCCTAGACTACCCCGACAAAACGGCCTGTATAGCGTGGTTTGCAGGCTGCAACATGCGCTGCGCCTACTGCTACAATGTCCCTATCGTCACGGGCGCCGGACAGATCAGCTGCGCCGAGTTTATCAAATTTTTAGACAAGCGCAAAGGTAAGCTTAGCGGCGTGGTTTTTAGCGGCGGCGAATGTACGCTTAGCCCGGCGTTTTTACCGCTAGCTCGCGAAGTAAAGTCGCGCGGCTTTTCGCTCAAGGTCGATACCAACGGCTCAAATTTAACCATTATTCAGCAAGCTATCTCGCTAAATTTGATCGACTACATCGCGCTTGATTTTAAAGCAACTAAGGAAAAATTCCTCAAGGTTGCGGGCTCAAATTTGTATAAAAATTTCTTACAGACGCTTGAGTTTTTGTCGCAAACCGGCTTTAAATTTGAGGTTAGAACGACGGTGCATGCGGACTTGCTAGACGAGGCCGATATCTCTGCTATGAGCGAGATTTTGTATGAGCACGGATACAGAGGCGTTTATTATCTGCAAAATTTCCTAGATACCGGCGAAAATTTTGGAAATTTAGCGCAGGCGAAGGTTAAATTTAATCCAAATTTGATTCGTTCAAATTTGGAAATAGGGCTTAGGAATTTTTAGTAAATTTAGTCAAATTTGACGTGCAAAATCTCCCAAATCATCATTTTCAGTTGCGATATCTGCTAATTTTAATAAAAGTCACGATCTTTTTTAGCTCGGGTGCGTCGTTTAGAGCCTGCACTTTTACGCTATATTAGCCTTTTTTAAGCTCTGGTCGGAGCAAAACTTTATCGTGCGCAAAGCCTCCGTTTGGCACGCTGTACCATGAAGTCGCGCCGTATTTTGACAGATCAAAGGTTTCGGTTAGGGCGCTTAAATTTTGTTTTAGCTCGTTCGCCTCGCCGCCTTTTACGTAGTTTATTTTGCGGTTTTGTAGAGATTTGAGCATAACTTTTAGCAATATTTTTTTCGCACGTACAGGCCGCTTTTTCCTCTCCACTCGTGCCAATTGGCTCAGGGACTCCTTG
>CAUQMF010000129.1:0-5024 GCA_963518965.1 uncultured Campylobacter sp.
GTTTTACAACGCTTCTGTCTTCAAAAAAACGGATAGACATACATCTCAAACAGCTTCTTATCTCTGTTTATGGTGTTTGGCTCTACACTAGTGGCTTTTGTTTTAAGCCATCTTTTTAAAATTAGCCTGCTCGTTTATCTCGCTCCCATGTTTGACGTCGATGCTGTCTCTTGCCTTTTGCTCTAGCTTAAATCTCTCCTCGCGCGCCATTGCCAAACTAAACTCGGGAAAATCGCCCAAATTTAGCCTTTTGATTTTATTATCGGCCGGGCTTCGTAATTTGCGAAAAGCGACGAAATAGGTTTTTATGAGCTTGTATGGTGAGTGAATTTAGTGAGTTTTTTGTCGTAACGGCTCAGTAAGTGACGGTAGCGCTTATAAAGATTGGTCAGAATACGATGTTTTGAAGCATTTTTCCATAAATCTGGTTACCCTGAAAGGATTCGAACCTCTGTTAGCTGATCCAGAGTCAGCAGTTCTACCACTAAACTACAGGGTAACGATGGGCGAAATTATAGCGAGCGAAATTTAAATCAGCTTTAATTATTTCAAATTTTGAGGATAAAATCGTAAAAAATCATCAAAGCGCGGTAAAATGAGCTTGCAATCGTCGCTAGCAGTACTGCAAAAATATTCGTGAGTAAAGGCGGAAATTCTTGCGGTCAAAATTCGGAAGCAAATTTAATCACGTTAAAAAACGCTTCCGAATTTAATACGATAAAATCGCCGCATAAATTTGACCGGATTTAAATTCGCAAAATTTAAATGCCAAATTTGACTACAGAACAAAAACTAGGCCAAATTTACTTCCAAATTTTCCTACAAGCACCGCGTTTTCGTAAATTTCACAGCCCGAAATTTTCAAGATGCGCTAAAAACTTTTCGGGCGGATAAAATCCGATGAGGCGCGCGTTTTTTAGCTCGTCTTGCATGTGGCTACCCGCATGGAAAAATAGGATCGCAGGCGGTCCGATGAGTCCGAATTTTCTCATTATCTGTGCGTCGTCACTGCTATTTTTCGTTACGTCCACTCGCAAAAGAGTGAAATTTTCTAGCTTTTTTAGCACGGCTTCGTCTTTAAAAGTGATCTCATCAAGCTCATTGCAGCTAGCGCACCAAGTCGCGTAAAAATCGATAAGCACGGGTTTATACGAGCTTTTTACTGCATTTTCTAGTGCGGTCAAATTTGAGACGGCGATAAAATTTGGCTCATTTTTGCTCAAATTTACGCCCGCGCCGCCTGTATTTTTAAAGCCTTCGAGTGGATTTAGCGCTGATTTTGCGCCCGAAAATGAGCCCACGATCAGCAAGACGGAGTAGATAAAGGCTAGTAGCGCCGTACCTTTTAGCAGTTTTTTGCCGTTGCCGTACTCGTCCTTTGTTGTATCAAAGGCTCCAAAAAATACGCTCGCAAACACGCCGATGACGCCGTAAAGCAGCAGCTCCACTTTAGCATCCAGCACGCGCGCGCTCAGCCAGACCGCCATTATCAGCATGATAAAGCCAAAAAGCGTCTTGATTTTGTCCATCCAAGCGCCCGGCCGCGGTAAAATTTTACCCGAGCTTGCTCCAATGAGCAGTAGCGGCACGCCCATGCCAAGCCCCATCGTAAAGAGCGCAAGCCCGCCAAACAGCGCGTTTCCGCTCTGCGCGATATAAAGCAGCGCGCCCGCAAGAGGTGCGGCGACGCAGGGGCTAGCGATGAGCGCGGATAAAAATCCCATCGCAAAAACGCCGATTATGCCGCCTTTGCTTTGGGCTTTTTTGCTAAGCGCGTTTTGCATAGCAAGGGGCATCTGAAGTTCGTAAAGCCCGAACATCGAAAGCGCGAGCGCGACGAAAACGAGGCTAAAACCGATCAGTACGGCCGGGGTTTGCAGCGCGCTTTGCACGCCCGAGCCAAAAACGCTAGCCGCCACGCCTGCTACCGCGTAGGCGCACGCCATCGCAAAAACATAGACGACAGAGAGGAAAAAGCCGCTCGTAGCGCACGAGTTTTTGCTTTTGACGTTTTTAGCGTGCGGGTTACTGCTATCAAATTTGACTGAGTTTTTGTCTACCGCGCTTAAATTTACGGCGCCGCTTTTGCCGTCATGCGCGCTGCCAGCTTGTTTTGAGACGATGATAGATGATAGGATCGGGATCATCGGAAAGATGCAAGGCGTGAGCGAGAGTAGCAACCCGTAGCCCAAAAACGTAGCGAGCGAGAGGAGGAAATTTGCGCTGCTAAGGCTTGCGGCGATAGAGTCTTGCTCGGAGAGCGGGGCTTGCGAGCTTACAAAATCAGGCTCGGCGGCCTCTATGATCTGCGCGACCGAGTAGCCGCCAAGCCCCTTTTTGACGCTAAATTTGAGTATTTGCGGTTGGTAGCAGATGCCGTCTTTGGCGCAGCCTTGGTATTCGAGCTTTAGAGTGAAATTTTCGCCGCCGCTAAGCCCTTTTAGCAAATTTATCGGTACGAAAAGGCTAAATTTGCCCGTATAAACCTCGCGTTCGTCGTAAATTTCGCCTTTTGGGAAGTTTAGATGCGAGTTTAAAATTTTATCGCCTAGGCTCGCTGCTAGGCTGTCTTTGTAGACGTGGATATTTGGCGCGGGGGCAAATCTAAACTCGACGTTTTGCTCGTCGGCATGCGCGGTGAGGCCGAAGGCTTCTTTGACCGAAAGCGGTTCGGCAAACATAGCGCAGCAAGCCAGAATCGCCGCAAAAATCATCCTAAAAATCATAATATTCCTTGAAATTTTTGTCGTATTTTACACAAGCTCCCATAAAGTCAGCGTTAAATGTTAAATTAAGAGGCGTATTTTAGCTAAATTTTAATTATTTGATAGTAACATTTTAAAAATACCCAAAGGAGGTTTAGAGTGAGTAAAAACGGTACGGATAGCGTGAAATTCGACTACGAGCACGAGCTTAGAAAGCTACAAATAGAGCTTTTAAAATTTCAAAATCACGTAAAAGAGCAGGGTTTACGCGTACTCATAATCATCGAGGGACGCGACGCGGCGGGTAAGGGCGGCTCGATAAAGCGCCTAACCGAGCACCTAAATCCGCGCGGATGCCGCATCGTGGCGCTTGAAAAGCCGAGCGACGTCGAGCGCTCGCAGTGGTATTTTCAGCGTTACGTCGCGCATTTACCGAGTGCGGGCGAGATCGTGATCTTTGACCGTTCGTGGTACAACCGCGCTGGCGTCGAGCCTGTGATGGGCTTCTGCACGCAGGAGGAGCACAAGGAGTTTTTACGCGAGGTGCCTAAATTTGAGGAGATGATCAAAAACTCGGGCATCATTTTCTTTAAATTTTACCTCTCGGTTTCAAAAGAGGAGCAAAAAAAGCGCTTCAAAGAGCGCCTCACCGACCCGCTCAAGCAGTTTAAAATCTCCCCAGTAGACGAGAAAAGCCAGGAGCTCTGGGATCAGTACACCATCGCCAAGTACTCGATGCTACTAGCCTCAAATACGCCTTTTTGTCCGTGGACGATCATCGTTTCAGATAGCAAAAAACAGGCTCGCATAAACCTTTTTAGGCATATCCTGGCAAACGTCGAATACCCGAAAAAAATAGACGCCAAAAACTTTGAGTGCGACGAAAACGTCGTAAGAAGCGGCGAGGATGAGATACGCCAGATGGAGGCAAACCTCAAAAACGAGAAGCTATCCAAGATGAACGGATAAGGCGAGCTTGGGTCAAATTTGACGCGCGGCTCGACAAACGGCCTCGCGAGAATTTGCTTAAATGTGTCAAATTTGACTCGACTGTTAAATTTATACGCGGGCGGCTAAACCCGCGCCTTTTTGATACGAATGACGGTAAAATCAGCGCTTGCTTGTTTTACGGAAACAAATTTGCGAGCGGCGCTATGGCAAATTTAACAAAGCCGGTCGGAGCTAAAAATTTAACTCAAATTTGCCAAATTTTAGGCGCTGGGCAGGTCAAATTTAAACCGCGCAGAGCCGTTACTCGCGCATTTTATAGCCAAATTTAAACATCCTCCACATCATCCACGTCGTACCATGCGCCAACTAGTAAACCCTGAGACGTTGCCGTTATCAAGATATTAGCCCAGTGGAGCGCGCTGCCGATTTGTGCTTTTGCAAAAACCGCGATGTAGCCGGATAAAACCGAGAGTATAAACATGTAGGCATAAATTTTAAACAGCGGATTTTGCGTGACGCGCGCCAACCTAAAATTTAAAATCGTCCAAGAAATCGCCGACAAAGTAAATAAAGTAAAAAATATAAGCATAAACTCGGCGCTATAAAATCTTTCCTTAAAATATGCCGTTGCCACCATAACAACCCAAAAAATCCAACTCGCATGAAACGGCCGCACGAGATTCGTCTCGCATAGAGGCTGAAGCGCTTTAAAAGCCGTATAAAAACAAGCGATTGTGCCTATAGTCCCGAGTACCCAATGGTTTCTGTCCTGAAACTGCGGCGAAAAAACTACAATGTAAGATGACAAAATCGTAAGCGACATGCAAATAGCCGCTAAAAATCCTAAATTTTTTGCGTTGTTTACTGTTTGGGCTCTGTCTTCGGTCAAATTTTGTTCGTTTTCGTCCACTTTACTCCTCCTTTATCATAGTCCAGGCGTATAGGTAAAATGCAGTTGGCAGCACGTAGAGTATCGCGATGGCTAGCACTGCAAACAGTATGGAGAAGATTGCCGTAAAATAGCCCGTAGATAGCATCATCTGCAGTGCAAAGGCGATAATAAAGCTAGCGATAGCAAAAAATACGTAGGTCTTAAAAAGATTGTTTTCCGTAATCTTTGCAAGGCTGAAATTTAACTTAGCCCAAAGGACGGCCAGATAGACGGCTATGACTAGTATAAAAAGTCCCGCCAGCCCGGCACCGGTCGAGGCGGGTCGGTCCTCTACGCCGCGTATAAAGCCAAACGCTATACCGACTACCGCAAATACGATAGATACAAAAATCATCTGCTTATAGGTGCTAAATACGTCGGCGTCGTAAATCTCCTCTAGCTTTTTAAGCGCGTACCACATATAAACGGCCGCGGCA
>CAUQMF010000130.1:0-4955 GCA_963518965.1 uncultured Campylobacter sp.
TTTGGGGTGCGAAATTTGACGACTTTTTTGCGTAGTTATTTCTCTGGAGCTTTTAACGGAACTCGCGAAAAATCGGCTTGACGGACTGGCTTGTCAGTCTACGCCTATTTTTTGCTTCGTAACCCTTAAAATCTCTCCAAGATATAATATCTCTTGCTTTTTTTAGATAAATTTTAAATTCGCCGTGACTTTTGAGTAGTTTTTGAGTACTTTTTGAAGGGCTAGTAAAAATAAATACTCACGGACGATCAGTCCGCTGCGTTTTATTTTTACGTCGCGACTTCAAAAATCGCCTCAAGATATAACGCCTTGTATTTAAATTTGTTTCTGTCCGTCGATGGACTTTGCGTCCTATCTTGAGACGAAATTTGATAAAAACATTTAAATTTGCTCAAAACTCTTTGCCGCGAGTTTGGGGTACGAAATTTGAGCTAAATCAGCGCAGTTTATAAAAATATGCGGGGGCGCAATTTAAATTTACAACGACTTTACGGGGTGAAAATGGATTTTGAAAATTTTAGCTGGGCCGATGACGAGATGCTTGCTTTTTTGTCCGCTTTGGGCGACGAGTGGCGCGCGAATGACGGCGGAGCGAAGTTTATAGGGCAAAATTTTAGTTTTATCGGCTCAAAGCCGGTTTTGCAAAATTTAAAAGGCTACGAAACGGTCGATTACAAAAATTTTACCGATATTAAGGATTTTATAAGCTCAAATCCAAACATCCAAAGTAAAATTTTAAGCGCGGATATAAGCTATGTCGGCGACAATCTGACCAATGCCGAAGTCAAATTTGCGCCCGAATATTTTTACGATTTTTTAAAATTTATGCTAGAAAATATCCCCGAACATCACTATTTTTACAGCTCGGAGGCCGCTTGGATAATGTTTATAGCCATGGAAGGCTATGTGGAGTTTGACGTTTTAAAGTAAATAACGTCTGCGCTATTGCATGGAGTAGCTGGGTATAAATTCTCAAAACGATAGGGTTTGCTACCGCGGTTTGAGCGCATTTTGACGGAGGATTTTAAGCAATTTATCGTTTAGCGATAGACAAAATCGCGCCGCAAGCCAAGCAAACGCCGTTACTAGACATTTTTAAAATTAGTGAAATTTCCTACGAATCGGCGTAACCATAATGCAAAAATCTGCAGTGCTTTTGCGGATTTTTGCGTCAAATTTAAACTCTTAAACAAAATCATAATATAATCATAAAAATTTAGTTTAAATTTAGGCGATTTATGAAAATAAAAAATTCCCCCGCTGCTTGCGCGGTTGCGCTTTTTGCCGTACTTTTTACGGTATTTTTTATGGTTTATATCGCTAGCTACGAGGAGGAGGGCGAATTTACCCAGATAGGCGGCAGCGAATTTTACGCGACGCCGCAGGGCAAAATTTACGCGCTAATCCCAAGCGGAGGCAAATTTGAGCTAAAAGGCGCGCGGGCGGATAAATTTAAGGTTCTTGCGTCAGGCGCTTATCGCGGGCGAAACGTCGGTGCTGACGAAAGCGCCGTCTACTGCGGCAATCTAGCCATGAGCGGGCTTGATCCCACGCGCGCTAGGGCGATTGGCAACGGATATTTCACGGACGGCCGGGTTAGTTATTTTTGCAGCGACGCAGGCGAGAGAAACTACGAGCTAGGAGCTTTTGCCGAGGCGGTTCAAACCGCGGCGTACGCGATACTGGGCGCTGATAAACCGCAAAGCTATATTTATAAAATAAAGCGCGTTTTAGGCGTAAATTTGACCCCGGTTTTGGGTTTTGGCTTTGCGGCGGGAAGCGCGAGCCAAGGCGGTAAATTTAGCGAAAATAGCGACGCGGACGATAAAAAAGGCGTCCAAGACGGAGCGCAAATCGGCGGAGGCATTGCCCTAAGCGGCGATAAAGGTGGCAAAAAAGTATATTTCGAGGGCGAGGAGTTAGAGGGCGCGGACGCGGACGGGCTAAGATACGTGAGGGACACGCGCGGTCGAACTAGCGATTTTTACGTCACGGACGGGCGAAACGTCTATTTTAAAAGCTCGCGACTCGCGGTTAAATTTACCCCTGAGCTGCACGAGGCGGCGCATTTTAGCGGCGTGCGCTATCTTTTAGAGCCCGCTAGCGGCGTAGTCTATGCGGACGGGAATGAGTTTGCGCCCGAATTCGCGCCTTATTCGCTACCGTTTGGCGTCTTTGGCGCGCACGCCTATCACCTGCTTTTTCGCGGCAAGGACGGGATTTATTTTTGGGAGAGTAAAAATGACGGCAAAAACGGCAAGCTAAAACGCGCGGCGGCGGATCCGTTTACGGGTGAAATTTCGCCGCTTGCGGGTAGCGTTTTTGTTAGCGGCGCTCAGACTTATTTCGTGCAGAGCCGCGAAATTTGGAGCCGCGGTAAAAGCGGCAAACGGCTAAGCTCGCGCCGTACGGAGCTTTTTAGGCTTGAAACTAGCGAGCAGTGGCGCAAAATAGGCCTTGTGCGCAACGGCGTATACGGCGCGGTTTATGCAAACGGCGATAAAATTTACTATTTTGACGCGCTTGGGACGCAGCAGGGGATTAGCGCTAGCGTTTACGAGATCGCAGACGTTGCCGCCATAAAGGCCTTGACGCGGCCGTATGATCCGAGCGGGCAAAACATAAGCGGCGCGGACATCCGCGAGATGATAAAAGAAGAGCGGCTCGTGCCGGCGCGAGGCGAGCTCGTTTTTGAGGCGGTTACTTATTACGAAAGCGGCGAGACCTATCGATTCGCCGCATTTGCGCTTTTGGTAGTTATTGCGGGCTTTGCGCTTAGGGCTATAAAGCGTGCCAAGGGGCTAAAAATCATGAAAAAGTCCTTGGTAAAGTAAAATTCGGCGGCAAAGCCGCTTGGGTAAAGTGATAAACAACGGAAATTTAAGCAGATAAATCTCCACCCGCAAAATCAAAGTTTAAGTAAAAAGTCTATGTACTCTTTTGCGCTATTTTCGACGTCTTCGTCGCTAGCGCCCAGTAAAAAGCCGTACGAGGCGAAATCTGCCATAGGCTTTGCACCGACAAAATTTAGAGTAGCTTTAAACGGCGACAATACCTCTTGCAGGCTAAAGCCCTCGATACCGTCTTTGGAATACATATCCTCTTTCGCGCCCGCCGAGATAGCTAGCGAAAATAGCTTGCCATTTAGCTTGGTGCCTCCCGTGCCGTAAGCCCAACCGTAGGCGAACACGTCGTCAAACCACTTTTTTAAAAGCGGCGGGAAATTTGACCAATATAGCGGATATTGAAGCACTATTTTATCGTGAGTTTCGAGTAGTTTTTGCTCCTTGGCTACATCGATTTTAAAGTCGGGATAAAGCGAGTAAAGCTCGTGTAGCTCGAATTTGTCGGCGTGTTTTAGGATTTCTTCCTTCCAGCGACGATTTACGCGAGAGCCTGCGATATCAGGATGCGCTAGGATAATAAGCGTTTTCATATTTTCTCCTTTTAAAAATAATTCGGAATTATAGTTTATTAAGATTTATTTTGTCTTGTTTTGCGTCAAGTTTTGCGATGAGTTATCAAGAGCGAACCAAAATTTAGATAAAAGTCAAGTAAATTTTCGATATCGCATAAATTTAGGCGGTTTTTAAACAGCCGTTTGCAAGAACATCGCTTAAATTCGGCGTCATTTTTAAATTTAAGTAGGCGTAATATCTCACGAGAGCGTCTAAGCACCATCAGCGGATGTAAATTTATGCGCGACGCCCGGTAAATAGGCGTAATTTTGCTATTTGCTTGATAAATTTAGGTGTCTAATTCGGGCTTAAATTTTTACATTCGTATAACGATAAATTTTTAATCAAATTTTCGCTATAATCGGACAAAATTTAAGGAGCGAATATGAAACTAGGAAATTTTTCGACTAATGCAAGCATGAGTAGCCACTATCTCGAACAAGCTCAAGCTAACAGCGCAAAAGCCCTAAATAACATCTCCGCACAGCGCGCTCTAAGCGGCATCGACAGCGCAAATCTAGCTATCGCGGACTCCCTGCGCTCTCAAAGCTCCACGCTAGAGCAGGACGTTGCAAACGCAAACGACGCTATCGGCATCCTGCAGATAGCAGACTCCACGCTAGCAAATATCACGCAAAGCGCCGACCGCATCGGCGAGCTCTCGGTGCGCTATAGCAGCGGTATCCTAAATGCCGACCAGCAAAAGATGATAAAAAGCGAAGTCGGTGCGCTAACTAAATCAATGCAAGATAGCGTAGATCAGGCTAGCTTTAACGGTAAAAACGTGTTTGGCGGACAGATGAGTTTTTTAACCGGCAACGGTATGGAGGGCGTAAATTTATCTGCGCCTAAATTCGGCGGCATCGATGTGGGCGATATAAATAGCGTGCATAAATTTATCGGCGGCGTAAACGCTCTGCGCGGCGAAATCGGCGCAGCGCAAAACGGCATACTCTCCGGTATAAATGCAAGCCTGGCGAAAAACGTCGCGCTAAAGCAAAGCGAGTCCCAGCTACAAAATAATGATATCGCCAAAAACGTAAGCGCGTTTAAGCAAAATGATTTACAAGGAAACGCCGCCGTCCTAGCACAAGCGCACAATGCGGCAAGCTTACAAGCGCAGTTTGGCAGACTTCTGGGATAAATTAACTAAATGCAGCTTTGGCCGCTATGATTATTGGCGGCTAAAGCGCTTTTATTTTATTCTAAGTTGCGATTTGATCGCGCCTTAAATCAATCTATCAAATTTCACTTTCGCGTTTAATATGCATCCATGCTTTGCGATCAAAAAAACTTACCGCATTAAATTTATCGGAGCGAGCTACCTTCGCGTCAAATTTACCTAAACTCTCCACATTACTTTAGCCAAAATTATCATTATAATACACAAAACAAGGGCGATGACGTGCGAGTATTTACCGAAGGGATCGGGCTTTTTGAGCTTATAAACGAAAAAGAGCGATATTGCCGTAACTAGACACATTAGCCCTAGTACGC
>CAUQMF010000131.1:0-4941 GCA_963518965.1 uncultured Campylobacter sp.
GCCTTAGCGCATCCAAAAGCTCGCGCACGCCGCGAAAATAGGGGCCAAAATACTTGACGTTTTTGCCCTGGACGATCTTGCGCGTGATTTCAAAGCGCGGGAAATCCTCGTCCAAATTTACGTAGATGTAGGGGTAGGTCTTGTCATCGCGCAGCAAGATGTTGTATTTGGGCCTTAGCTGCTTGATGAAGGAGTTTTCCAGTATCAGCGCGTCGGCTTCGCTGGGAGTGACGATATACTCGAGGTGTACGGCCTCGCTGATCATCTTGTGGATGCGCGGGCCCAGCTTGGGCGAGGGGGCGAGACTTGGCGTAAATGAAAAGTAGCTTTTGACGCGGTTTTTTAAAATTTTAGCCTTGCCGACGTAAAGAAGCTTGCCCGCCTTGTCGAAATACTGATAGACGCCCGGCTGGGCTGGCAGCGAGCGGATCTCGTCGATTAGCAAAATTTAGCTCCCGTCGGTAAATTTGAGCTTTTGCCGTTTGGGGTTAAATTTAACCAAATTTGCTTCATCGCGCCCCGCTTGATTCTTTGGCTAAATTTTGCTTTATGGCAAGGCGGATCTTTTCAAATCCTTCGAAAATCCGCTCGCTTTTGGCTAAATTTACGAACTCTCCCTTGGCAGGCTCGGCATAAGTAAAAATTCGCTTTTTTTCGTACGGGTCGGTCGCTTTTTTAAATTTTAAATGCTTTGTCACAAAAAATTTAACGTCCGTTACGCGAGCGAGCCTGCCGTCAAAATTTACGCTAGAATAGATTTTTAATAAGCCTTTTAACATTTTTATACTACTATCGCTTTTTAATTCCTGAAGTCCTAACGGATGAAACAGGGCGAAAAACAAAACGCCGTTTTTCTCGTAGCAAAAGGCGATGAGTCTGCGATGATTTAGGCTTAAAAGCCGTAAAAATTCCCCGCATTCGCTACGGTTTTTTAACTCTTTATAAAAAGGATTATCAACAATATGTCGAATAATAGTCTTAGCGTCTTTCATAAGGCGATTTTAGCATTTTTTTTGTTAATTTTTATAGCAGGCTGCGGCCACAAGGGCGATCCGTTCTACGAAGAACCGTCTGAGCCCTCAAACAGCAAAACCGAAAAGATAAATAAACTATAAATCAAGGAGAGTAAATGAAGATCGTCGGACTTCTGGGTCTGTTTTTCGCGCTTGCTTTCGGTAGCGGCGACGCTGCGGGCGAGGCGTTAAATTTAACGACTACGTGGGTGGGTATAGCATGCCTCATTATTTTCGTCGTGGGATATTTTTTCATCGCTACGGAGGAAAATTTTCATATGGATAAGGCCAAACCGGCCATATTTATCGGCACTTTTATGTTCTTGCTCATCGGCTTTTATATGCTGGCAAACGGCCTAGACGTACATTCGTTGCAAAATGAGGTAAATCACCTGATTTTAGAGATTTCGCAGATCGTATTTTTCCTCATGGTCGCGATGACCTATATCGAGGCGCTTATAGAGCGGGACGTGTTTAACGCGTTAAAATACAACCTCGTCTCAAAGGGCTACACGTATAAAAAGCTATTTTGGCTAACGGGCGTTTTGGCGTTTTTTATCAGTCCCGTCGCCGACAATCTAACTACCGCTCTTATCCTTTCTACCGTTCTTTTAACGATAGATAAAAATAACGTAAATTTCCTAGTCGCGGGCGCGATAAACATCGTCGTAGCCGCAAACGCAGGCGGCGCGTGGAGTCCGTTCGGCGATATCACGACTCTGATGGCTTGGGCTGCGGGCAAGGCTCCGTTTATCGACTTTTTCGCGCTTTTCCCGGCTTCGTTTATCGGCTGGCTGGTTACGGCGTTTTTGCTAGCGCGCGTCGTGCCTGAGGGTAGTCCGCACTTTGACCCTGCGACAGAGCCTAAAGTAAGCATCAAAAAAGGCGGCAAAGTCGTCATTGGACTTGGCGCATTTACGATATTTTCGGCAGTTATGATGCATCAGCTTTTCCACCTGCCTGCGATGTGGGGCATGATGTTTGGCTTCTCGCTTCTTAGCCTTTACACATACATCTACAAAAAAACTAATAAAAACGAAGAGCCTATGCATGTCTTTCACTATATGTCAAAAATCGAAAACAACACGCTTTTCTTCTTCTTCGGTATCCTTGCCGCCGTGGGCGCATTGCACTTCGTCGGATTTTTAAACTATGCCGTTTCTCTTTATGATAAATTTGGCGCCACTGCCGTAAATATCGGAGTTGGCTTCCTATCTGCTATCGTGGATAACGTTCCCGTAATGTCTGCCGTACTAAAAGCAAATCCTATGATGGGCGCGGATGCGGGCGAAAATTTAAGCCAGTGGTTACTAGTTACCTTGACTGCCGGTATCGGCGGCTCGATGATTAGCTTCGGTTCTGCTGCCGGCGTTGGCGTCATGGGCAAACTAAAGGGCATATATACCTTCGGCGCGCATATGAGGCTCGCTTGGACTGTAGTAGTCGGCTACGTAGTATCCGTGGCGATTTGGTACGTGCAGTTTGAAATTTTGCATTTATATTTTTAAAGGGCGGGCATGAATAACACGATAATAGTTTTGGATTTTGGTTCGCAATACACCCAACTAATCGCTAGGCGCTTGCGCGAACAAGGCGTTTATACCGAAATTTTGCCTTTTAACGTCAAGGTCGAAGAGATCAAAGCAAAAAAGCCAAAAGGCATAATCCTAAGCGGCGGGCCTGCTAGCGTCTATGCTCCTGATGCGTATTTTTGCGACGAGGGCGTGTTTAAGCTAAAACTGCCGATTTTAGGCATTTGCTACGGTATGCAGCTTTTGGCGCACAAATTCGGCGCCCAGGTCGCTCCGGCATCACACAAGGAGTACGGCAAAGCCGAGCTAAGCGTGACTAAGGAGCACCGACTTTTTACCGATTTGCCCCAAAAGCAGATCGTCTGGATGAGCCACTCCGACTTCGTAAAAAATTTACCAAACGGCTTTGAGGCGATGGCTACGAGCGAAAATTCGCCTTATTGCGTGTTTGGCGACGATGCGCGTAAATTTTACGCTTTGCAGTTTCATCCAGAGGTGCAGCACAGCGAGTTTGGTACACAGATCTTAAAAAATTTCGCCAAATATATCTGCGGCTGCGAAAGCACGTGGAATATGGGCAGCTTTGCCAAAACCCAGATCGCTAAAATCAAAGAAACCGTGGGCAACAAAAAAGTCCTTTGCGCCGTTAGCGGAGGCGTAGATAGCTCCGTCACCGCCGCGCTTTTGGCCGCTGCGATACCGCAAAATTTGATCCTGGTTTTCGTCGATAACGGACTACTTAGAACGGGCGAGCGCGAGCAGGTCGAGGCGACTTTTAGAACTAAGCTTGGCGTAGAGCTAGTTAGCATAGACGCGAGTAAAACTTTCCTAGAAAGGCTTGCTGGCGTAACCGATCCCGAAAAAAAACGTAAGATAATCGGCGAAACTTTCATCGAAATCTTTGAAAAAGAGGCAAAAAAGCACGATAACGTCAAATTTTTAGCCCAAGGTACGCTCTATACCGACATCATCGAGAGCTCTGTCGTGGGCGCCGGAAAGACGATCAAAAGCCACCACAATGTGGGCGGGCTGCCTGATTGGATGAGCTTTGAGCTAATCGAGCCGCTACGAGAAATCTTTAAAGACGAGGTGCGCCAGTTAGGCCTTGAGCTTGGTCTTAGCAGGGATTTGGTGTTTCGTCATCCATTCCCAGGACCAGGCCTTGCGATCCGCATAATGGGCGAGGTAAATACGCCGAGCCTAGAACTCTTGCGCAAAGCCGACGTGATCCTGCGCGACGAGCTAAAATCAAGCGGCTGGTACAACAAAACTTGGCAAGCTTTCTGCGTGCTTTTGAACGTAAATTCGGTCGGCGTCATGGGCGATAACCGCACCTACGAAAACGCCGTTTGCGTGCGCGTAGTGGACGCTAGCGACGGCATGACGGCTAGCTTCTCGCGCCTGCCGTACGATCTGCTAGAAAACGTCTCGCGCCGCATCATAAACGAAGTAGACGGCATCAACCGCGTAGTTTACGACATCTCGAGCAAACCGCCTGCAACGATAGAGTGGGAGTGAGAATATTGTTAAAATCCAGGTTGCTTTATTGTTTATAGATTTTAACTAATGGTAAGGAAAATATGAAACGATACAAAGCTATAGATTTTTTCTGTGGTGGAGGAGGTATGACTTGTGGACTCCGCCAGGCAGGGATTTACGTTGTTGCCGGCATTGATTTTGACAAAGACGCAAAAGAAACATATGAATATAATAACAAAGGAAGTGTTTTTATTCATTCAGATATTCAGAAATTAAAAATTGATTACTTTGAGCAGAACTTTCATATTAATCGAAATGATGATAACTTGATATTTGCGGGATGCAGTCCTTGTCAATTTTACAGCATAATCAATTCAGATAAGACCAACTCGCTACAATCTAAAGATTTATTAATGGATTTTGCTCGTTTTGTAGCGTATTATACTCCAGGCTACATTCTTGTTGAAAATGTCCCTGGAATAATAACCAATAAAGATAGTGTCTTGCCGCGATTCCTTAGTGAGTTAAAAAAAATAGGCTACGAAAATATTATATATAAAGTAATTGATATGAGTCGTTACGGGATTCCTCAAAATAGAAGACGATTTTCATTAATAGCAACACGCTTAAAAAATATGCGTATTTGTTTGCCGGTTGAGAGTACGAAAATGATTACTCTTGATAAAGTTATCGGTAAAAAAAATGGTTTTCCTGAAGTAAAAGCTGGATATCGAGATGATAGCGATTTTTGCCATACGGTAGCAGGCTTAAGCGATAAAAGCTTAATAAGACTGCAAAAAACTAGACATAACGGTGGAAATAGGCTTGATTGGGCAAACGAAAAAGACCTTCAACTAAAATGTTTTGTGGGTAAAGATGATAGTTTTAAAGATACATATGGACGCATGTGGTGGAAT
>CAUQMF010000132.1:0-4843 GCA_963518965.1 uncultured Campylobacter sp.
AACCCAACCCTACCGCGTAAACGGGCCGGACCGGATTCGGGATGGTTCAGCTAAACGATCCGAGGAGATTCGGGCTTGGCGTAAGGTATAGTTTTTAACCGAATTTGAGATAAATTTAAAGAAATTTTAATGAGAAACGATAAACCCAATCTGCTTAAAGAAGTTATCGCTCCCGTATCAAAAAGCGTCAAGGCTGCGACTTTTTTGGGAGCGGCTTCGGCTTTGTTTTACGCTTCGGCTTTGACGGCATTTGCTTTTTCGCTTTCAAATTTGCAAAATAGCAAGATAAATTTTACGCTTTTAGGTGCGGCGCTTGTGCTTATTTTATGCGAATTTTTCGCGCGCAAGGCCGCTTTTGGTATCTCGCATAAAGCCGCGTTTGATTTGGAGCGAATCTTACGCCTAAATTTGTCTCGCCATTTAGCCGCCGTGCCCTACGGAGAGGCGCTAAATTTGGGTGCGGGCAAGATAAAAAAGATAATGTTTGACGATGTGAAAAATTTGCACGCTTTTACGGCCGATATGACGCCGATGATCGGCAGGGGCGTCGTTTCCGCGCTTGCTTGCACGGTTTGCGTTTTTGTCCTTGACTCTAGGCTTTTGCCCGTAGTTTTGATTATGCCGATTTTAGGTATCGCCGCGATGAGGCTAGCTTTAAGAGGCGGCGCGGAAAATTTAAAAAAATATGAAAACGCCCAAAGCGCTGTAAGTTCAAGCATTATAGAATTTATCCAAGCGATGCCGATACTGCGTACTTTTGACGGAGGCAACGGGAGTTTTGGCAGATTTGATGATGCGCTAAAAGAATTTGACGCAAATTTACGCTCGTGGATAAAGGACTCTTCGCTGCCGACGCGCATAGGAGTTACGCTTTTATCGCCCGTGCCTACGCTATTTGCTTTAAGCGCCGTAGGGTCGTATTTGGTTTTAGACGGCTCGCTTGATATCGGCCGTTTAGCGGGCGTGCTGATGCTTGGTTGCGCCGTAGTAGATTCTTTACTGCCTTTGATGCTGGTTAGTAAATTCGCTCAAATTTCTAAGCTCGCCGCAAGCGAAATTTTAGAGGTCATGAGTATTGCCACGCTTCCGGTTTGCGCTTTGCCCAGAGTTCCAGCTTCAAACGATATCGAGTTTAGAAACGTAAATTTTAAGTATAAAGGTAAAGATGAATTTGCTCTAAAAAACGTAAATTTTAAAGCAAATGCAGACAGCGTAACGGCATTAGTGGGCGCAAGCGGAGCGGGTAAAAGCACGGTTGCTATGCTGGCGGCTCGTTTTTACGACGTTAGCGAGGGGGAAATTTTGATCGGCGGGGTAAATATAAAAGAGATCGCGCCGTCAAATTTGGCGAATTTGGTATCTTTCGTTTTTCAAGATACGTTTTTGTTTAACGAAAGCATCTACGAAAATATCGCAAAAGCAAAGCCCGGCGCGCTCAAAGACGAAGTTATCGCAGCGGCAAAAGCGGCTAATATTCACGAATTTATACAAAGTTTGCCGCAAGGATACGATACGCCGGCCGGCGAAAAAGGAGCGAAATTAAGCGGAGGGCAAAAACAGCGCATCACGATAGCGCGAGCTATTTTAAAAGACGCGCCCATAATAATCCTCGACGAAGCGACGGCGTTTATCGATCCTCAAAGCGAGGAGCAGATCATAAAAGCCGTTTCGAATTTGATAAAAAACAAAACCCTCATAGTCGTCGCCCACCGCTTGTCTACCATAAAAAATGCCGATCAAATTTTAGTTTTTGACGGCGGCGAAATAGTCCAAAGCGGCACGCACGACGAACTTATAAAGGGCGGAGCGTACAAAAAGCTATGGGACGACGACGAAAGCGCGCAAATTTGGCGATATGGAGGAAACGATGAAGTCTAAAAGTATCTTTGAGCTTTTTAAAACGTTTTTGCAAATCGCCGCAAATAGCAAAAAAGAGTATCTAAAAAGCTTTATTAGCGGCGCTATGGCGCTATTTTTACAGGGATTTTTCTACGTCTGGTTTTATTTTTTGTTTTTAAATTTACTTGAAGGCGACGCCGAAAATTCGCTCGTTTGCTTGGCGGTTTTAGGAGCGCTTGGCGTAGTTTTTTGCGTATTAAAATTTATGAGCACGCATTACGATAGGAGCGAGCCTTTTATCGACGCGCTTTATGATTTGCGCTCAAATTTAGCCCGCAAGCTCACGGCGGTGCCGCTTCAAAGCGTACACAGGTATAAAACCGGCGAGCTAAATGCCGTATTTTCAAGCGGAGTAGACGATGCGGTAAAGCTCATAAACGTCTTGCCGCTTATATTTTTAGAGCCTATTATCATCGGAGCGATTGCACTTTGCGCAAGCTTGTTTTTTGCTCCGCAGCTTGCTTTGCTTATGCTTTTGGGCGCTATTTGCGCGGCGTTTCTTTACAAGCTAAAAAGAAAAATCTCGGTCGCTGGAAGCAAAGAGCTAGCCGCGGCTAACGCTCGTTTGGAGTCTCAAATACTAGAATACGCCCAAGGCTTAGGAGTTTTGCGCGCTATTAATCAAACGGGAGATAATGCATCAAATTTAAAAAATGCTACTGACGAAGTTAGAAATTTGCAGCTCAAAAGTTCTGTCGACGCCCCCGGGCTTGTCCTAGGCTCGCTTACGGCGATTTTGATTTGTTTGAGTCTATTTTTGGGCGTTTATTTGTATTCGCTTGAAGAAATTTCGCTCGCCGTTCTTGCCGCCTCGTTAGTTATCCTCTCGCGCCTAGCCGAGCCTTTTAGCGTTTTTCTTTCGGCGGCATGGGTTTTTGATCTAATAGATAACAGCTTTGCGAAAGTAAAAGAAATTTTGCAGTTAGAGGAGCTTAAATTTGACGAGCCATTTGGCAATCCTAGTACCTTTGACGTAAAATTTGAAAACGTAAATTTTACTTACGAGAATACAGACAGACCTTCGCTAAAAAACATAAATTTTCATCTGCCATCCAATAGCCTTACTGCTTTAGTCGGAGCTAGCGGTAGCGGCAAGACGACGATAACCAGGCTCATCATGCGCTACGCCGATGCAAATGCGGGCGATATAAAAATAGGCGGCGTAAATATAAAAAATATGAGCCAAAAAGAGCTATTAAAGCTCGCGAGTGTCGTATTTCAGGATGTTTATATCTTTGAAGACAGCGTGATAAACAACATAAAAATGAGCGCAAACGCGAGCCTCGACGAGGTGCGCGCGGCGGCAAAAGCGGCTAACTGCGATGAGTTCATAGAGCGTTTGCCGTACGGCTACGATACTGTCTTAAAAAGCGGACGGCTCAGCGGCGGCGAAGCTCAGCGTATATCGATCGCCAGAGCGATGCTAAAAGACGCGCCGATCGTAATCCTAGACGAGCCTACGGCGGCTCTGGATACGTCCAGCGAGGCAGCGGTGCAAAAAGCTATCTCTAAGCTTGTAAAAAACAAAACCGTTATAGTCGCGGCTCATAGGCTCTCTACTATCGCTAGCGCGGATCAAATTTTGGTTTTTGACGGCGCAGAGTTGATCCAGCATGGAACCCACGAGCAGCTGATCGCCGCAGATGGAAAATACCGTCAAATGTGGCAAGCTAGCCAAAATGTCAAATCTTGGCGTATAAATCCATAAATTTAGGAGAAACGATGAAGGAATATAAATTCGCAAACGACGAAATTTTAAGCTATGAGGATTCGGGCGAAAATTTTAGCCAGGTTTTGGTTTATCACCACGGCATGCTCGCACAGATGCCAAAGGCCGTAGCTAAATTTTGCGAGGAAAATCAAATAAGGCTCATTTTAGTATATCGCGGCGGACATTTTAAAAGTTCGCTTTTTAAAAACGACGATACGTTATTAAAATTCGGGCTTAGGATGAAGGAATTTTTAAGCGGAATAGGAGTAGCTAAATTTAGCGTCCTTAGCGAATCTACGGGTGCTATCTATGCGCTTGCTACGGCAGCCGCATGCGAAAGGGCGGCGCAAAATTTATTTTTATTAAGCCCTTTTGTCGCTTTAAAAGAGCTTTTACCGCTTTTTGCTAACGGCGCTCAGTTGGAGCAAATTTACGGATTTTTACGAAACGCTAGTATCGACGAAGCCGTGATGGCTACTAAAAATATGTATGCAAACGCGAGTCCTACGATGCTGCGTTTAGTGGAGCCGCAGATGGAGGGCATCGGGTTTGACTCGTGGATGCAGGCGCGTCCGCTGGGATTTGAGATCGATAAAATCGAGCAAAACTCTATCGTTTGGCACTCAAAAGAAGATAAAGAAGCGCCGTTTGAAGCAGTCTTGCAAATTTCAAAAATGCTGCCGCGCTGCGAGCTAATCGGCTCTAGCGATACGCACGGCGGACAAAAGGCGAGTTTGGGGTTTTTGGAGATTATTAAAGAAAAGATTTAATAATAATTGTCGAATGAAATAGAAGCGTTTGCGAAGCGGTACTTTACCGCCATTTTATCTATAACGTATGATAAGCTTTTTAAAAAACTTAGACGTTTTACCATTTTGATTGATAAGGCTTCGTCTAAGTTTTTATATTTTTCTTTTTGCTCGGTCAAAGAAAAATATAGGCCGCCAGATAAGACCTTACGGCAAACTCGTTTGAGTTTACTAAATAAATATTAACATATCGTCCTATGTAGAGGTTATTTTTATTAGATTAAAGCAAATTAGAGTTTGTAGAAAAATTTACTTTTATCTTTTGTTCGGTATTTGGCATAAATTTAGATATTAAAAAAAGAATTACCTCTAAAATCTTTTAACCAATATCTATCTGTGGGTTTAAATTATTCGTTTACATGCCTTACTATATCTTTTAGCACTAGCGGTATTACTTCGCCGTGTCCTTGCCCTTCGTAGATTT
>CAUQMF010000133.1:0-4815 GCA_963518965.1 uncultured Campylobacter sp.
CGACGGCGATTTTGAGCTCATCCAGCCACATCGGCTTGTCCTGCGTTTGTCGTCTCTTTCCATGCTTCAAGCAGCTGTTTGGTTACGCTCACGACCTCGTTTAGGCTCTGTTCGTCGTTGTTTATATTTGCCATGGCTAGTAGCTGGATCTGCCTGGTATAAAGGCCGCTTAGATAGTGCGCGACGTTGCCTTGGTCGTAGTCTAGCGAGTTTAGAAGCTCGACGAAAATCGCGTTTGTGCGGTTTATAAAATATACTTTTTTCTCCACGTCGTTTTCTTGCATCGCTTTTTTGGCTCTAAAGACAAATCTCAAAACGCCCTCGTAAAGCATCTCGATAAGCTTAGTAGGCGACTCGATGCCGCCTACGGCATTTTGCGAATACGCAGCGTGTGCAGTGTTGTATTGCATAAATTTACCTTTATTTTTTATTATATTCGGCTTCGATCATCGATTTTAGCGACGAAAATTCGCTATTTAGCTTGCTGATTATCTTATCGTATGCTAAAAATCGCTCTTCCATCGTGGCGTACTTTGCGTCTAGCGACTTTTGCGTCTTTTCTTTTTCGGCATCGAGCGTTTTTTTCTCCTCGATCAGGCTTTGTCCGTATTTGGTTAAAGAGCCGTTTTTTGAGTTGATTAGCCCGTCTATAGTCTTTTTCGCCGAGGAAAAGATGCCGTTTACGGTCGTGCTTTTAGGCGTTATCGTAGATTCGCTTAGGCCTACCGCGTTTAGCGTGGCGGGTGAGCCTTTTATGCTTATTGCCGTACCGTTTGTAGTTTTTAGCGTTATTTTGTCTTCGCTTGAGGCTATGGTAGCTTGTACGCCAGCGATACCTGCGTCGTTTATGGCTTTTAGTAGAGCTAGTGCATTTTGCTTTGAGGTATTTGTAGCCGCAGTAGCCGGTAAATTTATCTTTTTGCCGTTTATGACTAGATCTTCGTTTGCGATAGTTAGCGAGCCGGCGTCTACGGCTTTAGAGCTAAAGGCCTGAGCCGTGCCGTAGGTCGTGCCGCCGGCAAATATCTTTTGGACGCTTTGCAAATCCTCGTCTAACTTTCTGCCCAGTTTTGAGCTATCAAGCTCCAGCAAGCCTTCTTTATTTAAGCTTAGCCCGTAGTCGGCTAAATTTGCGGTTTTGGTTACGCCGTTTTTATCGGTGTAGGTTTGATTGGCGAATAAAATTTTATTTAGTGTCGATTTTATGCCAGTTATCTCGCTCACGCCTTGAAAAGTTCCCGATTTTTTCGTATCGCTATCGTAGTCGGTGGCGACTTTTAGGTTGTTGGTAAGATTATTGTACGCCGTAACTAGACTTTGCATGCTCTCTTTTATAGCGCTTGCGTCCTCTTTGATACTAAAGGTCGTCTTGCCTGTATCTTTTAGCTTTATCGTCATTCCTAAATTTAAATCTTTTACCTCGTTGCCGCTTCGTTTTATCGTGATACCGTTGTAGACAAACTCGGCATCTTGCGCGGTAGAAATTTTATTACTAGCGATATTTGCGCTGTCCCAGCCGAGCTTTTGTAAGACGTCCGATGCGCCGCTTAGAGCCGATCCGTCGCTATCAACGTCGGTGATTTCGATCTTGTTTTCAGCACCCGTTTCTTTTGATTGCAGTATAAGCTGATACGGATCTTCGCCGCCTACTTTCATCGCTTTTGCCGAAACGGCGCCGTTTGTGACCTCGTTTATCTTATCGGCTAGCTCTTCAAGCGTAGTAGAGCTTCTTACTTCTATTTTATGCGTCGTGCCTCCGACTTTTATGCCAAATGTCCCGTTTTTGCCGATAAATGAGCTTGAGGTGGCAAATTTGGTGCTTTGATAAACGTCTTTTTTGGCTAGCTGCCTTACGTCTATTTCGATATCTTGTACCGCCACGCCCGCGCTTGCGGTCACCTCCGCGCTTTTGCCGTCTGCGGTGGTGGTTCTTTTTTGATACGAGCTATCGTCTGCTAGAGTTGAAACCGAGGAGCGAAAAGTACTTATGAGCGTCTTTAGAGCTGTTAGATCCTTTTGCTTCGTCGCATTTGCCGTGATTTTAGAGGTCACCGGTTTTATCTGACCCGCTTCGTCGGCGGCTTTTAGCTTATCTATAACGTCTTGAGTTAGAACTTGGCTTCCAAAGCCGAGTGAAGAAACTTTACCTAGCGCCATTTTAGCTCTCCTTGTCAAATAATACGCCGACGGCTTCTTTAAAATACTCGCTTAGCTTCATCGCCTGCTCGGTCGGGATTTTGCGAATAACTTCGCCCGTTTTCATCTCCATTACGTTTACGTACATCGCGCCTATTTTATCGTTATAGCCAAAGCGTATGCTAGTGCCTAGATCTTCCATTTGTTTATTTAGTTTTTCGGTGGCTTCTTTTACTTCTTTGCTTAGCGTTTCGTTATTTTGCTCGGTTAAATTACGCGTTGCGTCATGCTGGATGTGAGTTTGCTCGACCTCTCTAGTTTGAGTAGAGCTTTGCGCATGCGAGCTTGTAACCGCGTTTGCCATCGGCTGGCTTGCCGCTTTGAAAATTTCCATATTTTCTCCTTTAAATATTTGCTAGCTTCTATATCGTCAAATTTGCAAATTTTTTTAGCCCCGCCGCTCAAATTTTTTCTTAATTTAAATTTTCGTATAAATTTGTTAAAATCCGACCTAAATCAAAGCAGAAAGGAGAATTTGTGAAAATTTCGCTTGAGTGCGACTGCATTTTGCTGGGGGAGTCGCTAAGGTTATTTTTAAGAGATTTTATCTCGCCTAAAAAAGATTGCGATTTTATCGTGGCGGATAAAAAGATAGAAGCAAAAAAGCCCGTTTTCGTGATAGCTGAGCACTCGCCGCATCTAAAAATCCCTTTTAGCAAAGAAGTCCTTATCTCCGCGCTTGAGGAGTTTTACTCGGCGATTCAGTTTTCAGAACTCGTCGCGCCTTCTTGCACGAACGCGCCTGCATTTGTTATAAAAGAAGAAGCCGTACCGCAAAACGGTTCAAATTTGGAGACTGAGGTTTCAAATTTGATAGATAAATTTAAAGAAGAGCTGCTGGCTATATTAAGGAAAGCTCGTTGAAAAATCTCTACGCTACGATTTCAAGCGGTAAATTTAAAGGTAAAAAGCTGCTTTTGCCATCGCTTCAAACTACACGAAGCACCAAAAGCATCGTCAAAGGCTCGTTTTTTGATTCGTTTCGTTACGAGCTAGCTGGTAAGGTTTTTATTGAGGCTTTTGGCGGTAGCGCGCTGATGGCTGCAGAAGCGCTAAGTAATGGCGCGGTAAAGGCCTACGCGGTAGAAATTGATAAAAACGCCTACAAAATCGCGGTACAAAACGCTAAACTTATCGGTGACGAACTAGAAATCATAAACGGCGATACTTTTGAGGTGACGCCAGCTATCGCCTCGAGGCAAAATTTGCCCGTTATCTTGTATCTCGATCCGCCTTTTGATATCAGGGACGGCTTTGCGGACGTTTATGAAAAGTGCGTAAATTTAGCAAGAAATTTGCCAAAAGATAAAATTTATCTGATCGCTTTCGAGCATGCTAGCCATCTAAATTTACCGGGAAGCATCGGCGCGTTTACGCTTTTAAAATCTAAAAAATTCGGAAATACTTCGCTTAGCTACTATTCTTAAAAATTTTTGTTTCAATTTGGAATGCTAATTGCTTTTAGTCCTTGAAAATACAAATTTAAGGACTAAAATGAAACTAGCGGCATGCTTGCTAACCCTTGCCATATCGGCTTTTGCGGCACAGATAAAGGACATCGCAAACGTCGTTGGCGTGAGGGAAAATCAGCTGATCGGATACGGCCTGGTTGTTGGTTTAAACGGCTCTGGCGACGGCAGTAGCTCGGAGTTTACGATCCAGTCTCTTTCAAATATGCTTCAAAGCGTGAACGTAAAAATCAAGCCAGACGACATCAAATCAAAAAATACCGCTGCGGTAATGGTTATCGCAAAGCTACCGCCGTTTGCTAGGCAAGGCGATAAGCTTGATGTCGTGATATCTTCTATCGGCGACGCAAAGAGCCTGCAGGGCGGAACGCTTTTGATGACTCCGCTTAAGGGCGTGGACGGCGACATTTACGCCCTAGCACAGGGCTCGCTAACCATAGGCGGCAAGACGGCGTCTCGCGGCGGAGCAAGCAAGGACGGCAACCACGTAACTGCAGGTACGATCCCAAGCGGCGCGATCGTGGAGCGCGAGATAGCGTATGATATCTATAATCAAGAAGCGATATTTTTAAGCCTTAAAGAGTCGAATTTCGACACCGCTTCAAATATCCAAAGAGCAGTAAATTTAAATCTAGGCGGCGAAACTGCGACGGCTATCGACTCTAGAACCATCAAGGTATCAAAACCGGAAGGCTCAAACGCGGTCGAGTTTATCGCTAAGGTGTTAAATTTGGACGTGGATTATAAAGCGCTAGATAAGATTGTAATCGACGAGCGAACCGGCACGATAGTAAGCGGCATAAATATCACGGTCGATCCGGTCGTCATCACGCACAGAGATATCACGATAAAGATAGAACCTGGCTCGTATGGCGATATGGCTGCAAACGGGCAAACAATCGACTTGCAAGACGGCGCAGCGGTAGATCCGCTAACTAATATGCTAAAAATCAGCGGCGAAAAAACCACCGTAGCTAGCGTTGCAAGGGCGCTAAGCAAGATGGGCGCGACTCCTAGCGACATAATAGCGATAATGGAAAATCTAAAACGCGTGGGCGCCATACATGTAAATTTGGAGATAATATAATGTTAAACGTAGATACTTCGGCAGCTTTAAGCTCGTATAATAAATTTGCCACGAGCTCTATCG
>CAUQMF010000134.1:0-4814 GCA_963518965.1 uncultured Campylobacter sp.
ATATAAAATTTCATAAAAGTAGTATTCCGATAAAAGAAGAATAAAAATACACCGATATTTTAGATAACATAGAAGGCGGATATGACGCCTATGACGAGGCATATTTTATGGATTTTAGCGATGACTGGCTAAATTTAAAATACCTTCGCACAGATACACCGCAGATACGCCTCGGTATGAAAATATAAAATTCATAAAAGCGATATCTTAAACGAATGAACAAAGCCAAAGAGTTACTAGGAGATTTTTAAACAGGCGCGGCCTAGGCGTAACCGCGTCAGTCTAAGACAAGTACGGGTATATCAAATTTAAGCGACGCGTAAATTTATAAATTTAAAACCATAGAGGCATAAAACTACTGCGAGCGGTAGCAAATTTAAATTACATACGTCAGTTTTTCAAAGATGACACTAAGATTTAAAATTTGTAGCAAGTTTAAATCCTAAATTTTACGTTCTCGTCCTTAAATTTGGACTGCGATTTGCTTGCATCTTGGAGATTAAATTTAATTGAAAGCGATTTATGAAGCAAATTTTGATTTTTTTGGCGTTTTTGACTGGATTATTTGCAGCGGACATCTACGTAAACGGACAAAAGGTCGGTAGTGACCAAAACTCGACCTATAGGGGCGAGAGTAAAAACGAAATCCTAAAACAAGAGGGCAAAAAACTGCTTTGCGATAAAGGCTACAAGCAGTACTGCTAAGGCGGTAAGAGATTGTACCGTCGCTACCGCTCGGCGATAAATTCGGCGCCTTTTTGGGTCTACTTTTGATTTTATTTTAGTAGCAACTTGGTTTATTTTTAGACGAGATTTTTATTTATAAATTTCTAAAATTTCGACGAGAGTTTGTAAATTTTTCTCTTTGCAAACCTTAAAAGATAAAAATGCATCGACGACTGCTAAGACAAAATAAAACATTAAAACAAACCCGGCAATACTTAGAGCGACGATATACTCGCTATCGCTCATCGCTTTGCCCTCATAAACCGCCTCTATGATGCCGATTGCCGCAAATATAAAAAATAGCGCAAGCGCCTTTAAGGCGCCGATACCGATAGAGCCGATATAAAATCTATCGGCTCCAATCACTCCTAAAAATAGCCCCAAAGTAAGCGTGACGAACGGATTTTTAAAGTCGGTTAAATTTAATGCCTCTTGTTGTCTCTCATTTAGCGAGTTAAATTTATCCGCTACCAAATACAAACTATATTTTGGAAATTTACTAAGCTGATTAACGGGCATTTTTCTCTAGTATATGCGCTACTTTTTCGTAGTTTTTAGCCGCTACTTTTTTAGATAGCAGTACGCCGTCTATTATCGCGGCTAACCAAATGAGCGTAAATAAATTGTCTATGCCGGAGTCTGGACGAGGAACGGCTGCGGCAAATACCAAAAACGTAAGCACTATAAAAACAATGCCGATTACCGGACTGTTTACGTAAAATCTATGCCCTCCAAAACACCCGAACAACAGAGCAAAAACCCAAACTAAAGTCGGCTTTTTCATATACGACGCATCGGCTACCAGCTGCGAGCTTTGGGCATCGTCTAGCTCCTCGAGCCTTTTACTCATCACGAGCTCGGTATATAAATTTGACGGTAGCCTCGATTTTAATTCATTTATTAGCAGTATATTTTTCATTTTTACATGATAGCTGAATTTATTAGTTCTAGATTATCTTTTTTGATACCGTTATAGACGAAATATAAATCCGCTAACGCCCAAAAACCAAGGCCGCCGAGCGTTATAAGCTTTAAAGCGCCTAGCAAAATATCGCCTTTATAAAATCTATCCACGCCAAAAGCCCCAAAGCAAAGTCCAAGCACCAGGCCGACTACCGGGCTTTTTAAATTTAGTATCGATACGGCTCTTGCCTTGTCGTCGCTTAAGCCGTCTAGCTTATCCTTCATATAAAAAGCATCGTTTGGAAGCTTATCTTTTAAAGCAAGATATAAACTCATTTTTATCCTTTACGTTAAATTTGTAGGCGTATTTTACCCACCCGCTTAAAATAAATTGAAATTTTATTTATTTTACGTTGCAGTATATTAATCCAAACTACTTAAGCAAGGTCAAGACGCCCGCGCGAAAAATAAGAGTATAATTATCCAAATTTAAAACAAGGATAAAAAATGAGCGATTTTTTCAAAGGCGCCGAGCAGTTTAACGCCGAAGGTGCGACGGTTCCGTTTTATAGATATAGCCAGGGCGGCGTGGATTTCGTCGGTTTTGACAGCCGTCCGTGCGTGCCGCCAGAGCCTATGGTAAACGCGCTGGTGGCGATCAAATTTGCAAACCAAAACACCAAAATCGTGATGGTAAATCACAAATTCCCCGCCGGACTGATCCCTAAAATTGCGGAGCAGTTTGACATCGAGCGCGAGGATTTAGAGGGTGGGGCGGTCAAGATGACCTTTAGCCTAAAACAAGGCGCGGACGTCAAAAACGTAGACACAAGCCTTTGCCACTGAGATAGGCTATGCTTTTAAACACCTTTGCGCCGCCTTTTAAGCTAGTGGGCGGTTATTTTATCGCGGGCATTTGCTTTTTGATCGCGAGCATTCCCGCCTTTTTCGCGGCGGATTTTGAGGCGATCGCAGGGCTTGAGACGGCGGGATTTTTGCATATATTTTTCGTCGGCTTTGTTATGAGCATCATCATCGGCGCGCTATATCAGCTAACTTCTGTGATTTTAGAAAAGCCGTTTTCGACGATCAAGGGCGCGATGCTAAATTTAGCCGTCTACTGCGTAGGGATCGCTGCGATGGGCTACGGGATGATCAGCGGCAAGACGGGCTTTATACACGGCGGTGGCATGGCGCTTTTTCTGGCGCTGCTGTTTTTTGGCACGACCTATATCGTTAGCTTTATGGACAATGAAAAAAAGAGCTTCGCGGCCTTTATGCTTTTTGTTTCGGCGATATTTTTACTCGCGGGCATCTCGCTTGGATTTTGCCTTTTGATGATACTTTCTGGCACTTTGCCGATGGATTTTATGTTTGCGCTTAAATTTCACGTCTATTTCGTACTCGGCTTTGTCTTTTTCATCATCGTAGGCGTGGCGACCGTGCTGCTACCGATGTTTGCCCTGGCACATGATCTAAAATTTACGCTTAGCAAATTTGCCTTTGGATTTTATATTTTTGCCGGCATTTTGCTCTTTCTTAGCGAAATTTACGCGTACTTTGCCTTTGGAGCGGCGATCGTTTGCTTTGTCGCCGAGGCGCTGCACATCCTAAAAAAGCGCGTCCGCAAGGCGTATGACTACTGGAACGTTAATATCGCTCTTTCGCTCGCGGCCTTCGTACTTTTTTGCGTATTGATTGCGGCGGATAGATACGATATGGCGGTGTTTATGCTGATTTACGGCTTTTTGTTTGCTTTTATCGCGGCTCATCTTTACAAGATCGCGCCGTTTCTCATCTGGTACCACTACGTAGCGCCCTTTGTGGGTAAAACAAAGGTGCCCTTGCTAGATCAGATGATACTTAAAAAGCCAGCATATATCGGTATCGGTTTTAATGCTCTTGGTCTCGTGCTTTATGAGCTTGGCGTCTGGCTGGAGACAAAATCGCTCGCGCACTGCGGCGTGGCTTGCCTACTCGTTAGCATCGTTTTGGTCGCAATAAATATGATAAATGTTTTTAAATTTACGAAATTTGGAGTAAAGGAAGAAAAATGAAAGAAAAAATATACGATGCGCTCTCAAACATCGTCGATCCCGAGGTGGGCTTTGATATCGTGTCATTAGGGCTGATTTACGACGTGGTTTGCGACGAGAACGGCAAAGCAAAGGTCACGATGACGCTATCTACGCGCTCATGCCCGCTGCATGAGATGATACTGGGTTGGGTGGAGACGGCGGTGCTAAACGTCGACGGCGTAAAAGAGTGCGAGATAGACCTCGTATGGGAGCCTGCGTGGAGTATCGAGATGGCGAGCAACGATGTAAAGGCACAGCTTGGAGTGTAGTTTTAGCTTGCTTGCTCCGCCTTAGCCTGCGGGGACAAGTTTTTGCGCCCTACCCATTCGTTTAAGCTTGTTTTGCTTAGACTAACATCGGGGCGTAAAATTTGAGCTAGCGCGAAGACGGCGGCTTTTTAAATGAGAACTTAAATTTACCTAATTTATCTGGCATTCTTTGCTTGCCTTCATTTTTCCCAAATCTAGTCTTTAAATTTAATTATCTCGTATTCTTCGTTTAAGCGATATTTTTCTTTGGTTTGTTCGTACCAAGCATCGTGCTCTTCCTGAAAATTATTAGTATCAGAGGGGGTTCCGTTCTGCCAATACATATTTCCCTTGGCTATCTCCATGGCGTTATGATAAGTAAGCTCGTGCGTGATACAAAACAAATCCTCAGTATCCTTAGGAGGTCTTGCATACAAACTGCTTTGAGCTAATTTCTCAGTAGCCTCTTCCCGGCTAACTCCCGCATAGCACGCCATATAGTGCTTGAGCCATTCGCAATGAGAATAGCGGTTGTAAATCCAACAACATTGGTCTTTTGCGTCTTCATATACTATTGCGTCGCACAAGCCGTTTTCATGAGGCTTGGTTCCTATTTGTGCTAATCGTTTTTGTAAGGCGTTCATTTAGTTGCTTTTTCTAAAGGCAATTCCGTAAAATTTATTATACCGAAATGGCTCTATTTTCCAGCCGCTGATGCTGAGGCACTTGGGATATATCTTTCATTGTATTTATATTTTGAATTATCTTTTCTTAATCAAAATATCTCCTTCACAAAGCCAAAGGGGTTCATTTTCTATCTTTAACTCCTCCCACCATTGTTTTTCTTCTGTTTCAGCAT
>CAUQMF010000135.1:0-4785 GCA_963518965.1 uncultured Campylobacter sp.
TTCTAGTACCGTAACGTCGAACGTACCGCCGCCCAGGTCGTAAACCATGATCTTTTCGGCCTCTTTTTTATCTAGGCCGTAGGCTAGAGCCGCCGCGGTAGGTTCGTTTATGATACGAAGCACGTTTAGTCCCGCGATCGTTCCCGCTTCTTTAGTCGCTTTTCTTTGGCTGTCGTTAAAGTACGCAGGCACCGTGATGACGGCGTCCACAACCGTTTCGCCCAGATAGCTTTCCGCATCCTCTTTTAGCTTCATTAGCACTTTAGCCGAGATTTCTTGCGGAGTGTAGACCTTGCCCGCGATTTCGATAGCGCACGCGCCGTTTCTATCCACGACGTGGTACGGCAGCCTAGCTTTAGCTTCCTGCGCGTTTTTCTCGTTGCTCATTAGGCCCATTATTCTTTTGATAGAATAGATGGTTTTTTCAGGGTTGGTTACTGCTTGGCGTTTTGCGCTATCGCCTACTAAAATTTCGCCCTTATCCGTGAAAGCCACGACCGAAGGAGTCGTGTTTTTGCCTTCTTTGTTCGGGATTACCTTGCTTTCGCCTCTCTCATACACGCTTACGCATGAATTCGTCGTTCCTAGGTCTATGCCTATTACTTTTGCCATTGTTTATCCTTTTTATTAAATTTTTATTTTAAATTTTACTTTGCTATCGATACCATCGCAGGTCGTAAAACTCTGCCGTTGATTAGATAGCCTTTTTGTATCACTTGCACGATTTTTCCTTTTTCCACGTCCTCGCTATCGATTT
Source organism: uncultured Campylobacter sp. (assembly GCA_963518965.1). Taxonomy (GTDB): domain Bacteria; phylum Campylobacterota; class Campylobacteria; order Campylobacterales; family Campylobacteraceae; genus Campylobacter_A. The sequence goes on from CAUQMF010000135.1 coordinate 758, forward strand.
GCAGTACGGCATTGTGGAAATTCGGATCAAATTCGCCCTCGGTTTCGATCGGCGTGATACCGTTTTTTTCAAAACACTTTTTAAACTGACCTATCGTTATATAAATTCCTTCTTTGATTTTTGCCGCATATTCGTCGCCTTCAGTTTCAAAATTTACCGCCATCTCAAGCGCGTCTATCACTGGAAGCAGATCTCGCGCGAATTTTTCGTTTGCATACGTCGCGATGTCCGCTTTTTCCTTTTCGAAACGCTTTTTGATGTTTTCAAAGTCCGCGTTAGCTCTATAATACTTATCCGTTAGCTCCTCGAGCTGCTTTTGAAGCTCTACGTACTTAGCATCTAGACCCTCAAAGCTGATGCTCTCGTCGAAATTTGACGGGATTTGCTGCTCAAGTTCCACGTTTTCATTCTCGTTCATGCCACCTCCTTTAGGTTGTTTAAAAATCTTTCATAGTCGTTGTAAATACTGCCCGCACAAAGCATTTTAGCCTCTTTGCCCTCAAAATTTACGTCTAGTTTCATACCTATATAGTTCTCGCCAAAAAAGATCAAATTTGAGTCAAAAACCATCTCAAAGCTAGGGCTTAGCGCGTTTTTAAAGCTCTCGCCGAAAATCTCAAGCGCTATCTTTTCGTTTTCTAAAAAACGAATTTTAGTGCGCTTTAGCTCGGCTATCTTGTTTCTTAGCTCGTTTAGACCCACTTGCATACAGGTAAGCTCGAGCCTGTCAAGGTCGATGCCGATAAGGTTACTCAAAAACTTCTCGACTTTCGAGTTAAATTTGAGCACAATCTCGTCCTCGCTAAAGCTCAAAATCAAAAATCTATTGTTTAAATTTACGACCTCGTTTAGCGTTTGGGTTTTGTTTTCAAAAACCATCGCGTAAATTTCAAATTTATCGCTTAGCAACTTTAGTAGGTTAGGATTTGCGATATCTAGCGCCTCGTCAAAATTTAACCTAGATCGCCAATAATCTCTCATCGTCGCAGCCGTCGGTATCCTGCCGCCGCTAACGTGAAACTGTGTAATCGCGCCCTCGTCGGAGAGTTTTTTAAAATAAACCCTGATCGTAGAGGCCGGAATCGACATCGCCATACGCGAACCAAGCTCGCTAGAGCCGATCGGAGCGTTGTCGCTAAGATAAGCTTGAATGATAGAATCAAGTATCAGATCTCGCTTACTTACCTTTATCATATTAGCACTCTCTCCTTTAAATTGCTAGACGAATTATACAACATTGAGCCTATAATTGTCAAGGGCTAGAGTTAAAAAAAATTTTTTAGATAAGTTTAGTATAGTTAGCTCAACTTTGGAAAGGTAAAATTTGAGTAAAATGAGCGGTATGCGGGAAAAATTAAATATATTTAATGTAAGAGGATGGTAAATTTGGTTTTTGCTAAATTTTAGGAATCTAAAATTTGATGTGTTAAATTTAAAAAATGAGTAAAAGAGTAAAATTTGAAAGAAAAGCCCCGAATTTGGGGCTTAGGATTATTTATCTCTGAGATTTAGCTCAGTGATAACTTTTGTATAAGCTGCGTAATCTTTAGCTTTTAGATATTTCATCAAGCGTTTTCTGCGACCGACTATTTTAAGTAGTCCGAGACGAGACGAGTGATCTTTTTTGTAGATTTTTAGGTGCTCGGTTAGCTCCTCGACTCTTGCGGTTAGCAATGCGATTTGAACTTCCGGAGAACCGGTATCTTTCTCTTTTCTAGCGAATTTCGCAACAATTTCTGCTTTTTTAGCCGAATCCAAAGCCATAATGACCTCCTGATTGGTGAGATTAAAAAAGGCGATTATATCATAAAAATCAAAAAATGCGGCGCCTGTTTTAAAAAATATTGATTTAATCAAATTTGCAGATAAAATTTAATAAAATATCAGCAAAAAAATTAAAGGAATTTTATGCTTTTGACAAAAGCCAGCGAATACGCGCTACTTTCGCTGATTTACATAGCGCAAAAAGACGCTCCGTCGGACGTAGATACGATGTCGGGCGAGCTTGATATATCAAAAAGCTTTTTGGCTAAAATTTTACAAAATTTGGCTAGAGAGGGCATTTTGGTTTCGTTTAAGGGCGCAAACGGCGGATTCATGCTCGCGCAAAAACCTGAAGAAATCAGTATAAAAAGAATAATCGAAAGTGCCGAAAAGCGTAAAATGGCGGTATTTGAGTGCTCGATCTCGGCTGATAGCTGTGCCTCTAGCAAGGGCGGAATATGCCAAATTTGGCCGATGTTTAGCGCGCTTCAGTCTAAAATCGACGATTTTTTAGATACAATTACGTTAGCAAATATAATCAAGAAGTAAATTTTGGCAAAACAAAAGCGCAATATCCTAACCCTGGTCGCACCGTTTTTAGAGCCTATCGTAAGGTTTAGGGGGCTCACGATCGTCGGCGTCATAATCGCTATCCTAGCGATCATCATCGTGCCGCTTCCTAGCGCGGTTTTGGACTTTTTTCTTGCGCTTTCCATCTCTATCTCGGTGCTCATCATCCTGATCGCCGTTTACGTGCCAAAGCCGACCGACCTCAGCACATTTCCGACGCTCATTCTCATCATTACGCTTTTTAGACTCTCGCTAAACATAGCCACCACGCGTATGATTTTGAGCGAAGGACACAACGGTCCCGATGCCGTGAGTGAGATAATCTCGAGTTTCGGACAATTCGTCGTAGGCGGCAACTACGTCATCGGCGTGATAGTTTTTACGATCCTAGTTCTTATAAATTTTATGGTCGTTACCAAGGGCTCGACGCGCGTGAGCGAGGTGCAGGCGAGATTTACGCTCGATGCGATGCCTGGTAAGCAAATGGCGATAGACGCCGACCTAAACGCCGGTCTAATCGATGAAAAGACAGCTAGAGAGCGCCGCGAAGCTATCATCGGCGAGGCGAATTTCTACGGAGCGATGGACGGTTCGTCTAAATTTATCAAAGGCGACGCAGTCGCTGGCATCATCATCACGATCATAAACATCGTCGGCGGCTTTCTCATCGGCTCGTTTCAGTACGGCCTAGATATGGCTACCTCGGCGCAAAACTACACGATCCTAACGATCGGCGACGGTCTAGTGAGCCAGATTCCGGGCCTCATCACGTCGACGGCTACGGCGATCATCATCACGCGCGCTAGCAAGGACGATGAAAATTTCGCCGAAGGCTCGCTAACGCAGCTGCTGGGCGAATACAAAACGCTTTTGATAGTCGGCTTTATACTATTTATCTTTGCTCTAGTTCCGGGGCTACCGACGCTATCTCTGGGCTTTATCTCGCTTCTATTTTTAAGTATGGGCTATATAATGAAAGAGGTAAAAGAGGGCAAGATAAATTTGACCGCCAAGGCCCAAAGCGCAAGCTCTACCCAAGGCGAAGAAGAGGGGCAGGCCGCACCCAAACCTCCTAAAAAAAGCGAAGAAGAGATCGCTCGCGAAGAGGAAGCCAAGATAAACGATATCTTAAAGCTTGAAATTTTAGAGCTTGATCTAGGTTACGGTCTGCTAAAGATCGCCGAGACCGATCTCATCGAGCGTATACGAGCGATGCGCCGAAATATCGCGGCACAGCTTGGTTTTTTGATGCCAAAGATCCGTATCCGCGACAATCTCCAACTACCGCCCAACGAATACCGCTTCAAGCTAAAAGGCGTCGTGATCGGGCAGGGCGAAATTTACGCGGATAAATTCCTCGCGATGGATAGCGGGCTAGTTAGCGACAACATCGAAGGTATCCCGACTAAAGAGCCGGCGTTTGGCCTAGACGCCTTATGGATCGATGCGAGCGTGAAGGAGGACGCGATACTAAGCGGCTACACGATCGTAGATCCCGCGAGCGTCATCTCTACGCACATGAGCGAGCTGATAAAGCAAAATGCCGCCGAGCTCCTAACTCGCCAAGAGACGCAAAATTTGCTCGACAAGCTAAAATCAGAGTACCCCGTCATCGTCGAGGATACGCTGCGCATCGCGCCTATCGGAGTGATCCAAAAGGTGTTAAAAGCGCTACTAAAAGACCATATCCCGAT
>CAUQMF010000136.1:0-4742 GCA_963518965.1 uncultured Campylobacter sp.
GTCTATATTTATCGTCGTCTCTGCTGTCTATGTAGTATGACACCGTCCGGCCGTCGTCTAGCCTCAGCTTTAGCTTTCCGTCGCCTTTTAGACCGTAGTTTGCAGACTCCACCGTCCCTACGTTTTTCGTTAGTTCGTTTAGCGGTTTAAAATCGCTATAAAAAATCATATCCTTGATAGTAAACAGGATCAAAGTAAGACACAAACCGACCAAAACCATCAAAAATGCCGAAAAGATACTTCTTAAGGCAGAGCCGTTACCGTAAAATCCCCTTTTTATAAAAACTACATACAAATACGAGTTTTTGATTTTTTCTTTAAATTTCTCCAAATTTAACTCCCGTTACTTGATACTATTTATCCGCAAAAACTAGCATAACCACACCGCTAGCAATCAGCGCGATACCGATCCACTCTCTAAAGCTCGGGCGCTCGCCTAAAAATATAACCGCAAAAACGACTACCAAAATGACGCTAAGCTTGTCTATCGGCGCTACCTGCGACGCGGAGCCTATCTGAAGTGCCTTAAAATACGCCAGCCACGACGCGCCGGTCGCAAGTCCACTAAGCGTTAAAAACAGCCAGTTTCGCGCACTTAGCTCGCCGAGGGGCTGCCACTTTTTAGCATACGTGAGAAACAAAACCAGAGCCGCAGCGATAACGAGCGTCCTGATAAAAGTCGCGAAATTTGAGTCCACGCCCTCAAGCCCAACCTTGGCGAAAATCGCCGTAAGCGCGGCAAAAACCGCCGAAGCTAGCGCCCATAATGCCCACTCTTGCATGATTTATCCTTTTTTGCGATTATAGTCTGATTTGGATAAATTTAGGGCAGGCATCGAGGCGGTAGAATCAAAAAATAGCTTAAATCAAGCTAAATCATGTGGCCGTTTTTAGCGCGCGATTTGGCCGCGTGCTATTTACAAGGTCGCAAGTATCGTCAAATTTAGAGCTAAAAATCGCAGCAAACTTAAATCTGCAGCGCGCCGAGTAAAATCAAATACCAAAAACGCGATACCGAGTAAATTTTAGTCCTAAAATTTACGCAAGCGGCGCAAAACGCAACTTGAAATATCAAAAAGCCGAATCAAATTTGACGGCTTACTGGCGGTTTTAAATTTAGTATTCCGCGTAAAGTCGCTAAAACTCGTCAAATCTAGGGCTACATCAAGAATCCAAACAGGCTAAATTTAAGGCTCTTATAAAACAAAAATACGAGATTTAAGGGCTTGAAATTGGCGCTAAATCGCTTTTTACCCAAACCCCGCCCTATCTTTGGCCGCTTGCGTGATTTCCTCTTCGTAGTCATAGTATTCAAACGTCGCGCCGTGCTGAAACGCACCGTTTAGGATGTCGCCGCTTTGGCGATTTTTGAGGTCTATCTCGGCGATCTTAAAGCCGTCCAGCGTCTCGCAAAACTCCCTCAGGCGCGTCGGCGGATTTTTAAGCTTTGTAAACAAAAAGCAAAATCCGCTCCCACCGTTTCGCCCTACGCGTCCGCGCAGCTGATGCAGGCTTGCTAGCCCTAGCCTTTCTGCGCCCACGATCACGATCGTGCTAAGCCTGGGCAGCGAGATGCCGACCTCGACCACCGTCGTCGATAGCAGCACGTCTCCGCGCTCGCGAAATTCACGCAGCACTTGCTCTTTTTCCTTGTCCTTGCCGTGAGTTACATAGACGTTGGCAAAATTTGCCCGCCAAAACCCTTGCGTTTCCTCCAGCCCCTGATAGTTCGAGCTTTCGCTGCCCTCCACGAGCGGATATATCACGGCAACTTGCTTGTCTTTAGCGATTTGCGCTTTGATATGCGTCAGTAACTCGCCAAAGTCCGCACTTTGCAAAATTTGCGTATGGATATGCTTTTCAAAAGGCATCTGCTTTAGGAAACTAAACTCCGCAAAGCTGCTTTGTATCATGCTTAGCGTGCGAGGGATCGGCGTTGCCGAAAACTGCACCACGTGAGCCCTAGTTTCATCCGCCGTTTTTGTTTGCCGGTTTTGGGGCGAGATTTCAGTCAAATTTGACTGCTCACCCTCCTTAAATTTACCGTCCGCTTCGTCAAGTTGCGTCTCTTGTCCAAGCCCTCCGCTAGCTAGAGCGTTGATTTTCTCGCGTTGATTAGAGCCGAAACGGTGCTGCTCGTCTATCATAACAAGCGGCGCTGCGGGCAAGCTTTGATAGAGCAAAACGTGCGTGCCGATGATGAGATTTACGCCGTCAAATTCGGGCTTGTCGCCGCTTTTAACAAGCAAAACCCGCATAAAATCAGGCAGCAAACGCGCCGCCTCGGCGTAAATTTGCTCGGCTAGTATCGACGTGGGCGCCATGATGAGCGCAGGGCCGGGATAGACGCTAAGCGCGGCAGCTAGCATAACGAGCGTCTTGCCGCTGCCCACATCACCCATCACGACGCGTCGCACCGCATCTTTGCCGATAAAGTCCGCTCGCAAATCGGCGATAGCGTTTAGCTGGTCGGAAGTCGGCGCAAACGGCAAATTTTTAAGCCACAAAGAGATATCAAAAAGATTGATTTTAGGCGCCTTAAAGTGAGTTTTTTTAGCGTTTAGCTTTTTTAGGTAGTTGTAAATTTCAACGAATTTTAGCACCTCTTCGCCCGCTTTTTCTCGCACGAGTGCGTCCAGCATCGCCACGCTTTTTTCGTCTCCTCTGTGCAGATCTAGCAAAAACTCGGCCTCCTTAGGCGCAAGTCCAGCCTCAAGCAAATTGGGCAAATTTACGTATTTTTGGATCAAATTTTTAAACGAATCGTCTCTGAGAGAGAGCTTGTATTTGGGTATGATTTCGTTTATTTTCGTGACGATTTTGGGATTGGTTAGCTGCCACGAGCCGTAGGCGTAGGCGCATTTGCCGCTCACGAACACGCTTTTGCCGACCTTAAATGCGCCGTGATGCCAAGGCTTGGCGTTAAAAATTACGATTTTGGCGTTTTGCTCCCACGCCTCGCACCAGCATACGGCGTGCAGCATTCCGCCTTGGCGATACGCGCTTTTTATCTCTACGGCGACGCTCACGTGCCCGTCTTTTGGCGCGGCGGCTAGGCTCGTATCCTCGAAGCTTTTAGGAAGCTTTAGCGCTAGGTCAAGCAGAGTGGTTACGCCGATTTTTTTTAGATTTATTCTGTCTTTTTCATCAAATTTCATTGTAAAGCACGGCAAAACTGAGCTTTTCTATCTCCGCGTGCTCCGCTATAAACGCGTTTAGCTCGGCAAGCTTTAGCTTCGAGATTTTTTCTAGCTCGTCTTTAAAATTTCCTAGTTTAAAGCCGTTATAAAACTCGCTCTGAGCGATGTTTAGGCGGTTAAAAAGTGTCTCCTGGCGTAGCGGCTGCGAGCCTAACAAAAATCTTTTAGCCTGCGCTAGCTCGCCGGCTTTCACGCCGTTTTTGACGAATTTTGCAAATTCGTCTTTCACGACCGCGACCGCCTCGCTCCTGCTTTCGTTTTTGGTTTGCAGATAGCCCCAAATTTGCGAGTGGCTCAGCGCAAATTCGCTCCTAGCATACGCCGAATACGCTAGCCCCCGCTTCACGCGGATCTCCTCCATCAGCCTACTGCCAAAGCCGCCCTCGCCCAAAATAAACGTCGCGACCTTAGCCTTATAGCGCTCCTCTCGGCAAACGTCAAAAGGCGCGCCAAAGTAGATATAGGCTTGCTCGCTAGGCTTAATGATGGACTTTTGGCCGCATTTTTCATCGGTTTTAAAAAGCTTTAGCTCGCGCGGCTCGCCCGCCTTTAATGGGCTTAAAATCTCGTCTAAATTTAGCTCCCCTGGAGTCACTTCGCCGCCTAGCACTACGAATAAATTTGCCAGGTCAAGCTTGCTAGCGATAAAATTTTTAACATCCTCTAGCGTGATGCTCTCCACGCTTTGCTTCGTGCCGATGCTTGGGCGCGCTAGATTCGTACCAGGGTATAGCAGCCCGTTTAGCGCGACTCTAGCTAGATAGTCGTAGTCGCTCTCGTTGCCCGATATTTCACCCAGCGTCAAGGTTCGCACCTTCTCAAAGCTTTTTTGGCTTAAATTTGGCTCCTCTAAAAGCTCTTTTAGCTTGGCAAGCGCAAAAGAAAAGTGCTCCTTTAGGCAGTTTAGCTCAAACGCAAAGGTCTCAAATCCCGCGCTCGCGTAAAGGCTAATCGCGCGCGTTTCAAGCTCTTTGGCAAAGCCCGCCGCGCCCTTGCTTAGCGTTCCTTCGTCGAAAATTTTAGCGACGAATTTAGCCAGCCCCGCCTTTTCCTCCGCGCAAGCTCCGGCGACCTTGAAAATAAGCTTTAGGCTCACGGCGGGCAAATTTTTGCTAGCCTCGTAGACGGCCGGGATTTGTAAATTTGCGGCTTTTAAATTTATGATTTTCATCAATAAAACCTTTCTAAAATGTCGTAATTGGTATTGCGTTTGGCGGGTTTTTCGCCGATATCTTTGATGAGGCGTATCATCTCGTCTTGATTCATACGGTAGCTAGCGCCCGCAGCCTTGACGACGTTTTCCTCCATCATCGTGCTGCCTAGGTCGTTTGCGCCAAACAGCAACGCCAGCTGCCCGATGTAGCTACCCTGCGTGACCCAGCTGCTTTGGATGTTTGGTACGTTGTCTAAAAACAGCCTAGAGACCGCAAGTAGGCGCAAATAGCGATTCGAGCTTTGCTTTTTGATCTCGGGACGTTCGGCGGCTAGGCGCGTGTTTAGCCCCTGAAAGCTCCATAAGATAAACGCTCTAAAACCGCCCGT
>CAUQMF010000137.1:0-4660 GCA_963518965.1 uncultured Campylobacter sp.
CCTCTATGCCGTCCATCTTCGCGCGCGAGCCTAGGCGCGATCTTAGCGTGCTTTCGTCCGCTTTAAAAAATACTATTTTTTGCGGAAAATTTCCTTGCAGGGCAAATTTGTTTAAGCTTAAAAGCTCCTCAAAGCTAAAATTTCCGCCCGCCAGCGCGTAAGCCATGCCCGAAACAAAGCCCCTGTCGCTCAAAATCATTTTATCCGAATTGGGTTTTATTATCTTACCCGAATGCTCGGCTCTGTCGGCCAAAAATAGCAAAATTTCAGCCCTTTTATCCAGGTCGTTTTCCTTTAGTAAAAGCTCGCGCAAATTTTCGCCAAGCTTCGTGCCGCCTGGTTCTTTGGTCACGATCGCTTGCGGGAAAGCAGCCGCCAGCCGCGCTATCTGCGTGCTTTTGCCCGCACCGTCGATACCTTCAAAAATCACGTACATTTTTCGCCTTTAAATTTGAGCGGTATTTTACAAATTTATAGCTAAATAGCGGCTTTTAAAGCGCGTAACACATAACCAGATTAGGATGATTTTGTTTCTACCGCATAAAACGCCGCAAGATTTTTGCGCTAAAATTTAACAAAGCGCAAAAATATTTTAAACATAGTTTTAAATAAAGCCTTTATATTCGCCGATTAGTTCGGGGTTTATCGCCTTAAAATTTTTACGCAAATCGCCTAAGTCATGATAGCTAGCTACGATAACAAAATCTGGCGTCGCGTCTAGTTCGAGCTCGCAAATATCTGCTTTTAGCTGCTTTGCACACTCTAAAATTAGCTTTTTGGCCTGCAAATATCTATCGTTTAGCTGCGTTTCTTGATTAAAAAAGTCAAAGATTTTCGCCGTTTCGTCATCCTCGTTTATCTCGGCGCTAAATTCGTAATCAGCGACGTTCCAGATGATTAGGCTTTTATCCTCTCGCCAAAGCTCCTCGCGCTGTTTTTGCGTACCGAAGCCGATAATAGGCGGCAACGAAACCTCACCGTCGTAAGCTAAATTTATACAATAAAGTTTTTGGCTCGGCGCGTGCATTTTGATCGTCTCTTTTAGCGCGGACAGTAGCCTTTGCGCGGCTAGTTCGTATAGCTTTTTGTAGCTCGTTTTTTTATCCGGTTTTTTATAGCAGACGTAGCCTCCCTCCAAAGTTATCGAATCTAGCTCGCCTAGTTCGTCGTACTCATAAAAATAGTCGCGGTCTATTTTTGCTCCGAGCCGGTCTATGCCGCGCCACTGCTTTTGCGCTAGTTTAGCGTTTGAGTAAACAAAATTTTCAATCCAGTATCCGTTATCTATAAATACAGAGTAAATATCAACCAACAGACCGCCTTCATAAACATATCTTTGTACGCTCACGCATTTTTTGTTGTAATAATCAAATCTATAGCCCAAAACCTCGCCTTGTTCGTAAAAATAAAAATCCTCGTAAAATCGCTCCTCGTCCGCGTATTGTTTTACCAAAACCACCCGCTCCTGCGCGTCAAATCCGTAGTCGTAGGTATCTGCTAGATTTTTGGGCGACTCTTTTAAAATTTTACCCCTTGAAAAACCGTGAAGCTCAAAGTAAAACGGCTCTAAATTTATATAGCTAGTAGACGCCCAGCGTCTGTTTACGACTTGCGCCTCAGCCCTATTTTTTAGGGTTAGATAGTCATTACTTGCGTTTTCAAAAAGCCTGCGTAGATTTTTTATTTCACTCATTTGCTCAGTCATTTTATCTCCAAATTTTGATTTAAGTTTAGCTATTTTTCGTTGCTATAAATTTAGCCTTTTTTACCCAAAGCGCAAAGCGATATACTCGCGTTTGTTGCTAAATTTACAACCCGACCTCCAAAGCAAATCTTTAGCGGCTTTTGCGCTACCTTATACCTTAAGCTTTTATTTTAATTTAAAATACATCAAATAATGCGTCAAAAATAGCTTTAATGCAAAAGTTACGTAAATTTATACCTAAACCGTCTAAAAACATCAAATTTTGCCGCGTTAATGGGTTTTATTTAGTCGCGAGCCGCCTTTAAATTTTTTAAAATTTCGCTTGGAACCAGCTTGCTGACGTCTCCGCCGTGGCTTAAAACCGAGCGCACGATTGAGCTTGATATGAAGGCGTTTTGGAGGCTCGGCATCAGATAAACGGTCTCAAGCTCATCCCAAAGTGCGGCGTTTGCATAGCCGATTTGCAGCTCGTACTCAAAGTCGCTAACCGCGCGAAGACCGCGTATGACGACGTTTATACCTCGGCTCTTGGCAAAATCCACGAGTAAGTTATCAAATCCGACGACCTCTACGTTTTTTAGATTTGCGGTTGAAATTTTAGCCATTTTGACGCGCTCTTCCAAGCTAAAAAGCGGTTTTTTGCTCTCGCTGGCCGCTACTGCGACGACAACCTCGTCAAAGATCTTTATTGCGCGTTTGATGACGTCTAGATGGCCGTTTGTGACGGGATCGAAGGTGCCGGGATAGATACAGGATTTCATTTTTAACCTTAGGATATTTTTGGGCTTGATTTTACAGTTTTTTGCCTAAAATACGGCTTTTTGAGCGATTTTGGGCGCTTAAAAATTTAAAAAATAGGGCGGTAAAGGCGCAAAATATTGCGGCTATTTAAGATAATGACGCCTAGCAGTGCAGACGGCGCAACTATTTTTACGTATTAAAATGCATGGCTTTAAGGTTGTCTAAAGTAGTAAAAACGATATTTATATAGGATTAAATACAGACCGGTTAAAGCTAGGCGGCATATATTTTAGATGGATTAAGCAAATTACGATAAATATTGATTTTTAACTGCGCGCTTACGACCATCTTTGATAAATTCGGTGTTTTATGTTTAGCAGATCAAGCCACTTGCCGATGATAAAATTTTCCATATCTTCAAGGCTATTTTGAGCCGAATAATAGCCCAAAACCGGCGGAGCGATAACGGCGCCAAGAGCGGAGAGCTTTGCCGCATGCTCGAGTGTCAGCGTAGAAAACGGCATCTCTCTAACGCCCAAAACAAGCCTCTTTCGCTCCTTTAGCGCGACTGCGGCGGCGCGAGTTATCAACGTGTCCGCAAAGCCGGCGTAGATTTTGGCTAGGGTGTTGATAGAGCAGGGTGCGACGATAGTAGCGTCTATGCCGAACGAGCCCGAGCTCGGAGCTGCGGCGAGATCGGAGTCGTCGTGGATAGCGGCGAGATTTTGCAGATCTTGCCAAATTTGATAAATTTCATCCTGCTTGGCGTCTTTTTGAACGCGGTTTTTATCAGTACTACATTGGTTTTGAAATTTACGGTCGTCAAATTTGCTTGCGATTTGATCGCTGCCACTCGCGTTTTTTTCGCCGCCATTAGATTTACAAATTTGCCCGTTTGCATAATCAAGAGCGCAGTTGTCCAAACCTGCGAATTTTAAACCGCTATCGCTCAAATCTTGCGCATTATCCGCAAATTTGCGGCTTTGGTTTTGCGATATTTTGTCTCCGCCTCCAAAATCTAGCTCGCCTTGAGCGGAGCTAAAATTTGTAAATTTTGCGTCTCCGTGCGCGTGAGAGTCGTTTTGGTTTGAGGGCGTCCAATTTTTTTTTAAATTTTTTAAATTTAAGTGCACACCTTTTTTTTAAAAAATATCCGTAAAATTTAGCTCTTTTTCTAGCACGTTCATCGCGTTTTTACTCACGCACAGATGTAGCTCGCTTCTTTTTGCTATCTCGCGGGCGAGCTTTAGTCCCAAATTTACGCCGCTTGCACCACTAATGCTTAGAAAAATTTTCATCTTATCATCACCTGTTTTTTTGAGACGATTTGAGCGCTAAAGACCTTTTTATCGTTGTTTTTGACCTTAATCGTCTCGCCTAGGTTGCCGTTTTCTAGCGCCGTGACCTCGACGATGATACTAAGCGCCCCGTCGCTAAGCACCGCATTTACGCGCTCGCCTTTTTTGATGAGCGGTAGCGGAGTAAATTGCCGCAATCGCAGCACTTCGCCGCTTTTTATGTTTTGCTTGGCCGCTAGCCTCGCATTTGGCGCGTAGCTCATCATGTCGGGGCTAAACTCGCCAAGCTCAACCAAATCCTTTGCAAAGTCGCCGATACCTAGCATTTGGCGCGTCGCAAGCGGCTTGGTAGCCCTTAAAACCGGCATTTTAGCGTTTATTTCATATCTAAAAAATACGCTTGGCTGCGAGCCGTTTGGCGTGACAAAACCGGCTCTAAAGCTGCCTTTTGGATTGATTTTGTTTACGTAAATTTTGTCAAATTTGTATTCGTGGAAGTTTTTAGGAAGTTCGTTTTGAGGCTCGATAAGCGGAAATTTGACGAATTGTAGTCCCTTAAACTCGCTCGTAACCTCTTGCAAAAACGCGCGCTGCACGAGAGCTAACGCGTCGCAGTTTTTTACAAATATCGTCTCTCCGCCGCTTTTGTCCTCAAGCTCTACGCCGCGCTTTTTTAAAATCTCCGCTAAATCTTGCGAATTTATTTTTGCAGCTTTGTTTTCGCCTAAATTTAAAATTTCGTCGCTTTTGTCCGTAAAGCCCAAGTCCGCAAGCGTGATTTTGCCGTTTGAAACGCAATACATCGGCCAAAGCGCTAAATCTGAAGAAAATAAAAAAATGGGAAAAAATAGTAAGAAAAAAATGGAGCGGGAAACGAGATTCGAACTCGCGACCCCAACCTTGGCAAGGTTGTGCT
>CAUQMF010000138.1:0-4537 GCA_963518965.1 uncultured Campylobacter sp.
GCCATAAATATCAAAAATATATCAACCCCTCTTTTTAGCTCACTGTTAAATTTACTCTGCAAAGAGATATGTATCGCAAAAAGGCTCTAGCGGGAGTTAAATAGGTTATAAATATGAGCCTGCGTAAAATCGTAACCTCTAAGCACGGGCGTAAATAAAATCTCTTTATTTTCCTTGATATTTTGCTCTATCAGCTCGTTTAGCTCGCGCGCGCCCATGCCGCTGCCGCCTATAAAAAGCGACTCGTACTCAGTCTGCGCGCGAATATAACCAAGGTATTTATCGTCAAAAATCGCCAGCTCAAATTCCTCGTTCTCGCCTAAAATTTTAGCCTTCTTTTTCCAAAAGCCGAGTTTAAAGAGCAAAATTTTAGCTATAAATTTAAAAGCCGGGATAATAAAAATCATAAAACAAAAGCCCAAAATCAGGCTAGCTCTTGAAAAATCATAGTTTATCTTTAGTAAGGCAAGTGCCGCCAAAGTAAGCAAAAGCCCAAAAAAACAGCTCTTTACCGCTATAGCGCACTCGTGCCAAAAATCATACCTCCTAGCGTAAATCCCCTGATAAAAAAATAAGGCTATCATCAAGGCATAAGCGATGCCAAAGCCCTGATATTTGGATATATCAAGCAACACGTGGTCGCCGTAAAATAAATTTTTAAGCTCGACTGCTATACCAAAAGACACCCAAATAGCCAAAAGATCGACCAAAAGAAGTATCGCTTTACAAAGATATTTTTTCATTTTCCCATCCAGATACGCGCCGCGCAAATTTTACGCTTGGCGATTATTTTATTTTTTCTTTAAATTTTTCGTATTTTTTCTCGACGTAGCTTTTGATCTCTACCTCAAAGCGCGCGCGCGAAAATCTTAGCGAATTTTCCCTGATTTTTACGGGTTCGAATTTATCGCGATTTTGCTCAAATTTAGCCACCGCGTCAAGCAGCTCTTTTACGTTTTGCTCCATAAAATATAACCCGCTCTCGCCGTCAATCACCGTCTCGCGAGCGCCGCCGCGACCAAAGCAGATCACGGGCGTACCGCATGCTTGCGCTTCTACGGGCGTGATACCGAAATCCTCCTCGGCGGCAAAAACAAACGCCTTAGCCCGCCCCATGAGATCCCTCATCGTCTCATCGTCCGCAAAACCCAAAAGCTCGACGTTTTTGCCCGCTTTTGATTTGATTTTAGCCATATCGGGCCCGTCGCCGACGACTACCAGTTTTTTATCCGTCTGCGAAAACGCCTCTACGATAAGATCAATCTTTTTATAAGGCACCATTCGCGAGGCGGTTAGATAAAACTCCTCTTTGGCTTCGCGCAGCGTAAATTTATCCACGTCTACGGGCGGATAGATGACGTCGCTAGGCTTGCCGTAGATTTTTTCTATACGGCGCGCGATGTAGCGGCTATTTGCGACGTAATGATCTACGCGGTTTGCGGCGATGGCGTCCCAAATGCGAATTTTATGCAAAAAATACTTTGCCAGCATGCCCTTTAAACCGCGGTCAAGCCCGCTTTCGCGCAAGTACTGATGATACAGATCCCATGCATAGCGGATCGGCGTGTGCACATAGGCAATGTGAAGCTGGTTAGAGTGCGTTAGCACCCCCTTTGCGACGGCATGCGAGCTAGATAGCACGACGTCGTAGCCGCTTAGATCAAACTGCTCGATCGCAAGCGGAAATAGCGGCAAGTAGTTGCGGTATTTGCTCTTTGCAAAGGGCAACTTCCCAATAAAGCTCGTATGCGCTCGCTTGCCTTTTAAAATTTTATCTCGGTCGGCATCGCTTAAAAAGTCAATAAGGCCGTAAATTTCAAAATCGTCCCAAACATTCGTGAAACTCTCGACGCATTTTTCTGCGCCTGCGTAGGTGCTAAACCAGTCGTGGATTAGTGCTTTTTTCATTTTTCGCCCAGATAAAAATTAGTTTCCAGCGATTTTTCAATCGGCCATTTTATAAACTCGACTTCATATTCTTTTGTCTTTTTAAGCAGCAAAAAGATACTCCAAGCAGCCTGGGGAAACGCCCTAGCTAGCGGCTTTGCGATGCATGGCGGAAACGGATAAAAGTTGCTTCCTTGAAAATCTACCAGCTCAAAACCGCCCCAAATTTTTAAAAACCGCATCAAATCGGGCTTAGTATAACCTCTAACGTGTGCGGAGTGATTTTGTATAGACGTAGGCTGCCTGCCTAGTAGCAGCAAGGCTCTGTTGTGAAGGCTGGCTAAATTCGGAACCGCTAGCACAAAATGTCCGCCTGCTTTTAGCGTACGAGCTATCTCGTGAAATATCCAAAATATCTCCTTGACGTGCTCTAGAATTTGATTTGCGCTTATAAGATCCAGACTCTCATCCTCGAAGGGAAATTTATCTCGCTCAAGATCGTGCGAAAAGACCTCGATGCCTCTTACGGCTAGCTTTGCGACATTTGGCTCGTACCCTTCTAAAGCCAAAAGCCTAGCGTCCCCACATTTACTTTTATATATCGCCAAATCATCGCCCTTACCCGCGCCGATATCCAGCACGGTTTCATAATGCCCTATTTTAGCGGCAAAATCAGCTATTATATGTCGTCCGTAGTTTAGGCTTCTGTCTATCATTTACGGCTCCTTATCTTAGTTTTTCCATTATTTCTATGATTTGTTTAGCCGAGCGCCCCCAGCTAAATCGCTTAATATTTTCAAAACCCTTAACGCAAAGTTCGTTTCGTAAATTTTCATCGTTTAAAACGGCTTGTATCTTACTTCTTATATCTTCTACGTTATGCGGATCGAAATACAAAACGCTATCCCCGCAAACTTCGGGTAGGCTAGCGGCGTTTGAGCACACTACCGGACAACCGCAGGCTTGCGCCTCAAGCGGCGGGATACCAAACCCCTCGTATAAAGACGGAAAGACGAATAATTTTGCTAGATTATAAATAGCCGCGATGTCGGCGTCCTTAACATAGCCGGTAAAAAATATACGCTCTGCGAGATTATTTTTCTCGATAATCTCCAAAATATAGCTATCGCTAGTTATAAAGCCGTCTCTTTTTCCCACTATCACCAAATTTAACTCCGTCTTTTCTAGCGCGAACAATAAATTTTTCAAATTTTTGTGAGGTTTTACGTTTCCTACGAATAAAATAAAATTTTCCGGAAGTCTATATTCTCTTGCCGCCGCCTCCAAAACGGCGCTATCGTAGCGGTTATTAAAACGTCCCTCGTCTATAGCGTTTGGTACGACAAAAATATTTTTATCCGTTTTCGTATATTTTAATATCTCGCTTCTTGAAAACTCCGAAACGCTAAAGACGACGTCGCTTCTGCTTAAAGCTTGATTAAAAATCATCTTGGCATATATCTTTTGTATAAAATTTAAGCTATCGTAAAAAGCCAAATGAAACGCATCATGAATGGTAACCGCTCTAAATTTCGCCCTTATGGGCAAGATAGGGATATTGTAGTGAGGAGACCAAAAAATATCACACTCGGGAATCTTTACCGGCAAACAAATCTGCTCGTCCAAAGAGTAAATTTCCCGCCCGCACTCTAAAATTTTAACGTTTTTACTCCATGCGTACTCTCTTATCTCGGCCTGCGTACCTAGCAAAATAACCTCGAATTTCTCCGTTAAAAACGGCAGCAAACCCTTTATATACGTACCTATTCCGGATGCTTTGTGCATGCGAAAGTCGATTGCTATTTTTTTACGCATAGCCGTCCTAGTTTCACCTTATAGTTTAAAATTAATGATATTTCAAATAAAATTATATCAAATTTTAAATAATAAGTCGTATTTTTTCTTCCCAATCGTTATCCTTTGCAAATTTTACGATTTCGCTCCCGCCTATTTGCTTTAAGGCTACGGCTTTTTTTACGCACGCCGCAAAATCCTCTTTTGAATCAGCTAACAAAGCAGGGCTATTTAGCTGCTCTAGCTCTTGCCATTTAGTAGCTACCGTATAAAGTCCGGCCGCCGAGTATTCGTATAACTTTAACGGACTTATAGAGTGAACCAAATCCATATCTAACCTAAACGGGATTATGCCGACGTCTGCAAATTTCAAAAAAGGAGCCACCGCATCATTATCGACCTTTCCGTAAAAGGTAATGTTTTTTCTGGATTTTATTTGCTCAAAATTTTTAGGTTTAAATTTTACGGTTCCGATTATTAAAAAATGCACATCGGTTAGCTCGCTAGCAACATAATCTAGTAAATCAAAATCAAACCAGTTCTCGATAGCGCCAACATAAACGGCAACTGGGCTTTTAATCTCATAAAAAAATTCGGGCTTATCGTACTTTTTTTGAAATTTGTTAAAATCAACCCCGTTTGGGACATAAAAGCAGTTTTTGTTAAATTTCTCTATATAGCTTTTAAGGCTAGATGACGTATATATCGTTTTATCGGCTTTTTTTATCAGATGCTCCTCTGCTTTGATAGCAGCCGTGCCTACGTCAAAGCCGTTTAATCTATCGGTAACTCTAACGATTAGTTTATTATATTTCACGATATCCGTTATAGGCAAAAATGCAAAATTATCTATAAC
>CAUQMF010000139.1:0-4445 GCA_963518965.1 uncultured Campylobacter sp.
ATCTAGAAGGAAACGACGTAAATTCTACTGCAAAAAGCGATTTTGAGGAGCATAAAAAATACGTAGAAGAAAGTCGAAAAATACAAGAAGCCAATAATGCTAAAATCACCAAAGCCCTTAAAGATATGGGCGCTTTGATAGATAAGAGCAACGCTGCGCCCGCTACCACAAAAAAAAACGATGAAGACAAGCCGGTAGATAACAATAGTCCGGTTGCTGAGCCGCAAACTCCAAAGACTGATTTTACTAAACAAAAAAATCAAGATGTCGCAAGCGAAGCCAAAAAGCTATTTGACGCAGGTAAACTCGACGACGCAAAGGCTAGATACGAGTATCTTTTAAGCAAAGATCATAAGCCTGCTATGGCAAATTTTTATCTCGGCGAGATAGCGTATCAGCAAAAAGCTTATAACAACGCCATAAAATACTACCAGCAAAGTATTCAGCTGTACGACAAGGCCGACTATACGCCAAAGCTTCTTTATCACACTGCCATCAGCTTTGATAAAATAAAAGACACGGCGAGTGCGAATAAATTTTACAAAGCACTAAAACTAGGCTATCCTGACAGCAAAGAAGCCAAAGCCGCACCCACTCGAAACTAAAACTTTTTTAATAAATTTAACGATATAATCACGTTATTTTCATAAATAGGAGAAAAACGTGAAAGAACAAGTCATAGCTATGTTTTATGAGCTAAAAGATGCAAAAACAGGCGAAATTTTAGAGTCCAATATGCAAGTGGGACAGGAGATTTCTTTTTTAACGGGTCGCGGTCATATCATCGAGAAGTTAGAGGAAGAGGTTCTAAAACTAAACAAAGGCGAAACTAAGGTTATCGTTATCCCGGCTGCGCAAGCTTGCGGCGAGTATGATTCTAGCGCCGTTCAAATGCTACCTAAAGAGCAATTTGCTGGCATCGAGCTAAAAGAGGGTATGGAGCTTTTCGGTCAAGGCGAGCATGGCGAGAGCGTACGCGTGATAGTAAAATCTATCGGCGAAGATGATGTGACGGTTGATTTTAACCATCCTTATGCAGGCAAAGATTTGGAGTTTAAGGTTCAAATTTTCGACAGACGCGACGCTACGCCGGACGAGATAGCTTCTGGCATGGTAGCCGGCGCTCACACATGCGGATGCGGCGGACACGATCACGATCATCATCACGGCGAGGGCGGTTGCTGCGGACACGGACACCATGACCACGGTCACCACCACGGCGACGGCGGATGCGGCTGCCACTAAGAGAGCCTAGATGAGAGCAGCGTTTATATTTCCCGGGCAAGGCTCGCAAAGCATCGGTATGGGTAAGGAAATTTACGAAAATTTCCGCCCGGCCGCCGAGCTTTTACAAAATGCAAGCGACAGCCTAAAAATCGACTTTTCAAATCTACTTTTCAACGAAAACGACCTCATAAATAGTAGCGAATTTACCCAGCCGGCCATCCTTTTAAACTCGCTTATGTGCTACCTCGCGCTAAAGCAAAGCGTAAATTTTAAGCCTAAATTTGCGCTTGGGCACTCTTTGGGCGAGTTTAGCGCGCTTGCGGTTAGCGGCGCGTTTGATTTTGCGGGTGCGCTTAGGATCGTAAATTTGCGCGGTAAATTTATGCAAGAGGACTGCGCGGGCAAAGACGTAACGATGAGCGTTATTTTGGGCCTTAGCGACGAGACGGTCGAGCAAATTTGCAAAAACGCTCAGGCGGACGGCCATCAAATTTACGCCGCGAACTACAATTGCGACGGTCAGATCGTGATCGCGGGACTAAAAGAGGACATCGCCAAATTTGAGCCGGCGTTTAAAGAAGCGGGCGCTAAGCGCGTACTGCCTCTAAATATGTCCGTCATCAGCCACTGCCCGCTTTTAAAGAGCGCTAGCGAGAAACTAACGGCGCAGCTAGAGCCAGCGTTGGCAGCTAAATTTGACCCGGTTGTTTCAAACGCGTCGGCGAAGCCTTACGGCATAAAAGACGAAGCGCTAAATTTGCTAAAAGCCCAGCTCGTTAGCCCCGTTTTATACAAACAAAGCATCAAAAGCATCGAAAGCGAGGTTGATATTTTCGTGGAGTTCGGCGGTAGCGTGCTAAAAGGCATCAACAAAAAAATCACCGAGAAGCCGACATTTAGCGTCACCGATCTTAGCAGTCTTGAAGAGCTTTTAAAGGAGCTTAAATGATAGCGATCTTAGGCGCGATGCGCGAGGAGGTCGCCCCTCTGCTCGAGTGCATCAAGGACTACAAAGAGGTTAAGCACGCAAATAACGTATTTTACCTCGCAAATTTCGGCGGTAAAGAGCTCGTGATCGCCTACTCTAAGATCGGCAAGGTAAACGCCGCTCTAACCGCAAGCGCGATGATCGAGAAATTTGGCGCCGACAAGCTACTTTTTACCGGCGTTGCAGGCGCGCTAAATCCAAATTTAAAAATCGGCGATATGCTTTACGCTACTAGCCTCGTGCAGCACGACGTCGATATCACGGCGTTTGGGCACCCACACGGCTACGTACCCGAGACCAGCATTTTTATCAAAAGCGACGACGCACTAAATGCGTTAGCCTCTAGCGTCGCGGCAGAAAAAGGCATCACGCTAAAAGGCGGCGTCATAGCAACTGGCGATCAGTTCATCTGCGATAATGCTAAAAAAGAGTGGCTCAAAGCGACCTTCAAAGCCGATGCGGCCGAGATGGAGGGTGCTAGCGTGGCGCTAGTTTGCGAGAGTCTGGGCGTACCATTTTTCGTGCTTCGTGCGATCAGCGA
Source organism: uncultured Campylobacter sp. (assembly GCA_963518965.1). Lineage (GTDB taxonomy): Bacteria > Campylobacterota > Campylobacteria > Campylobacterales > Campylobacteraceae > Campylobacter_A. Next base: position 2,757 of record CAUQMF010000139.1, read on the forward strand.
CGAGGCGGGCGGCAGCGCGGAGTTTGACTTCGATAAATTTTTACAAGACTCGGCAAACGTCAGCGCGCAGTTCATGCTCGCGATGATCGAGCGGCTATGATAGAGCTTAGCAAGCGGCTGCTGCGCCAGGTCGGGCAGACCAATGCCAGATACCGTATGGTGCGCGGCGGGGATAAAATTTTACTCGGTCTTAGCGGCGGCAAGGACAGCCTCGCGCTCGCGCACGTGCTAAAACACATGCAAAACGTCACGCCTGAAAAATTTGAGTTTAAGGCCGTGACGCTAAGCTACGGCATGGGCGAGGACTACGCCTACCTCACGCGCCACTGCGCCGAGCACGGCATCGAGCACGACGTGATCGATAGCTCGATCTTTGAGATATCAAAGGACAAGATCCGCAAAAACTCCAGCTTTTGCAGCTTTTTCTCGCGTATGAGGCGCGGCTATCTTTACACCTACGCGCTCGAGCACGGCTTTAATAAGCTCGCCATCGCCCACCACCTAGACGACGCGGTCGAGAGCTTTTTTATGAATTTTACTTATAACGGCGCACTACGAACGCTTGCTCCAAAATACGTCGCGGCAAACGGGATCGAGGTTATCAGGCCGTTTATATTCGTGCGCGAAAGGCAGCTACGCGAAAACGCCGTGAGAAACGGGCTTACGGTTATCGGCGACGAGGCGTGTCCGGCGATGCGATTTGATATCAAGATGCCTCACGCTAGAGCCGAAACTAAGGAGCTTTTGGCAAATTTAGAAAAGCAAAATCCAAAGCTTTTCGTTTCTCTAAAGGCCGCTTTTGAAAATATTCACAGCGATACGTTTTTCGCCGCTGGGGCGCAAAATTTAGAAGGATGCGACGATTGATACTCGTAAATTTATCCGCTTTGGATCGGTTGCTGACTTTGGTTGGAGCGGGCTTGTCGTAACGCTAATTTTATGCCGGATTTGGCTATTTTGGCGATTTCGTCAAATTTTAAGCGAAATAAAATTCGGCAACTTTGCACCTTTATCTCTTTAAAACGGCAAATTTTAGCTACTTACCCGTTCATGTTATACCTGGTTTGAGCTACCTGGTTAAGCGACGATGCGACCGTTTTTGATAGATCTAGTGAAATTTTAGTAAATTTTGCAAAAATCAATCAAGCTACAAAATCATTAGCCTTGCGCCGATAAAATTTGTTGGAGTATCTAAAAGTAAAATTTGTTCGTATGTCTAATGGCTAAAGGCACTTTGGAAAAACCCAGCCCAATAATCTGTTTTAGCGTTAAGTTATAGACTAACGACCTTGTATATACATTCGTCGTAGCACTGCTATAAAACCACGTTGTCGTTATAGTCATGACCAATAGCAAATGAGAAATTTGCTACCGCATAAAAAATTCAAAAAACGGTATACCAAAATTAGGGTTTTTGTGGCAACTCTGCCTAAATCTAACTAAATCGTATTTTCTATTCTTACCGATAAATTTGGTTTTTATGTTTTTTTGATATAATCGCACGTATTCTTAAAAGGTTTTTAAACCGTAACGCACGCTAAATTTAGGTATCAAATATCTATATGTCTAGCGCCGATTTGACGGTTTATAAAGCATTCCAAGCTTAAATTTTTAACCCACCTTTAAGACGTCAAACCATAACTAAGAACATTAAAAGGAGTCCACATGGCAGTAACTCAAGCGCAAGTA
>CAUQMF010000140.1:0-4411 GCA_963518965.1 uncultured Campylobacter sp.
TTATTTTATTTTAGCTTCCAGTGAGATTTCTACGTCCGGATAGCTTTTGCCGCCGTGAAATGCCTTGGCCGCGGTAGCAAATTTAGCAAAAGTCTCGTCTAGTTTTAGATCGGCTAAAAGATCGACGCCGATTTTAGCTTTTAGCGTGCCGCCCTCAACCGTATACTGCGTTTTGTAGGTTTTGCTATTTCCTTTTACGCTTACTTCGACTTCTATTTCGCCAGCCTTATCGTCGCCGCTAGCCGATACGATTTTAGCCGCGATTGCGTTGCCGTCGAAGATTATGCCGATACGTTTATCGCGGTCGGGAAGCTTTGTATTTATGTTTTTTGGATCGATGTTAAATTCAAAGCTCTTTAAAAAATCCGCGAAATTAGCATTTTCCGCGCTTTTAAAGCCTAGTTCTTTAAACGTGCCTTCGACGCCTGTTTTATTTGCCAGTTTGTAGCCGACAAATTTTACGTTAGGCTCGCCCTCTACGCTAAAAGCAAATGCCGAAGCCGCAAATAAAGAGGCGATTAACGCGCCAGAAACGATTTTTCTCATCCGTTCTCCTTAAGATTAAGATTAATAACTGCTATCATTAAGCCAGCAATTATATAATCTAAAACTTCAAACGAAGCTTAAAGTTGCCATTTTTACCCGCTTTCGTTTCGGCACGCCTAGGAGATGCAAAATTTACCTCGGCTAGGCGCCTAGAACGAGCGATTTATTAGAGCAGTTTTTTGAAAGATACGGCAAAAACGGCGAATTTTATGCTTTATAGCAAGCTTGAAGCGCGGCTTAGGGCGCGCGGCGCTAAATTTAGCAGAAAATTTAGCAAACCAGAGCCGTTAAGGAATACGCGGCCGAAGCGCTGGAAAACGTCTGCTGGCACCTTGATATAAACGCGCTAAAATATGGCGTCAAAGACGTAGAGGCGATGTTTGCGCCTTTTTGCGAAGAGGGCTTCGTAAACGAGACGATAAACTCGCAAATGACGTTATTTACGTTTTAAATTTTTAAAATTTAAGGGCGAATTTAAGTTTTGCGAGAGCGGCGGTAAATCGCCTATAATGCGCAAGCTAAAAGGCGCGCAAATATTAATATGCGGGCGTTTTTTGCGAATACGTCGTTTGCCTTTACTCCCAAACTCCAAATTTGCTGCCAATTATACTTTTATTCCCCTCTTTCTCGCTAATCCAAATCCACTCTTTGACATTTTTGGTTAGCCATTCCTTTTCTATTGCATTGTCATAAATAAAAATCCCAAGATTTGCCAAATCATTCTCATCCCCTTTCGCGTGAAAGGTATTTTTATCAATCCTAATCAAATCGCACTGCTGGGCAAGCTTGTCTAAATATTCGTATATTACGTCTAGCTTATACTTTTTCTCTCGTAATACCTTCTCTTCGTCTATCACTATTTTCGTGCCTAGTAACGGGTAAGCCATATTTTTCCTTTTTATTTTGATTAAATTTGCCGTTTGTCCCAAGCCGAATTTAAAAGCAAAGGCGGTTAATTTTAGCTTCGCAAACGAGCAGGCCGGGCGCTAGCCTGCCGCAATCAGCCAAAAACCTTTTTTAGATGCGCTTCGTAATCTCTCGTAAAACGCTCTACGTCCGGGTTTTTGACGACGTCGTTGCACACAAATGCAGGCAGCCTTTTCGTGCCTAAAAACTCGTTGGCTTTATGAAAATGCAAATAAACGCCGTCCACGCCCACGCCCTCGAAAAAATCCTCGGGCTTGTCAAATGCCTGAAGCGGCGCATTCCAAGTGACGCTTAGCATGTGCGATTTGCCCTTTATCAGCCCGCCGGTGCCGTATCCGTCGTTTGGATTTGTTCTATGGCGACCGTCGTTTGCCACTATCTTGCCCATACCGCACATGAAGACCTCGTCGATATATTTTTTAACAACCCAAGGCTCGCCCATCCACCACGCGGGCATCTGCCAGATCACGGCATCCATCCATAGAAATTTCTCCACCTCGCCCTCTAAGTCGTAGCCCTCATGTATCGTAGTTTCGCGCGTTTCGTGTCCTAGGGCTTCCAGCGTATTTTTAGCTAGCTCGTGCAAGGTTTTACTTAGTTTGCCGCTATTGCCGTTAAACGGCGCTCCGCCGTTAATCAGTAATATTTTCATTTTGATCCTTTTGATTAAATTTATCCGGTAGCGGCTTACCGCGCCTAAATTTAAATTCTGCCTTGCGCCTTATGCGCGAACGCAAGCGTAAATTTTACTTTCGCGTCGCAGTTTGGCGCCCTAAAATTTCAAATTTATCGCCGTGCACCGCGATCGCCTCGGCATTGTTTATCGGCACCAAATTTAGCTTGCCGCCGTAAATTTTTAAAATTTCAGCCGCTATGTGCTTTTGTCAAATTTACACGCAGTAAAAATCAACAAATACCCAAAATGCTACAAATTTTCATTTCCCACGCGATAAGCCCCACTCTTGCTAGCTTAAATTTACCCCAGCGCCACGTAATCAGCGGGCAACGGCGTGATAACGCTGATAAAGATAAAATCCTCCTTACCGGTGTTTTTCATGCCGTGACACTCGCCCTTAGCCGAGATCACCACGTCGCCCTTTTTGACCGAGATTTGCTTGTATCGACAAGATCGCTCGCTTTTAAAATTTACTTGTTCGCCGTTATCTAAAAGCTCGTCCGTCTTTTTTGCAAGATAAAATACGCCCTCGCCTTGCAAGCACACCCACACGTCGTCGCTTGTGGTGTGCGTGTGTACCGCGACCTCTTGACCGGCTCGCACGACCCAGACTGCGCAACTAGTGGCGTCCGTCTCGCAAAATACCGTTTTTATCGCCTTTTCTCCGCTCTTTGCGACCTCGCTTACGTGATAAATTCGCTTTTTCATTTTTGCTCCTTTTTCGTTCATTTTAGCCGCGCAGAGTGAATACGGCGTGAAATTTAAGTGGATTTGAGCTAAAATCAAAGTCAAAATTTAGCGCAAAAAGGAAAAACGATGCAAGAAAATCCAAAAAAAATGTGGTCGGGTAGGTTTAGCGGTGAGAGTAGCGAGCTTTTGGAGGAGTTTAACGCCTCGATCGGCTTTGACAGGGCGCTTTGGCAGGAGGATATCGCAGGCAGCAAGGCACACGCAAGAATGCTCGGCGCCTGCGGGATTTTAAAGCCTGAGGAGAGCGAAAAGATCGTCGCGGGGCTTGACGCCGTGTTTGAAGAGATAAAAAGCGGTAAATTTGAGTTTAAAACCGCCGACGAGGACATCCACATGGCGGTCGAAAAGCGCCTAAGCGAGCTCATCGGAAGCGATCTTGGCGGTAGGCTACACACCGCGCGCAGCAGAAACGATCAGGTCGCGCTTGATTTTCGCCTCTACGTGCTTAAAAGCGGTGCCGAGATCTCCGAAAAAATCCGCGAGCTAGTCGCTGCGCTACGAGATATAGCTAGCGAGCACGCGGACACGCTGATGCCGGGCTACACGCACCTTCAGCACGCCCAGCCCGTGAGCCTTGCCTATCATCTGCTAGCTTACGCGTTTATGTTTCGCCGCGACTACGAGCGCTTTGCCAGCTCGCGCGAGCGAAATAACCTCTGCCCACTGGGCTCCGCCGCGCTTGCCGGCACGCCGCATCCTATAAACCGCGAGCTGGTCGCGCGAGAGCTAGGCTTTGCGGGAGTGACGCCAAACGCGATGGATAGCGTCAGCGACCGCGATTTCGCGCTGGAGATTTTGTTTAACGTAAGCGTGCTGATGACGCATGCGTCGCGCCTGTGCGAGGAGCTAATCTTGTGGAGTTCGCAGGAGTTCGGCTTTGTCACGATCAGCGACGCCTACAGCACGGGCAGCTCGATCATGCCGCAGAAGAAAAACCCCGACGTCGCCGAGCTAATCCGCGGCAAAACGGGGCGCGTAAATGGCAATCTCGTCGGGCTGCTAACGGTGATGAAGGGCTTGCCGCTAGCATACAACAAGGACATGCAAGAAGACAAGGAGGGCGTTTTTGATAGCGTCGCCACCGCGCTTGCGAGCCTTGAAATTTTAAAACAGATGCTAAAAACGGCTAAATTTAACGAGCAAAATATGCTAGCGATGACGCGCCGCGGACACCTCACGGCAACCGATCTAGCGGACTATCTCGTGCGGGAGAAAAACGTGCCGTTTAGACAGGCGCACTTCATCACGGGCAAGGCCGTGGCATTTGCGGAAAATTTGGGCCTAGATTTGAGTGAGCTAAATGCGCAGCAGCTTGCAAGCGTGGATGAAAGCTTGGACGCGGGTGCGGTTAAATTTCTTGATCTAAACGCTTCTAAGGAGGCGCGCAAGTCGCAAGGAGGCACGGCAAATGAGAGCGTGGCGCGACAATTAGAAATAATCGGAAGCTGGCTGGCAAGCGGCTCGCGCGAGGCCTAAAATTCGCTGGGTGCGTTAAAAGGAAAGCCGTTTGAC
>CAUQMF010000141.1:0-4388 GCA_963518965.1 uncultured Campylobacter sp.
GTGGGCGCCTGATTGGTTCTTGCCTACGGGCGACTGCGGCTACGACAGTCCGATGGTTCCGGACGGCGTCACGCTAAGCGGATTTCAAAAGTATCTCGTCGATCTTTACGAGGACGGCTGGTACCTGATCCCATCAAGCAAATTTATGTCGATGGCCGACTGCACGCTGATCGGCTTTGGAGTCTGCTTCGTCGTGCTTGCCGCGATGTTCGTTTGCAAAATTTTAACTCTGAAAAAAGCTTAAATCGGTCTAAATTTAGACCGATTTTGCTATACTCGCCGCATGAAAGCCTTACGCGAACATAATTTTAAAATCTACTTCATCATCATTTTCGCAAGCCTTTCCGTAGTGCTTTTAGGCGTGAAAAACTACTAAAAACAAGATCGCCGCGAGCGAAAATATGGTGGGGAATTTCTCGTTTTGGCTGGATGAGCGACTGCACTCGCTGGTGCGCGCGGCTAAATTTATGCAAAATGCAGGCATCTCGCAAGATAGCGAAAAGCTGGGCGACTTCATACGACTTTTCAAAGAAAACTCAGCGGAATTCGACGCCTTGCAGTTTTTGCGCGAGGACGGAGAAATTTTCGTAGACGGCAAGGAGCTAGGCGACGATGAAGCGATGCCAAAGAGTCTGCGCACGGGGCTTGTGTGGTTTGAGGAGACCAAAAGTACGCTAGCTCCCACGGTAAATTTTATGCAGCGGCATAAGATTTTAGGCGAGCCGACGCTAAATTTATGCGTGCCCGTGCTGGACGGAAGCTCGTTTGCGGGGGTGTTTTGCGGCGTGGTGAAGCTGCAAAACATACTAAAAAATATGGAAAAATTTAAGCTCGCGCCGGATACCTACGCCTTTATCGTAACCCACGGCGGCGAAATTTTAACGCCGATGAAGGACGCGGCGCTAAAAAAGCAGATCGAGGATAAATTTAAAGAGCTTTTCCTGCGCGACGAGGACATCACGAGCCTAAATATCGGCTCAAATTTCATCTCCGTCGCCGAGATCCCCACGCTAAACTGGTTTATAGGCGCGGGTACGGATAACGAAAAGGAGCTTGCAACGCTGCTTAACTCCGTGCTAAAAAACGCTCTCATCTTGCTTTTTGCGTTCGCGGCGCTGGCGCTGGTGGCAAATTTCTTACATAACTTTATGTATTCAAAAATCAAAAACCTACAAGACGACTACGAAGCTCTACTCAAGCACAAAGCCCGTATGAGCGAGGCTGGCGAGCTAATCAGCGGCATAAATCATCAGTTTATCCAGCCGGTTAATTCGCTAAATTTGATGATCTCAAGCCTGCTCATGCTACAAAAAGACGGCAAACTAGACGCCGCGACGCTAGAGCATATGCTGCAAAAAGGGCAGGCCGCGACCGTGCTTTTAAGCGATACGATCGAGATTTTTAGAAATTTTTATAAAAGTAGCGACAGCCCGCAAAAATTTAGCGTGCAGCGCTGCATAAAAGACCTGCTAAAGCTCATGCACACCGAGCTTAGCAAAGCAAACATCGCGGTAAGCTTGCGCGAGTTTAAAGATGAGCAAGCGACTCAGCGGATGGGCATCGTGCAGCAAATTTTGCTCATCCTCATACACAACGCCAAGGACGCGGTCGTGGAGCGATACAAAGACGAGATCGCCAAGCGGCAAATTTTTATCGAAGTCAAATTTGAAAACGGCATATGCAAAATAGCCGTCACAGACTACGGCAGCGGCGTGAGCAAGGCGGCTCGGGATAAAATTTTAACCCAGCCAAAAACAACAAAAAAGCAAGGAAGCGGCATCGGGCTGTATTTTGGCAAAAAGCTCGCAAACGAAAAGCTTTCAGGCGACATCAGGCTGCTAAGCGCGGGCGATCCGACGACATTTGAGCTCGGCTTTGAGACAAATTTAAAGGAGTGAGATGCAAGAGCATTTGAAGCTACTTAAAGACCTGACCGTCCTCATAGTCGAGGACGACGAGATCGCAAGGGAGCTGCTAATAGTCGGGCTAAAGCCCTACTGCCTAAGCGTCTGGGGCGCGGGCGACGGACTAGAGGGGCTGGAGCGATTTAAAAAACTAGCCCCTACGGTCGTCATCACCGACATCCACATGCCCGCGATGAACGGCTTTGAGATGATGAAGGAGATGATGCGCATAAAGCCGGCGCAAAAATTTATCGTATTCACCTCCTACGATACCGACGACAACCTCATCAAGAGCATCGAGCACGGCGCGGCGTCGTTTCTAAAAAAGCCCGTAGATATCGCTGCCCTGTGCCGCCTGCTCGTGGCTCTAACCTACGAAAAGGACGAAAAGCTCGTGCGTCTGGGCCCGCAGACTAGCATAAATCTCGCCAAAGAAAAGATCTACAAAAACGGCGAGGAGATCTATCTATCATTTTTGCAAAACAAGCTCTTTTGGCTCTTCGCGTATAATCTAAACAAGCTCGTTAGCTACGAGATGATCGAGGAGTTCGTCTACGAGGGCGAGCTGCCTAGCAAGGGCGCGATACAAAACGTCGTGCTGCGGCTAAAGCGGGAGCTGGGGGTTAAATTTAAAAACATCAGTGAAAGTGGATATATACTGCTAAGCGGCGAATAAATTTTATTTGCGGCTTGTCTTTTGAGTGTCTTTGAATGAGTTTGAAATTTTAAGTCTGCGGCAGACTACTTGTCTAGCCTTGACTTAAAATTTCTACACAACATTCAAATCCATCTCAAAATACTGCGCCTTAACTTTTTACTTTCAAATTTGAAGTTAAATTTGCAAATTCGGCTTCAAATTTTACTCACCGAGACCCACATCCTGAAAACGTTAAATTTGTAAATTTAGTAAGCTATGGGATAAATATTCCAGACGTCGGTAGGCGTAGTTTAACTTTAAAATTTTAACCCGTGAGGGCGCGTATATAAAATACGTAACCGAAACGGGTTTAAAATTTTAAAGCTTGAAATCCGTCAAGCGCGGGGAATCTTAGATTTAAATTCGATTGATTTCGCTACTGCGCGCATTATACACAAACCAGCTTAGTATCATAACCAAACAAAACACCCCAAACACCGCAAAAAACGCAAAATTCGCCCATGCGTAAATTTTGATAAATCCAGCATCGTTCGCCGCGCTAAAATCAGGCGCAAAAAGGCTCGGGCAAATTTCATTTAGCGGTAGCGCAAAAGGAAAGCCAATCTCGCTAACGCCACTAAAATCGCTCGTGGAGTAATCAAGTCCAAATATCACGCCCAAAAAAATCAGGAAAAATCCAGCCAGCTTGACGCCAAAAACCTTAGGCGCGCACATCGCCACGCACACGCCAAACGCCGCAAACAGCGTCGCAAAGCGCAGCTTCACAACAAGCGCGTCCGCAACCGCGCCGCCCAAAAACAGCTCGCACAAGATAAATTTGACCGCCAAAACCGCGAGTAACGCCGCCCAAAACGTCCGCCTTCGCTGCAAGTTATATACAAAGCAGACAAAGCCCTTGTTTTCGATATTGTAGTCCATTATTTTGCTAGCAGCTCCTTGACCGCCGCCGCCATCGCGTCTACCGAGCCGATCGCCTTCACGTTTATCAGATACTTGCCGCCGACCACGTACGCAGGTACGCCCTGGATCTTCGCCACGTCGTAGCTATCGTCCCACGCTTTTAAAATTTCTTGCGCACGCTCGCTAGCTAGAGCCTTGTCGTAGTCCGCATCGCTCACGCCCGCCGCGCTAAGAGCCGTCTGGATAAATCTCGCCTTATCCTTGCCGCCGTTAAAATCATCATCCTTGTCGTGAGTGGCCTTGTAGATCGCAAATTTGGCTTTTTTAAATTTAGATTTGTCGCTTAGCAAACTAACGTCGCTAGCCTCGTCTAAAACGATCATCGCGGCAAAAATTTTGCTCGCCGTTTCGCCGAGCTTGCCCTTTGTTTTTAGATGGTACGGGATAAATTTGACTCCGTCTAGCTCGCTAAAGAGTTTGGGCGTGACGGTTTTATCAAATTTATAGCAGTGCGGACACTCGTAGCTAAAGACCTTTACAACGCTGTTTTTAGGCACGTCTAGAGGTTTTTGTAGTATCTGATACTCCTTGCCCTCCTCTAGTGCGTTCGCCATAGAGCCAAGCAGGCAAAAGACGGCTAAAATCCGCATAAATTTAGAGATTATTTTCATAGAAATCCTTTGGATTAAATTTTAAAAATTGTATAAAATAAAGGGTAAATTTGAGATTAAGCGAGCCGGCGGGCTAAATTTACCCGCCTCGCGCAGGCTAGCTTGATTTTAGAGCGCAAAACCGCTTTAGTGCAGGCTAGCCGGATCTATGTTTAAAATTTTATACCAGTTGCGAGCGTTTTTGCAGGCTGGGTCTATGCCTTTGCCTTCGGTATAAAAAGGCTCCCATTGCCAATCATCACTCCCTGTACAACC
>CAUQMF010000142.1:0-4217 GCA_963518965.1 uncultured Campylobacter sp.
CTATAAAACTGCTATTGCTGCCTTCAAGACCGGAGTGAAATTCTACGATATTTGAGAGCGAGCTTACGTTTATTAAGCCAAGCAAGAGGCCAAATTCTCTAGCCAGCAAATTTGAGATGGGTCCTGCAAATGCGTAAAACCATTTTTTGGTAATAAATTCATATATATTTAAACCGTTTTCGATCATGCCAGGTATCGAGCCGAGCACATTAAGCTTCGTCAAGCTTTTTTTATAATCGGTAACATCTATTAAACTAACTAGGGCTTTAAAAAGCTCTTTTAATATATAACCGTATCCGTCTTGAGCCAGTAACTCCATATTGTTTTTAAGTTCCGAAAATATGTTTCTTATATCATCGATGCCGGTTTGAGTGGATGCATACCCCTCTTGTTTAAATAAATCATCGGCTTGCGATATAAGCTTATTTTGTAATTTACCCAAAAGCTCTACTATGGGTTTTTGATTATCGTCAAAATTTTCCACCAAAACATTCACAGCATCAGAAAAATTTTTTACTTTTTTATTTTTGTTCGCAAGGGCGATAAAGTCTTTTATAAAATATTCTATAGGGTTTTTTCTATCGGAGATTATTTTAACATTAATTTTTTTGCCGAATCTGCTTATAGTAAATTTACTATTTTCGCTTTTGATTACCGCATCTTTATCTATATAGGAGTAGCTTTTTATTAAAACCGTTTTATTTTCGCTTAGCCTAAAAAGCCTTTGCATGATAATATCGCCTAGGGTACCCAGCTGTATCGTATCGTTATGATAAAAATTATTTAAGTTACGGCAATAAAAAGTTATATACTTATACTGCTTGGCGTATCCGTCAAATTCCTTCAGTAGCGTTTCTATATCCTGCACGACTCTTATATCGCTTATTTGCACCTTACTTCCTTGCGTTTAAATTAAACCTGCCCGCTTAACATTACGACTTCGCATATATCTAGACTTGGCTCATTGTCTTTATCAAACCCTTTAGCGATTTGCAGTTTTATGCTTTTAGCGTATGAGGGTGAGAAAAATACCAGAGTATGCACCGGTCTTTTTTGCGACTTATCCAGGCTTTCGTATTTATCTAGCCTGGTAAAGTATCCAACTCCGCTTTCAGGTTCGCCTGCATTTTTATATGCTTGCTTGCAAGCCTTTTGAGGAGAGTTTGGGATTACAAATACCAAATTTATCGTATTTATGCCGTAGCGTAGCTCAAATTCTTTAAATTTATGGTCTTCGTTATAGTTTTGCTTTAGCTTTTTATCCAGTTCGCCGTCGCTGGGATTTTTGCCTTCGTTTAAATTTAGCCGTATTTGTTCAAAGCCATCTTTGTTTTCAAATTTAGCACCGTTTAGATAGTAGATGTTTACGGGTAGATTGTCTTTTTGCGAGGCGTAGTTTTTAAAATGCAGCCTTATGCAAGCAGAGTTGCTATTAGCGCTATCTTTGTCCGCATTTGAGATATTAGAACCGCTAATATCCCTGGAGTCTAATATCCTAAGCTTGTTTGATTTTTTAGCGCAGGTTAGTATAGAGCCTCTATCGCTCCTACATAAATTTACGAAGTCTTGCATCAAGGCGTGATCGCCGTTTACGGTTTTTTGGCTAAGAGCGCCGCTTGGCACGAAAGCTACTCTAGTGCAAGGAGAGTTTGCGCTACAACCTACTATGGGTAAGTTTATAAAATCGCATCCTAGTATCAGGGGTATGCCGTTTGATTTTATCGTTCTTCCTCTTACGCTTTTTAGCACCACCCTGCCGCCGTGTTCGCAGGTTATGATATCGTCTTCTATGACCGGATGTAGATACGAGAGGCTAGTTTTAACCGCCGTTTCGTCAAATGTTTTATCTTCGGGAGCGATTTGATTTAGCCCCTTTAGCTCTTTAGCCTTTTTACTGGCCGGTTTTAGCTTGATATTTAGGCTATCTTCTTTTATATCGTAGTTTAGCAGCCTAGCCTGAGAGTTTTTGTATAGTAAATTTAGCCCTCCTATGCCGCTATGCGTATCTCGGGGCAAAAATATATACGCGGCATAGCTTTCGCCAGCTTGGACATCCTCGCCGGCTTGGTTTTTAGGGGTAAGAGATAAGGAGACCTGATTTGCGTCTTCTTTATTTTCTGGATCGTTTTTGTCTTTGTTTTCTTTAAAGCAAAGCTCGCAATCTTCTTTTTCCTCGCCTCCCGTTAAAAGCTTACTCATCATAAAGACTTTGGCGTTTAGATATTTAAAGCTTAAATTTATATCCTCTTCTACGCGCCCAATATCAAACGTACTTTCGTTTTTTAAAAATATATCGCAGTTTTTATGATAGATATGTATAAGCTCGCTAGGCTCAAACCTTATCATCTTTAAGAGCTGTTTTGCTTGGTACTCTTTATCTTCTTTGGACATATCTTCTAGCGCTTGGATGGATGGTAGGATTATACTTCTTTGATCCTCGTCTATCTCTTTTTTATATGCGCTGCGCGATTTTTTTGAGAGTACCAAATAGCGCTTCTTATCGTTAGATAGATATCTCCACCCCTCAAATTTAAGCTCGTACGCGCTTTTGCAAATTTCTATCCTAGCCTCTATCCATTTTTCAAGCTCCGCGCTATCTTGCTTATAGCTAACGTATGGGCTTATACCTTTATAAAAGTCCGATATATACGTGAGTCTATCTTTTGCTTGTTCTAAATTTAACTTTTTATCCAGAGTAAAAAATCTGCATACATATATCGCAAACGTCAAATTTAGATCATCTTGCATGACCTCTGAGGCGAGCGTTTTTGCGTTGATATTCTTTATATCTTCTTTATCTATGATTTTTATCGGTAGATTGTCTTGCGTATAGGCTAGCAAGCAGCTAATGAGATCTTCTACATTAGGCGCCGCGCCGATATCGTCGTATCCAAAGTCGTTTACGTATAGGCTTACGGGATATATTACGCTTTCTAGGATCGAGATCTTTTCTTCTTCCATATTGCCTAGCCTCGGAAGGTTTTTTAGATAAATTTTATAAAACAGTATCTGAGAAGCCAGGGTTTGTAAGTAGTCGTTTAGGTAGTTTAGGGCTTTTGCTATATCTTTATCTTTTATCTTAGCTTCGTTTTTGGGATGGTTTAAAAGATACTCCATCAGATATAAGCTCTCTACTAACTGCTTCATAAAGTGAGAAGCCTTTAGCACGTTTATAAGATGAAGTTTGGAGGTGTTTTGATAGTCGAATTTTTCCGTATAGCTTACCATACCGTATCTAAGGCCAAGATCTGAAATAACCGATACGCTTGGCTCAAATACCTGATTTGCGTCTGTTTTTACGGTATCTGAGCTAAACGTATTTTTATACTCTTCTTGCTTATCGAAGTATCCTTCATCGTATTCGTCGTAAATTTTATGCATAACGGAGTCTATATGATGAATCTCTATGCCAAAAGTATCTCCTTTACTGGCCTTGCTTATATTAGAGCTTACGTTTTGCTTATTTAGCTCCTCGCAGGCCGTTTTGTTTTCTTTTACGAGATCGACGCAATCTTCTAGCGTAGCCTCGTCTTTATCGTCTTCGCCAAAGCCAAAGAAGCTTTTTATCTTATCAAACGCCTTGCTAACCATGCCTCCTATAAAGCCATACGGGTCTAGTATCCTAGCTACCCACCTTATGCCTTTATATATGACCTTGGCTATAAAGCCTAAAAACCTAAAAACGATAACCGGCAAGGATATCCATACGCCTCCAAAGCCAGGGGCGTTAAAGGTATATAGCTCCTTTACTTCGTTTGGATAGACCGAGCAATAAACCTGAGCCAGATGCCCTCCTAGCGAGTGACCGGCTACTACTAGAGGAGGGGTAGGAGCGTAGTTTGCGTGGCAAGTAGCGTCGTAAGGGTTTGGAATCTCGATAATATCTTTAGTATAGCTTGATGTCTTAGGGCTATACGGGTTATTATTTACCGAAACGGACTTTATAGCCTCATCCATATGATCCGTTATGCTTTTATAGATTTCGTCTTTTAATACCTTAAGAGATACTATCTGATCCAGCGCCGCGCCGAAAAAGGCTATCATACCGTCTGTTATAACTAGATCCTTTATGCCAAGCTCCGTGCCTCTAAAGCCTATTACGTAGTTGCCAAATTTACTATCGTAAAAGGCGCTGGAAGAATACCCCGTGATAGAAGTATCTTTAACGTGATGAAGGAGTTCGTAACGGTTTACGAAGGATTTGGTGCGGAGGGAGA
>CAUQMF010000143.1:0-4153 GCA_963518965.1 uncultured Campylobacter sp.
ATGTTTTATTTTAATCAAAAAGACCACGACGAGTTGAGGCGGTATATTTTAACTATATTTAACAGAGATATTGACAATAATTTAAAACAAAATTTTCTAATAGGAAGGTAAAAAAATGAGTAATTCGAGCAGAATTGGCAAGCGATAAAGCTGTAAATGGGTATAAAATTTTTAAAGCGTTTCCTTTTGAAACGATTATACTAAATGATAATTTAAATTTAATAACTGTTTAAGATTATCGATAGTAAGATTTCATTATTAAATATTTTAAATTTGTTTTAGTTGTTTAAAAATATGATTTAAAGGAACAAAATTTGAACGCAGCAGACAATCAGACGCAAAATTTAAACTACAATCCTCACAAACCAAATTTGACGAATCCCGGCTCAAAGAAATTTGCGAGGGATTACGACAAAGAGCCGTTGATTATTAAAGATCATAGCGCTTTGATAATCGTTATCCAGTTTGGTTTGTTGATTTTTGTTCTAGTCGCAGCCCAGCTTGGGATACTAAGCGCATTTGATCTAAAAAAATCGCTAGAAACGGATGATTTCCCCTTCATCGCTATATTTCTTATAGTCATACCGTTTATTAGGGTTATTGAGCGAGATAGCCCTTTTAGCAAGCGTTTTATAATATTTAATCAAAATTCCATATCCATAGAGGTGGATAATGTAAGGATTGTTAGGATAAATTTGGATCAAATTACCGATATTTCAAAAAATGCCGATATAAGAAACTCTTTGCCGCCGTATTTTCCGATTTCAAAAGAGTTATTTTATATTTGTATATTCGTCGTTACCCTCGCAATGACGATGTTTATGTTTAATGATTTTATAATCATAGCTATATTGTTTATCGCGATTTTCTTTTTGCCAAAGAGCATTATTTGCGCATTGCAGGGTAGCATATGCTTTAATAGATTACTGTATGACCGCTTGGCGATATATTTTAAAGACGGCACGATAATAAATATTTTTATAACCGCAACGCAAGAATATCTAGAAATCAAACGATACTTTTTGTTAAATAAAGGTATAAACATAAGCAAGGCAAAAACAGAGTTAATAGTATTTAGCAAAAGAAAAAACAAACTTACACAAAGTATCTTTCCATAAATTTAAATCTACACCTCGCCCAGCAGCCAGAAATCTAGCGAGGCGCGAAATCTTACTTCGTCTTTTTGACAAGTTCCCTAAATTTCGCGCAGCCCATATCGTATCCATAGTCGCAAGAAAGGCCGTAAAGCTCCATCGCCTTTTTATCGTCTTTTACGCCTTGATCCGCCTTTTCATGTCCGCGGGCTAGAGCGTAACAACCCTGCGCGTCCTTGAAGTCGCAAGCTAGCCTGTAGTATTTGCGGGCTTTTTGCGGGTCTTTTGTACCGCCGTATTCGCCGTTACCGTGCGCGGCCGCTCTCACGCACGCCTCGCCGACTCCGCCCTCGCAGGCTTTTTCGTAAAGTCCCGCCGCCTTTTCGTAATCCGACTCGACTACGCCCCATAGCGCGTTACCGTCGTAAGCCCCCGCTACGGCCGAGCATCCGTCCATATCGCCGAGCTTGCAAGCTTTTTCATATAGGGCAAACGCTTTTTTGCCGCCGTCCTCGTCGCTAAATTTGCCGTTTTGTTCGCCCAAAAACGCCGCTAAATAGCAGCCTGCACCGTTTTTCTCGCTACTGCACGACTTTTCAAACAAATCCATACTGCGCTGGGTATCGTATGCTTTTATATGCGCTTTGGCAGCCTCCTCAAAATCCCCACCAAAAGCCGCTGCGACTAAAATCGCCGTTAAAACAATCTTTTTCAATCCGCCCTCCTATTTGCTAAGTTTTTTAAATTTAACACAACCTCGATTAAAGCCGTTTTGGCAAGCTAGGTCGTAAAATTTAGCCGCTTGGGCATCGTTTTTAGGCGTTGCGTCGCCTGATTCGTAGATATCCGCCGCGTTGTAGCAGCCCTCGCCCTCTTCAGCCTCGCAAGCAAGTTTATAATATTTTAGCGCATCGGTAAATTTAGCGGCGGCGTCGTACTTTTTAGCTATCCTTAAGCAAGCTTCAGCGTTTTTTGTCTCGCAGGCTTTTTCATAAAATTCAGCCGAATTTTCGCCGCCTGTTTCATCTGCGCCTGTTTCATCTTGCAAAGTCGGCGCGTCGTAAAGGTCGCCGGCCGCCTCGCAGCCTCGCGCATAGCCTAGCTCGCAGGCGTTTTTATATAGCGCAAGAGTCTGCGAAAGTATCTCCGGCTGCACATCTGCGCTATCTTGATCGTAAATCGCAAGCGATTTTATAGATGCTGCCATATAACAGCTTACGGCGTTTTTATCGCTCTTGCACGATTTTTCGTAAAGCGATGCCGCTTTTTTGCTATTTACATCCTGTAGGTATTTTTTCGTAGCGATCTCAAAGTCCGTCTGCGCCGACGCTAGAACGACTAAAAGTAGAGCCAAATAAATTTTCTTAAACATCGCGGATCCTTATTTTTTGTCTTTATAGAGTCGTCTAAACTCGGCGCAAGCGCTCATAGAGCCGTAATCGCAGGCTAAACCGTAAAGTTCGTACGCTTTTGCGACGTCTTTTTTTACGCCGTCGCCTTTTTCGCACATATCGGCTTGCGCGAAGCAGCCGTCGGCATCCTCATAGCCGCAAGCCGTCTGATAAAATTTAAACGCCTCTGCTAAATTTCGCTCTACGCCTCTGCCCTCGTCGTAATAGCCGGCTAATTTCCAACAAGCCGCGCCTACTCCGCCGCTGCAGGCTTTTTGATAAAGCTGCATAGACTTTTTATCATCTATCTCTTGACCGCCGCGACCGTTTTCATAGATATCGCCTAGGGATTTGCATCCGTCCATATCGCCCATTTCGCAGGCTTTAGAAAACTGCGCAAAGCTTTTGGTAGTATTTGAATCTTTGGCAAAGCTATTGTCGTTTATAAAGCCTGCAGCATAGCAGCCTGCGGCATTTTTCTCCTCGCAGGACTTCTCAAACAACTCTAAAGCCTTATCATACTCGTTTTGCGCTAGCTCGGCCGCAGCCTCCTCAAACACGCCCAGCCCAAAAGCCCACACCGCTAAAAATACGGTTAAAGCGATTTTTCTTAGCATCTATTCTCCTTAAATTTGATTATCCCAAGCAAACTAAGCCCGGCAAATTTGACGCTCTAGCGGTTAAATTTATCAAAAAACCACATAAAAGCAAAAAGTAGTCCCGCAGCCTTGCTTTTACTCTCGTCAAACATAAATTTGCGCGCATCTTTAACCGGCACGTAGGCTAGCTCGATATTTTCGCCGTCTATGCCGCCGCCCTCGCCGATTTTCATATCGTCGTTTATCGCGGCAAAAAACATCGTCTGCCTCGCCCCGCCAAAACCTAGCGCGCCGCGCGTGGATGTTATGCGCTCTACCTTGCTAGCTGCAAAGCCCGTCTCCTCGGCGATCTCTTCGATGACGGTCTGCTCCTCGCTTTTACCTTTATCCATTAGCCCCGCGCAAAGCTCGTATGTATAGCCTTCCTCGCCCTCTTGCGTTAAATTTAGCGGCCCCGTTTTTGCGCTTTGGATATTAAACCAAACGGCGGGGCGAAACTGCTTAACCAGCAAAAACGCGTCTTTATCCGTATGATAAAGTAGAGCCGAGACGCTGTCGTGAGCCTTTACGCACTCCCATCTGACGGGCCTTCCGCACAGATCAAACGAAATTTGATACGGCTTTACGTAGCGCGGAGAGGTTAAATTTTCTATCTTGATATTTTTTACAGCAGTATCCATTTTGCCAGTCCTAAAAAGCTAAAAAATCCGACCGTATCGGTAACGGTGGTAAGCAGCACGGCAGAGCCGACGGCGGGATCGATGTTAAATTTCTTTAAGCTTAGCGGTATCAAAGTACCGAAAAATCCGGCAAAAAATAAATTTATAAGCATCGAAGCGCCGATAACCACGCCTAGCATCGGGCGACTAAACCAAATCGAAGCGATGACGCCCATCAAGCAAGCAAAGGTTAGCCCGTTTATGAGCGCGATGCCTACTTCTCGTTTTAGCGCAACGGCGGCGTTTTTAAATTAGATTTATCCCAAACTTAGTCGGCGCACGGTTACGGTGAGCGACTGCGTGCCGGTGTTTCCGCCCATGGACGCCACGATAGGCATCAGCACGGCAAG
>CAUQMF010000144.1:0-4116 GCA_963518965.1 uncultured Campylobacter sp.
CTTCGACGATATATATATCGAAAACGAGGGCGGCGACGTAACCGTAACGGTAAAAGAAAAGCCTAGCATCGCTCGTATCGATATCAAGGGCGTAGTGACTAACGACAAAACCGCTATCGACGGGCTAATCAACATCAAGCAAGGCAATATGTACGACGAGCTAGCCATCGAGCGCGCAAAAGAGCGCATAAGGCAGTATTACGAGTCAAAAGGATACTTTGACACTATCGTGGACGTAACAAAAGAGCCGGTAGCGGGCAATGAAAGCAGCCTTTTTGTCACCATGAACATAAATCGCGGCGAAAATATCATAATAGAAAACGTAAATTTAGTCGGCGCAAAGCTTTTTGATTATGACGACGTGGAGCCTGTGGTAGCGAATAAAGAGCGCGAATTTATGGGCTGGATGTGGGGTAGAAACGACGGTAAGGTTAAGCTTTTTGAGCTACCAAACGATCCTGCGAGAATCCAAGACAAATACTACCAAAAAGGCTACCTAGACGCCACCGTCTCAAACCCGTATCTAAACGCCTATATGGATAACTACACCGCAGATCTCACCTACTACGTGACCGAGGGCGAGCAGTATAGGGTATCTAGCGTAGATATCGAAGCGCCTGAGTTTTTAGAGCTTGATAAAGAGAAAATTTTAAAAGACTTTAGGCTAGAGAGCGGCGACGTGATGAACTCCGCTCGCCTAAGGCAAGACATGAAAAAGCTCGACGATATCGTGGCGGATAAGGGATATGCATTCGTAAGGATAAATCCAAAAACCAAGAAAAACGTCGAGGATAAGACCGTAAGTATCGTCTACGAGGTCGTGCCGGACGAAAAAGTATATATAAGAAACGTACAAATTTCAGGTAACGATAGAACCGTAGATAGAGTCGTTAGACGCGAGCTATACCTCACGGAGGGAAACTTATATAGTAGAACCGACTTGCAAGATAGCAAGGACGCGCTAAAGCGAACGAGCTACTTTGACGATGTCGAGATCGAGGAGCAACGCGTCGGGGCAAATCAAGTCGATCTACTCGTAAAAGTAAAAGAGGCCTCCACCGGCTCTATTAGCGGCGGTATCGGCTACGGCAGCTCGGACGGTTTGTTGCTTAACGCAAGTTTGTCGGATACGAACGTGTTCGGTAGCGGCATGAAGGGCGTCGTAAGCGTCGATAGAAGCGATAACGAACTCTCAGGCCAGATAGGTTTAACCAACCCGCGCCTTTTTGATAGCGAATATAGCCTTGGCGGCACGCTATACGCTAACGACTATAACTGGAACAGCTACGACGAGAAATCATACGGCTTAAACGTCGTAGTGGGTAGAAAACTAACCAGAAATTTAAGCGCGTCTTTGGGCTATATCATCGAACAAAGCCGTATCAGTGGACTTAGTGATGTGTTAAAAACCGTCGGCTACAAAGACGGCAAGAGCCTAAAAAGCTCGCTCATCCCGTCTATTACTTATAACAGCACGGATGATTATTACCTGCCTCGCACCGGTATCATCGCAAGCACCAGCCTAGAGTTTGCGGGCGTGGGCGGCGACGAGAAATTTTTAAAGAGCAGAACGAATTTTAACTGGTATCAGGGCATTAGAGAGTGGGTGGACTACGACCTTATTTTCAGGTTTAAATCAAGCTTCGGTAAAATTTGGGATCGCGGCTGGGTGCCTATCAACGAGAGACTATATCTAGGCGGTATCAGAAATCTACGCGGATTTGAGAGTAGAACGGTCTCTCCTAAAGTCAAAGTCTCTAGCGGCAGCTGGTATGAGACAGGCGGCGATATGTCGTTTAATAGCTCGGCCGAGCTTAGCTTTCCGTTAATAGAGCGCGTAAAGATGCGCGGCGTGCTGTTCTTTGACTACGGCGTGATCCACGGCAAGATCGCAAACGTCACGGCTCCTGGTATCGTAGATCATATCGACGGACGTATAAGCAGATATAGCGCGGGCGCCGGTATCGAGTGGGTAACGCCTATGGGACCGCTTCAGCTAATCTTTGCTAAACCGCTCAAAAAGCAAGACGGCGACGATACGAGTACGTTTGAATTTACTATCGGACAACGCTTCTAAATTTACGCGGGCGCTTGGCTTTGCCTCTCGTCCGCCTCTTTTTCTTGTTTTATAAATTAATCTCTTCTAATCGGGAGTTTTGTTCTCAATCTATTTTTACGTTTTTTACGCTTGGCCTGTAGGCGGGCACCCTGTGCGGTCGCTATTTTTAAGCTTTATATTTTTATATTAAATTTTATGCTTGCCCATAAAACCCGACCTGCAAAAATGCAAAGCCGTATTGCCGAGTCCGCTTTTTAAGTTTGTTAAATTTACTTTGGATGCCGCTCTTTGAGCCTTTATGCTCGCGGCTAAATTTTTCGGCTACGCTTGGATTTTACCTGGACGTAGCGACTAAATTTGGGTTGCGTCTGTTGCCGGTTTTGAAGTAGTCGTCAAATTTTGAAAGTGCGGCGTAAAAAGACAAACTAAAACGTCGGCGCGTATAAAGCCAAAAAGTAAACGCAAAAAGCCGCCAGAGTAAATTTGAGGGTTTTAAATTTATGCGAATTTTAAAAACTAGCTGGTTAGGCTCGCCTAGTTTGCAAAAGTGGTAAAATAGCGCAAAAGACAAAAACAAAATGAGAGCGGCGTATATTTTGTTTTGACTCTGCAGGCGTAAATTTACGCTTATTTAGCAAGGTTTATATGAAGTATTTTGTTGGTCTAATAAAAGTCGAATTCGGGCTAGATTTGAGCGTAAATTTAGTTTGCGACAACCGCACAAATATCGCAAAAACTAAATCACAATCGGTAAAAGGCTTGCAAATTTAAACGCGAGTAGGGTAAGCCCGTCTAATAAATTTAGGCGCTAAACCAAGTTTTGGAGCGATTGATAAAGCAAAATCAAGGCTAACGCTTACGTTTTAAATCGCCTAAATTTAGATAAACTAGCGCGGATAAAATTTGCGCTAAATCTAAATTTAAACTCGATTTTAAAGCATAAAAAGACTAAAGTTAAATCGCTCGAATTTACCTGCAAAAAGCCTTCATGCTTGGTAAATCTTACACAACTTTACGGGCGTTAAGAAGATGCGGCGATCCTTAAAGACGTAATCCAAAATGCAAGCCTTAGGTGTCTAATGACGCAAGCGGCCAAACCCTATCTGTCGTAAAATTTGCTAAGCACGCTGCCGCTAATATCCCTGCGCTCCCCGTCTTCTATCATCGCAGCTTTACGATCTACATCGACGGTTTTATCTGTGTTTATGATAAATTTAATCTCATACGAACGCGAGCCGATTTTCTTTGGCATATCGCCGAAAAATATAGGCTTTGGCGGACGCTGCGAGTCAAGCGCAACCCACTGAAACTGATTTACGAAAGTAGCAAATATAAGAGATCTTCCGTTTAGCTTATGTTTATCCAAAAGCTCGCTAGCTAGAGCGTCGTTATCGCAGGTTACCGGCGCGTCGAAGGTGCGTTTCTTTTCTTTTTCCTCGTCGTATTTACAAAATTTATTCGCTAACGCAAGCAGCTCTTCTTTGCTAGCATCGACGCTGGTCTCGGTTTTTAGGTCGTTATAGGTTTTCATTATCCGCTCTAGCGCCTTGTCTACGTTTTTTTGCGCCTCGTCTTTGGCTTTTTGCACGGCCTCCTCGTATCTGGCGTTTTGGTTGTCAAACTGGGCTTTAAGGATAGCGTCCGAGACCTCGCAGGTTACTTTGACCGCTTTTAAATCCTTTGCGCTGACATCCTCCCACTTAACGTTTTTGCAGCCTTCATACCCGTCTACGGCCGCTCCTATCGTCATTGATTTTTTCTGCGGTAGAGTGTAGTTTTTTACGGTATCTATGTTGTTATCGCCGCATCCAACTAGCGCCAAAACAGCGGCTATGATAGAAAATTTAGCTTTCATTTATCCTCCTAAAATTTAAAATCTAAATGTATCTAAATTTAGCTTAATGCTAAGAATCGTATAAAAGAGCGAGCTAAAAGCGAGTTTGCTGGCCGCGCGCGTAAATTTAACCGCGCGACGAGCCTGCTTAAATTTAATTAAAAATTATAGTGAAAATTCACCATAAACGATCTCTCGTCGCCTAGCCTCGAGCTTGAGCGCC
>CAUQMF010000145.1:0-4058 GCA_963518965.1 uncultured Campylobacter sp.
AAAACGCGGTCTTGACGCTCATAGGGATCTGCTCGTGTCCGTAAAACGGGAAAAACAACATCAGCCCGCCGATACGCGCAAACAGTAGCATAAAGGTGATGACGCGCTCGGGCGCGAAAAACTCGACTAGTTCCACCTGACTCTTTCGTTTTTGATTTAAATTTTCGCATTCGGCTTGGTTTTCGTCTAAATAAATTTAGCTTGCGCTTCTAAAACCTAGCGCGGCTAACCAACCGATTTTCGTACGAAATCTGTGGCTATTTTAGTAGAATTTACTTTTATTTGGGGTTAAATTTAGCTTGCTTATCGCAAAAATAGCTCGTGAAATTTAACCTTATTTTTATCGCGTTATTTTTGGTTTTTGCGTTACGCCGTTAATGCCTAATTTACGTTCCCTTTAGCTTACGACTACTTTGTCAAATCTCGCGTCCATACGTCTATGCGCGGCATTTACTACTAAATAGACGGCTTGATTTATAGTTTTATTTTAAACGCCGCCTTGCCTCAAATAGAATTTTCGATTATGTAACCGCGCAAGGCAAAATTCGGCGACGAAAACGGCGCAAATTTATGATTTTATATTATAAAAATCTACGAGTACTTACGGTTAGACGCGCCGCTATTTTGACCTCCAAGGTCAAAGCGGTTTTGCGTTTTTACTAAATTTAAGGCTTAAATTCATCAAAGACGCTGCACGGATAAAACATATATTTGTGGCACGTTTAGCGTTAGCAAAATGATCTATTTTTAAAATCCAAACGCCGTTACTAGGCTAAATTTGATGGACGACTTTACCGCAAAAATAAAACGATAAAACAGTCAAAACAAGCTAAGGCAAAGCCGGCCTTTTCGTTAAATTTAAGCGGTTAAAGCTGCGCGCAAAAGCCTGGGCTATTTCTACCGGCGTTACTGCAAATACAGCGCCGCAACCGCTGCAATTTAATCAAAAAAATTAGGCCAAAATTTTACTAAATAATCAAGCTATCTACTCTACCTGGCAATATCGCCAAAGGCTAAATTTAGCAAAATAGCATACAGACTATTTGGCAGAAATATCAAAAAATTAAGCAAATTAACGCGAAGTTAAAGAGAGCTTTTTGTCCTCGAGGCGGTAAACCTCGTCGCATCTTTGCGCAAGCTCGTTGTCGTGAGTGACCAAAACCAGCGCCGCATCGTTTGCTTTGATATAGTTAAACAGCGTTTGCATCACTTCGTTTGCGGTCTGTTTGTCTAGATTTCCCGTCGGCTCGTCGGCAAATATCACGCGCGGCTTTTTGCAAAGCACTCTAGCGATCGATACGCGCTGCTGCTGCCCGCCGCTTAGCTCGCCTACTTTTTGATTTATCACGCCGTCTATCTTTAAATTTGCCAAAATTTCATCGTCGATTTTTTGAGCGGATAAAACGGAAGCTAATTCGATATTTTCGTGCGCGCTAAAGCCTTTAAAAAGATAGTGCGCCTGAAAAATGATACCGAAATCAAATCTGCGGATACGCAAAAGCTCGTTTGCAGGTAGTTCGTAAAGCGACTTGCTGCCGTAGATAACTTCGCCGTTTTTGGGTCGCAAAAGAGTGGAAAGTATGTGGAGTATGGTTGATTTGCCGCAGCCGCTGACGCCCGTTATGGCGCAGCTACCGCCGGCATTTACGCTTAAATTTACATCCTCAAAGAGCGTATAATCATACGCAAAGCCTAGATTTACGCCCTTTAAGATTTCCATTAAATTTTAGCCTATTTGCGCCGCAACCTCGGCCGCAAAGTCCTCGTTTTTCTTCTCTAGGCCTTCGCCAAGCTCGAAGCGAACGTATTTTACTACCTCGATCTTGCCGCCTAGCTCTTTGCCTTTTTCTTCAACGACTTGCTCGATAGTTTTTTTATCGTCCATTACGTAAAACTGTCCAAGTAGCGTAAGGCGCTGATCTAAAACGGTGTTATCCGCGTAAAATCTCTCGATCTTACCGGGGATGATTTTGTCCCAAATTTTCTCAGGTTTGCCCTCGGCTTTTAGCTCTTCTTCGATCGCTTTTGTAGCTTTAGCAAGCTCGGCATCGCCTATCTGGCAGCGGCTAGCATACTCAGGAATGTGATGAAGCGGCTTGCCTAGGCGCTTTAGCTCTTCGTTATCTTTTTCAAGCTCGGCGCGAAGTGCGATAAATTCCTTCTCGACAAAATCTTTATCGAGGTCTTTGTAGCTTATAACGCTTGGTTTCATAGCAGCTGCATGCATGCACAAATTTCTTGCAAATTCAGCCGCTTTGTTTGCAATTTCCGCACTTTCGCAAGCTAAGCCGATAAGCACGCCTACGCGGCCGTTTGAGTGCACGTAGCCGTTTACTACGCCTTTGTCGTCCGCTTTTATAGTCTCAAAGCGGCGAACGACCAAATTTTCGCCGATAGTAGCGATCTGGGTTTTAAAATAATCTTCAAATTTAACGCCGTTGATAACGCTTGCGTTTAGGCTCTCGACGTCTTTTATCAAATTTGTTTGGATGTGCGCCGTAGCATCTTTGGTCAAATTTTGAAACTGAGCGTTTTTAGCGACGAAGTCGGTCTCAGAGTTTATCTCGCTGATGGTCGCTGTTTTGCAGTGATCGCAAACAACAACGCTCACAAGACCTTCGCTAGCTAGGCGGTCGGCTTTTTTAGCGGCCTGACCTAGACCCTTTTCGCGCAGGATATCAACGGCTTTTTCCATATCGCCGTTAGCCTCGGCTAGCGCCTTTTTGCAGTCCATCATTCCGGCTCCGGTTGATTCGCGGAGCTCTTTTACCATTTGTGCGCTGATTTCCATTACTCTTCGTCCTCGCTGAAGTCCTCGGAGAAGTCTTCGTTAACAGCCTCGTTTACGACTGCGTCTTTTTCGGCTTGGCTTACGGCCTCTTTGCCTTCTTCTTGCTCGCCGCCGTCTTTTTCAAGCTGAGAGCGTCCCTCGATGATAGCCTCGGCCATCTCTTGGCAGAAAAGCTGAACCGAGCGGATCGCGTCGTCGTTGCCAGGGATCGGGAAGTCGATAACGTCAGGATCGCAGTTTGTATCGATCGGAGCTACGACAGGTATTTTTAGGCGGTTAGCCTCTTGTACGGCGATTTTTTCTTTCACGGTGTCGATGACGAAAATCATATCAGGCACGGTTTTTAGGTTTCTGATACCGCCTAGAGACGCTAGAAGCTTCTCTTTTTTGCGGCGAAGCATTAGAGCTTCTTTTTTAGTTAGTAAATTTATAGAGCCGTCTTCTTCCATAGCCTCGATTACTTCGAGCTTGCGGATAGATTGGCGGATAGTGCCGAAGTTTGTCATCATGCCGCCTAGCCAGCGGTGATTTACGTACGGCATGCCGCATTTTTCGGCATACTCTTTTAGAGTTGCGCCGGCTTGTTTTTTAGTGCCTACGAAAAGTATAGTCTTACCCTCCGCAGCCGCATCGCGAACGACGTTATAAGTGTAGCGGAAGTAGCGGATAGTTTTTTGTAGATCTATGATATAGATACCTTTTCTCTCGCCGAAAATGAATTTTTTCATCTTCGGATTCCATCTGCGCGTTTGGTGTCCGAAATGAACGCCGCACTCTAGCAAATCTCTCATTGTTACCATGAGTTTTCTCCTTGTGGGTTTCCCCGAAATTTAGGTTTCTCCTCCACACCCATTAACATTTGCTTTTGACAAATGCAACCAAATTTTAGGACTGGTGTGTGTGAATTGAAGCTTGGATTATATTTAAAAATAGCTAAATTAAAGCTAAATTTAAGCGGCAAAAGCCATAAATGCTAGTTTAAATAGCCGATTAATTAAATTATATGTTTTTTTTGATATAATCCCTCAACTTTTTAAAGCGGTTTTAAGTTTAGATGCGGACTTAAATTTTATTAATCAAACTTTTGGGATTTATTTGCCGAAGCCAAAAGTCTGATATGCCTTAGATGCTGAGCAGTAAATAAAATTTAATCCGTTTTAAGCCTATAAGTATAGAACTTTTTAGCTTTTTAACCCGCCTTTAAGACGTCAGACCATAACTAAGAACATTAAAAGGAGTCCACATGGCAGTAACTCAAGCGCAAGTA
>CAUQMF010000146.1:0-4056 GCA_963518965.1 uncultured Campylobacter sp.
CCGCGTGGGAGCGCGGTTAGGACGTTCAAAAAAGATCCTTTAGATAAACGACCTCGATCTCTTGCAGGAGTTTTGCGCTTTCTTGCAGGACTTCGAGCGTGTTTTTGTGCGGATGGCCGATCGCGATAGCGTATGAGCGCTTTTTGGCTAGCTCGACGGCGTATTTTAGCTGCTTTCGCACGGCCGCTTTGGAGCCGTCGTGATCCAAAAACACGTCGCGCGCGATGTATGGCATAGAGTATTTTTTCGCCGCGCCGTAGACCTTAGTCGGCGAGGTCGTCTTGCTATCGACAAATATCAAATTTTCGTCCCGTACTGCTCGCATCATCCTATCCATCGCGGCCGCATCGCTCGTAAAGCGGCTGCCCGTGTGGTTATTGATGTATTTTAGATTCGGAAAGTCTCGCTTGATGCTTTGCAGTTTTTTTGAGATCTTTTCGTAGTCGTCGTTTACCGTGAGAGTACCGATCTCAGCGCCCTTAAAGCCGCCTAGAGCCTGCATAGGCAGGTGGATCATGTAAAAGCCAAAACGCCGCGCCAAAACAGGCGTCTCGGGGTGAGCGGAGGTTGTCGGGAAAAAGGACGGCGTAAGCTTTAGATTTACCGATTTTATCGCGTCCACCTGGTGTCTATACGCCACGTCGTCGATGATGATGACTAGACGCGGTTTAGCTCCTGGTTTTGAGTAAATTTTAGATTTTTTATCTTCGCTGATAGAGCCTGCGAGCTTTTGCGGCTTTTCGTCCTTTTTGCCGTCAGCTTTATCCTCGTTTTTAGCGCTTTGCGCATCCTCTTTATCCCGCGCGTTTTGGCCGCTCATTTGGATGCTTACTTTAGCGTCTTGTCTGCCTTCTTGGTTTTGCGTTTGCGCGCTTTTGTCTACGCCCGCGGCATCGGTATCGCCCAGTCCCGATTCGCCCGCGTTTTGCGCGCCGAAATCTATAGTAAATTTAGGACTTTTTAGTGTCTGCTCTAGAGCATCTCTTTGCGTTTTGTTTGCGCTTTTTGAGGCCTGGATGCCGTCAAATTCGCCGTTTCGTTCGCCGTATGGATCGGGCGAGTTTAGATTTTCATTTCCTCGTCCGTCCTTTTTAGCTAGTCCGTTTTTTACCGCGCCCTCAAGCTCGGAAGGATCGCGCGACTCAAGAGAAATTTTATCGCGCGCGATGACGTTTTGATGCTTTACGAATTTCGTTCGCTCGTCTTGATCGTCGTTTAAAAAATCCGAACCAAGCTCGCTTTGCGTATGCGAAGCCTGTAAAAAAGCCGCGCCTGCGCCGTCATATTTTTTTTCTAAACTCGCCTCATTTACCGAAGCTTGCGCAAAAAGAGCTTTGATATCCGTTAAATTCGCTCTAGAATGCACGCCAGAGTAGCTATTTTGGACTTCGTCCGCATCCGCGGCGCCGGACTTAAACGACGCCAAATTTGCCGTTTCTTCTTTTTTAGAAACGCTTAGATACTCTTGCGCCTTTGCGATGAGTTTTTCGGCGGCATCCGGCTTAAATTTAACGTCCAAAAAATAAAATGCGCCGATGAGCAAAATACAGGCGATAAAAATAGCGGAAAACAGTAGCTTAAATCCGCCTCGCAAGCGCCCTTTTTTAGGACGCTTTTTGGCAGATCTTTTTCTGGATTTTGGGTTCAATTAATTTTTGCTTTGGTCGATGAGTTTGCCAGAGCTAATCCAAGGCATCATAGAGCGTAGTTTTTTGCCGGTTTGATTTAGTAGGCTTCTTTCGGCGATGCCGCGCTCTGCGTTCATGCGGACGTATCCGGCCTTGCGCTCGAGGATGAAGTCTTTTGCAAATTTACCGTTTTGGATCTCTTTTAAAATTTCCTTCATCGCTTTTTTGCTGTCTTCGCCGATGACGCGCGGTCCGCTCACGTAGTCGCCGTATTCTGCGGTGTTTGAGATAGAGTAGCGCATATCCGCCATGCCGCCTTGATACATTAGATCCACGATTAGTTTTAGCTCGTGCAAGCACTCAAAATACGCCATCTCAGGCTCGTATCCGGCATCCACTAGCGTCTCAAAGCCGGCGTTTACCAGCGCGCAAAGTCCGCCGCAAAGCACCGCCTGCTCGCCGAAAAGATCGGTCTCGGTCTCGTCTTTAAAGGTTGTCTCGATGATGCCCGTTCTGCCGCCACCGATCGCGCTAGCGTAGCTTAGAGCTAGATCTTTAGCCTTTCCGCTTGCGTTTTGCTCTACGGCGATTAAATCGGGGATACCGCCGCCTCGCACAAATTCGCTTCTTACCGTATGGCCGGGCGCTTTTGGAGCGATCATGATGACGTCGATGTCCTCGGGAGCTTTGATCTGTCCGAAATGCACGTTAAATCCGTGCCCAAACGCGATCGCCGCGCCGCTTTTTAAGTTAGGTTTAATCTCTCGCTCGAAAATTTCGGCTTGAAGCTCATCGGGAGTTAAAATCATAACGACGTCGGCAGCTTTTGCAGCCTCTGCTACCGTTTTTACCTCAAAGCCCTTTGCTTCGGCCTTCGCCCAACTCCTGCCGCCTTTTGCCAGGCCCACGATTACCTTTACGCCGCTATCGCGCAAATTTTCGGCGTGCGCGTGTCCTTGCGAGCCAAAACCTATCATCGCGACGGTTTTGCTTCTAATCAAGCTCAAATCGCAATCTTTGTCGTAATAAATATTTACAGCCATTTTGCATTCCTTTGTTTTTAAGATAAATTTGCGTGATTATACTATTTGCGCGCTGAAATAAACTTGACTTAGACTCGATTTAAGTTTATTAAAAAGCCTTTTAGTGTAAAATTGCCGATTATAAAAATTTATAGATACAGAGTGTAAAGATTATGAATGATTCAATCTACAAACATATAAAGGCGCTCCCTCCGCTAGACGATACGGTAGTAAAAGTCCAAGCCGTCTGTTCAAACGAAAATAGTTCGCTAGGCGACCTAGCCCAGATAATCGCCAAAGACCCGATGCTAACGGCGAATATTTTACGCTCGGCAAATTCTCCGCTTTATGGATTTAGTCGCGAAATAACGACAATCGAAAAGGCCGTATCGCTTTTTGGTATGGCGACCGTACGCGGTTTCGCGCTCTCAAGTGCCGTTAAAAAGAACTTTAAGATAAATTTAGACCCTTACGGCATTACTAGCCACGACTTTTTAAATATTTCCATAATGCAAAATGCGCTCACTTACAATTGGTACTCTAAGATCGACGCAAAAGAACTCGCCGTGTTAAGCCCCGCTTCGTTTATGCTAGAAGTCGGCAAAATCGTGATTTCTCATGAGTTAAACGAAAAAGGCAAGGTGGACGAATTTAGAAAAAGATTAAAAGAAATTTCAAATCCATTTGATCTATCCGATCTAGAAACCGAGATCGTAGGCATCTCAAACGAAACCGTAACGGCTAAAATTTTCGAGCAATGGAACCTAGAAACCGAGCTAGTAGAGGCGATATATTATTCAAACGATCCGGACGATGCGCCCGAGCATATCAAAGACTACTCAAAAGCTCTCAGAGTCGTCAAAAACGCCGTAAATATCTTTAGCCAACTTAGCGACGACGGACTACAAAATACGCTAATGTGTCTAGACGAATACGGCTTTGCGCAAGATAAATTTTTAGAAGCCGTCGCAAAAGTCAAAGCGAATTTGTGAAAGAATTTTTAACCAAACTGCTTGACGGAGCGAGCGAAAAGGAAGTCGCCTCCGCCGATAAAGAAATCCTACGAAATTTACTAAATTTAAATGCCGTAAGCCAGCACAAAGATCGCTACTATCTAAACGACGGCTTTGTCTGCGGCAAACTCGATATAAGCGCAAACGGCACGGGCTTTTTGGCGCCTTACGACAAACGTTTCAAGCAAGATATAATAATAGAAAATAAAAATTTAAACGCCTCGCACTACGGCGACATCGTGCTGGCAAAGCTTTTGCCGCTAAAGAAAAAACGTCAAAGCGCCAAAGTCGTGATGACGCTAAAACTCGCCAACGAAACAAGCGTGGTTTATACCAAGCAAATAGGCTCGGCAATCCTTGGCGTAAACGTAAAAACCGGACTTAGCTCGGCCC
>CAUQMF010000147.1:0-3998 GCA_963518965.1 uncultured Campylobacter sp.
AATACGCCCTGACCGCAGCCTCAGTCATAAATATAATCAAATCGCAAAATTTAAAAGCGCCTTTAGGAAAGCTCGAAAACAGCGAATACGAGATATTTTTAAAGAGCGAATTCGACGCTAAAAGCGTGCGCGAGCTAGAGGAGATCCGTCTGCAAAAGGACGTGTTTTTAAAAGACGTCGCGCGCATTGAGCTATCTCATCACGACACCGACGCCGTAGCGATGTATAACGGCAAGCGCGGAGTGTTGCTTGACGCTATAAAAGTAAGCGGCGCAAACACGATCGAGACGATAGACGCGCTCAAGGCTAAAACCGGCGATCTAGCCGCAAAACTGGGCGAAAACTACGAAGTAGAGCGGGTTTATGAAAAGAGCGAGAGTATCCTAAAGCACATAAATCAGGTCAAATTTGACATGATGCTGGGCGTCGCGCTCACGGTCGTCATCGTCTTTTTCTTTTTGCGAAGCTTTAGCGCGACTATCATCGCTGCACTCGCGATCCCGGCTAGTATCGTGGGGACGTTTTTTATCATCGATGTTTTGGGCTTTGATCTAAACCGCCTCACGCTGCTGGCTCTCACGCTTGGTATCGGTATATTTATCGACGATGCGATCGTGGTCGTAGAAAATATCTCCAAAAAGATGCAAGAAGGCGAGAGCAATCCGTTAAAAGCAAGCTTTGAGGGCGTGCGCGAGATAGCCTTTAGCGTGCTTAGCATTAGCGCGGTGCTGCTTTGCGTGTTTGTGCCGATCGCTTTTATGGAGGGCATCGTCGGGCAGTATTTTAACTCCTTTGGTATGAGCGTGAGCGGCGGTATCGTGGTGTCGTTTTTGGTTTGCATTATGCTGATACCTAGCCTGGCAGCGAGGTTTTTGAGCGAGGGCGAGAGTAAATTTTACCGCGTGACGGAGCCATTTTTTGAGGCGCTTGAGAGCGGTTACGAGCGGCTTTTGAAGCTTATTTTGAGGTTTAAAACCGCGTTTGTTATCCTTACCTTCGGCGTACTGGCTCTTTGTATGAGCCTAGCGGGTAAGGTCGGTATGGACTTTTTGCCCGTCGAGGACGAGGGGCAGTTTGAGATATTTTTAAAAGCAAGCCCGGGTATCTCGGTCGAGGCTATGAGTGCTAGAGCCGGCGAGGTCGTGCGCGAGGTAGATAGCGATCCGCGCGTCGAGTACTCCTATATGATCGCGGGCTATACGGACTCAAAGGACGCGTATAAGGCTAAAATTTACGTCCGCCTAAAGGGCTTTGAGTCGCGAAAAGAGCGCCAAACGCAGATAATGGACGAGTATAGAAAAAAGCTTAAATTTGAAGGTCTCAGCATCAAAGTCCTGCAGATACCATACGTCGATACGGGCAGCGACAGTGAGCCGGTTCAGCTAACGATCACGGGCGATAGCCTAGAAAAGCTAGACGAAATCCTGCCAAAAGCCATAGCGATGGTGCGCGCGATAGAGGGCACGACGGATGTGGGCAGCGATAACGAGGACAAGATAAACGAGCTACAAATCAGCGTAAATAAAGACAAAGCCAAACGCCTAAGCGTCGATCCTAGCGCGGTCGCGCAGGTGATATATGCCTCCTTTGGGCAAAATAGGCTTGGTAGCTTTGATAACGGCGACGCGCAGTACGATATGATACTGAGGTTTGACGACGAGTACCGCAAGGACGCGCAGGCGCTGCAAAAACTAAAGATCAAAAACGCTCACGGCGAGAGCATAAGCCTAAGTGCGGTGGCGGAGTTTAAGACGAGCAAGACCTTTTCTGTGATAAACCGCTTTAACAAACAGCGCCAGATCAGGATCGTCGCAAACGTGGATAACGTCCCGCTAGGCGCCGTACAAAAGGGTATCGACGAAAATATCGGTCAAATTTTGCCTGCGGGCTACGACTATGTGATGACGGGCTTTATCGAGATGATGAACGATACGAACGCGGCCTTTGTGTTTACGATCAGCCTTAGCGTCGTGCTCATCTATATGATCCTGGCTGCGCTTTACGAGAGCTTCGTGCTGCCTATCATCATTATGATCTCGATGCCGCTGGCGTTTGGCGGCGTGGCGGTCGGGCTGTATCTTAGCGGTAACTCCTTTAGCTTGTTTGTCATGGTCGGCGCGATCTTGCTTTTTGGCATGGTGGGTAAAAATGCGATTTTGGTCGTGGATTTCGCCAACCGATACGCAAACGAGGGCGCGCCGCTAAACGAAGCTATCGTGCGCGCGGGAGTTAAGAGGCTACGAGCGATACTGATGACTACTTTTGCTATGATATTTGCGATGTTGCCGCTTGCGCTTAGCAGGGGTGCCGGATACGAGGGCAACTCCCCGATGGCGATCTCGATCATTTCAGGGCTTATTAGCTCGACGCTACTAACTATTCTAGTAGTTACTGCGCTCTTTGGCACGGTGTATAAGATAGATAAATTTGTGAGTAAAATTTATAAAAGAGAGGAAATTTAAGGCTCAAATTTGAGTTTGCTTTCGGCGAGACCTGCATCAAATTTGCGCTCGACGTTTGCTCTACCGTTGGGCGCTGGTTTTGTTTAAACTAAAAAGCCGATTTTGCTTTGAGACCACATTAAATGCATTTCCGTGATTTAACGTAACAAATTTGTCGTTTTGCATTCGTCTGCCTCTGCTAAACCCTGTTTTAAAATATTCAACGCAAAATATAGATTCCTTATTTATTTGATAATGGTTTTAGAAATTATTAATTACTAAAATGCTAAAATCCGCACCGATTTAGAGTAAATTTTAAAAGGACAAATTTTAAACGTGAATATACTTGACAAAAAGACGATGTATAAAATTCATACTTATATTTCACTCATATCTTGCATTCCGCTAGTTATCGTTTGCTTTACGGGCTCTGTTTTGGTTTATAAAGATGAGATAAATAATATCTTAATGCCCGGCGTTATCTACGTCGTAAAAAATAGCGACGAAAACGAGCAGAAAAGTAGATTAAAATTTGACGAGCTAAGAGAAAAAATAGAAAAAGAGTATCCGCATCACGAGATCGTAGGCTGGAATATCGACGCAGATCCCCAAAAAACGGACAAAATTTGGCTACTGCCTCACGGTGCGGGCCAAAAAGAGTGGGCGTGCGTGTATCTAGACGCATTTAGCGGCGAGATAAAAAGCGGCCTCGTGCCGCATGATAGCGGATTTATCGGGGTTATTACCGAGCTTCACGAAAATTTACTCCTTGAAAAAAGCGGTCAAATTTTGCTTGGTCTGACGGCGATTTTTGCCTTTATTATTTCGATTAGCGGTTTTATCGTTTACCGAAATTTTTGGGCGAATTTACTGCGCCTTCGGTTTGCGCGAATGGCGGTTTTTATGAGCGATTCGCACAAATTTATCGGCGTTTTTTCGACGCCCGTTATCTTTGCGGTCGCGCTTAGCGGGGCTTGGTGGGAGCTTAGGTTTATGTTTATGCCGCCTTTTGATAATTCTAAATTCGTAATCGGTCCGCAAATTTACGATAAAAATATCTCAATCGACGCCCTCGTGCAAAAAGCGGCCACGGATATGCCCGGATTTAGGACGCATTACGTTAGTTTTCCGTTTTTTGACGGCGCAAATATCACGCTTTACGGGCAAAAACCGAGTCAAAGCTTCCTTCATAGCCAGTACTCAAGCACCATTTCTTACGATAAAAACAGCGCAAATTTAATCGATGTAAAAGATATCGAGCTAGCAAGCAAAACGGATAAGTTTTTATCGACGTTTAGGCGCGCTCACTACGGCGATTATAACTCTGCGACTAAATTTTTCTGGTTTTTGTGCGGGCTAGCTCCGCTTGCGCTTAGCGTTTCGGGCATTTATTTATGGATAAAAAGATCAAATTTTAAAAGGAGAAAAAGATGAAAAATAAAATTTTGTTTTCGGTTGCGGCGATAAATTTGCTCGCATCGGTTCAAATTTTAGCCGCACAAAACGGCGAGAACGCAGCGGGCAAAGAGACGCTACAGGCCGTCGAGGTCACTAGCG
>CAUQMF010000148.1:0-3947 GCA_963518965.1 uncultured Campylobacter sp.
GTAAGGGTGTATCGTTTAAAATAAACGAAAACGATCTATCCCACAGGTACGAGACGCATTGCGAACCGCTCCTAAACGCCGATCAGTCGCTAGAACTCGCGTTTTTAATCGCTGAGTTTTTAAAGAAAATTTAGC
Source organism: uncultured Campylobacter sp. (assembly GCA_963518965.1). Taxonomy (GTDB): domain Bacteria; phylum Campylobacterota; class Campylobacteria; order Campylobacterales; family Campylobacteraceae; genus Campylobacter_A. The sequence goes on from CAUQMF010000148.1 coordinate 136, forward strand.
TTTAGCAGGCGTAAATTTGGTTAAATTTGCGACCTTTTATAAATTTGTAAATTTAGTAAGGCTCAAATTTGGCTCGTAAATTTACGGAATCTAAACGAGTCAAATTTGCTCCCGCCAGTCTTTTTCTTTTAAATTTAGCCGCTTTTTGCGCTTTTAGATTAAATTTACCCCAAATTTCGCGAATTTCTTAAAATTTAATCCAATTTTCGCTACATTAATGAAAAATTATCAAAATCGGAGAAAATTAATGAGCGATGTTTACGATATTATCGTTATCGGCGGCGGTCCTTGCGGTATCGCGACCGTCGTAGAGGCTAGGGCTAACGGATTAAAAAAAGTCTTGCTTCTCGAAAAGGGTGACAATCACAGTCAAACGATACGTAAATTTTACAAAGACAACAAGCGCGTGGACAAGGAGTACAAAGGTCAAGATAGCACCATCCACGGCATCGTGTCCTTTGAGGACGGCACGAAAGAAAGCACGCTTGATTATTTTGATAAGCTGCTAGACCACGACGAGATAGAAGCGGTTTTTAACTCCGAGGTCGAAAGCGTGAAAAAAAAGGACGATTTGTTTTTAGTGCACACCGCAAAGGGCGACTACAAGGCCAAAAACGTGATGATAAGTATCGGTAAGATGGGGCGTCCAAACAAGCCGGACTATAAAATCCCGCCTTCGCTAAACGGAGTCGTAAATTTTAATCTAAACTCCTGTTCCAGCGGCGAAAAGGTGCTGGTCGTCGGCGGCGGAAATTCGGCCGTAGAGTACGCTATCGAGCTGTGCCAATACAACAAAACCACTCTAGCGTACCGTAAGGACAAATTTAGCCGCGTAAACGACGTAAATTTAGCCGCGCTTTGGGAGCTGGAGAAGGCAAATAAGTTAAAAGTCCGCCTAAATCACGATATCACCGAGATAGAAAACGAATCAGGACGCGTTAGGGCGCACTTTTCAAACGGCAAAATCAGAGTCTACGATAGAGTCGTCTACGCTATCGGCGGCTCGACCCCGGTTGATTTTTTACAAAAATGCGGAGTAGAGCTTGACGCGGATAAAGATCCTATCGTAAACGAGCACTACGAAAGCAGCGTCGGCGGGCTGTATATCGGCGGCGACATCGTGCTAAAAAACGGCGGATCGATAGTGCTAGCGCTAAACCACGCGCATAAGGTAGTTCAAAACATCAAGGAAAAGTAGAGTTGAGAGCGTTAAATTTAGTCTTATTTTTTATCTGCGGTTGCTTGCTTACGCTTGGCGGTTATTATTTGTATTTCGAGTTTTCTAAACAAGGCGGCGATCAGAGCGCAAAACAGCTCGCCGTGCAGGTAATGAATGTCGAGGAACTACCTAAAGACGAGCTTGCGCAGGCTAAAGACGATAAAAATTTAACCCCGCAAAATCGCATTACGCCAAATTTGATAGATGAAAAAAATTTGGATGCAAACGATACCGACGCGCCCGTTTTGGGAAACGAGTCCGAGCTAAAAGAACAAATCCGCGTCCTGCGCGCGCAAAACAAGCTCCTATACGATGATAACCTCGATCTAGTCGGTAAAAATCTAGAGATAACAAATCAGCTAAACGAGCAAAAAGCCGAGCTGGAAGCTAGACGAAAGCAAGCTGCCGGCGCTAACGACAAACAGCGTCTAAGCGCGATCGATGAGCTAAATAAAAAACTAGCCAACGCACAAGACCAAAACGAGAAAAATAAAAATTTAGAGCAAAATTTAACTTCGCTACGAGCAGAGATAAAAAATCTAAAAGCCCAGCTTGAAAAAAAGCAGAGCGAATTTGACAAATCAAGCGCCAAAACGCAAAACGAAAATCAAAATGCGCTAAAACGGCTAGAGGCTCAAAATGACGCGCTAAAAAACGAAGCGCAAACCAGCAAGGCAAAATTTGAAAACGAGCTAAAAACGGCAACGGCGGAGGCGGCGAAACTAAAGAACGAAAACGCAAGGCTAATGAGCGAACTGGGGCTAAAAGATAGCGAGATAAAGAGGGTTTCGAGCGAATTTAACGCTCAAATTTCATCCCTACAAAGCTCCAATAAAAATCAAATTTCATCGCTAGAAAAAGAGCTCAATGCGGGCAAAAGAAAAATAACCGAGCTTGAAGCAAGTCTTGAAATCGCAAATAAAAAGGCCGAGTCAAAAGATAATCTAAAAGCGATGAACGACGAGCTAAATACGGCAAATAGCGAGCTAAACGCGAAAATAGAAAAACAAGCGCAAGACTTTGAAAAAGAAGCGCAAAAGCTTTTAGCTCAAATAGACGCGCTAAAAATAGAACTCGAAAATGCTCGTCAAAACGCGATTAGCGCTCAAAACGACTATCAAGCCAAAATAGACGAGCTAGTAGAACAATCGGCTAAAAAAGACGAGCTTTTGCAAAAATCAGACGCCAAAATCTCGGAGCTAAACGAATCGCTAATCGCCCAAAAAGAGCTGCTAGCAGACGAGATCGCCGCCGGTAAAAAAAATATCCAAAACTATAAAATTTTAAACAATAAAATCACTGCTCTAGTCGATGAAAATCTAAAATCAAACGAGAGCTTCAAAGAGCAAATAAACGAGCTAACAAACCAAATAGCAAAAAAAGACGAGGAGATAGCGGAGCTAAAAAAGCAAGCGCTAAACGAGGCGCAAAATCTAAATCAAACAAAGGAAAATTTAGCTAAAACCAGCGCGCAAAGAAATCTCGCAAAGGGCGAAGTAGCGCAAATAATGGCTAAAAACGAAGAGCTAATGAGCGAAAACGAAAACCTAAAAAAGATAATTCAGCTAAATTTTAGAGCCGAAGTGCCTAAAAAAGTAGTTTTCATCGCCTCCGTCGAGTGCACGGATATGAGTGCGGGCTCTGATAAGCCGACGCAAACGTGCAAAAATAAAGTAAGCGACTTTTTGCAGAGCTATAATTCAAATTATTATTTTGAGATCACGCCGATAGTGAGCCGCGGTAACTTTATCACCACCTCAAAAGTAGCAAAAACCATCCCTCAAGACGAACTTGAAAAGATCGATTCATATGCAAATTTCGGTATCGGCAAGGAGCGCGCTAAGGTCGCTGGAGAGCTGATAAAAGATGAATTTGGCGACTTTTCGCGCATATCGTACAGCAACGACATAATAACATCCAAAGATAAGCAGGGTTTTATCATAAAGGTCTATAGATGATAATCACTCAGCCCAAAAACGGCTACCGCTACAACAGCGATACGATGTTTTTGTACGACTTTATCCGTGAGGGCGGAGTGTGCGGCGAGGTACTAGACGTAGGCTGCGGCAGCGGGGTTTTGGGGCTGCTTTTAAAGCGCGATTTTTCTAAAATTTCGCTTAGCTTGCTTGATATTTTGGAAGCTAACGTAAATTTAGCCGCCGCAAACGCTAGCCAAAACGGTATTGAAGCTGAGTTTATAACGGCTGATTTTGCTAAATTTAAGAGCGAAAAAAGATATGATCTCATCGTCTCAAACCCGCCCTTTTACCACGACGGCGCGAAAAAAAGCGAAAACGAGCACCTTCGCACCGCTAGATATAGCGAAAATTTGCCGCTTAGCGAGCTTGTGGGTAGCGCAAATTCGCTGCTAAAGCCGCGCGGAGTTTTTAGCTTTTGTTACGACGCTAAGCGTCTAGCTGAAATTTTGCTTTGTTTGAGCGAGTTTAAATTTACGCTTACTAGGCTTTGTTTTGTGCATCCAAAAGCGGATGGCGCGGCAAATTTAGTACTAATCGAGGCTAAAAAAAGCTCAAAATCCTTGACTCGAATTTTACCGCCGATTTTTGTTTTTGAAGGCGGCGTTTATAGTAAA
>CAUQMF010000149.1:0-3872 GCA_963518965.1 uncultured Campylobacter sp.
CTTTTCTATATTGGTCTTTACGACGTCCATGCCCACGCCGCGACCGCTTACGTTAGTTACCTTTGCCGCAGTCGAAAATCCCGGCTTAAATATAAGCCCAAACGCCTCTTTATCGCTCATCGCATCGGCCTCGCGCTCGGTGATAATACCTTTTTCGACCGATCTAGCCTTTAGCATCTCGGCGTCTAGCCCTTTGCCGTCGTCGGTGATCTCGACTACGATATGATTGCCTTCATTATAGGCTTTTAGCTGTATGGTGCCTTTTTCCGGTTTGCCCGCGGCTAGTCTGGTCGCGCCGTCTTCGATACCGTGGTCGCACGAGTTTCTTATCATATGAACGAGAGGATCGCCGATTTGCTCGACGATAGATTTATCAAGCTCCGTCTCTTCGCCCGTGATCTCAAGGTCGATTTGCTTATTTAGCTCGCGGCTTAGATCGCGGATCATGCGAGGGAATTTATTAAACACCTTCGCGATAGGCAGCATCCTCGTTTTCATAACGGCTAGCTGTATGTCGGTAGTCACTAGGCTTAGGCTAGATACTACTTGATTTAGCTCCTCAAGGAATTTTTCGCCCTCGTATCTCTCCTCGACGTCGTCGTAAATTTTAAGCAATCTGTTTTTGCCAAGCACCAGCTCGCCGATAAGGTTCATCAGATGATCTAGGCGTTTAACCTCGACGCGTATAGTCTGCTCGTCCGTGCTTCCTCCGCCTCCGGTCGCGGGAACTTTTTTCTCCTCTTTTTTATCGGCCGGCTTTGCGGGAGCTGGTTTTGGAGTCGGAGCCGAATTTGAGGGAGCGGCGGCTTGCGGCGCGGCCGGTGCGGCTGGCTTTGGCGCTTCGCCTCCGGTTGCTTTTTGAGCGCGTCTTGCTTGATCCTCGGCTTTTCTTATTTTTAGCAACCTTTCTATCTCGGCTTCTACCTCATCATCGCTTAAATTTGACAAATTTTCATCGCTAACGGGTTCGGGCTCAGGCTCTTTCGGCGTCTCTACCACAGGCTCTGGCGCCGCGGGAGCAGGCTCGCTAGCGGCCGCACTCGGGGCTTCGCCTTCGGATATCGCGGTTAGTCTTTTGCAGATATCTTCTATCTCGATGCCTACGTCCGTATCGTTACCGCTATCTCTGATACCGTGCAGCAGTCCTTTCATCATATCCACGGACTCTAGCACCACGTCCATTATGTCCGGAGTTATTTTTAGCTCGTCGCGGCGGGCTTTGTTTAGTACGTCCTCCATGTGGTGGGTGAGCTTAGTAAGGATGTCGAAATTTAAAAAGCTAGATGATCCCTTAACCGTATGCGCGACGCGGAAAATTCTATTTAAAAGCTCTAAATCCTCGGGATTTGACTCAAGTTCTATGAGGTCATGGTCTATTTGTTCTACTAGTTCGAAGGCTTCGACTAGGAAGTCTTCCATTATTTCTTTCATATCGTCCATGATTCCCCCCCTTATTTCTTGTGCGCCTCGATTACTCGAAGCACCTCGTTATAAAATAGCGTCGCATCAAATTTGGTCAGATACGCCGCAGCTCCCGCTTCCCTACTTTGAGCTTCGCTGTAGTCGTTGCTTAAAGACGAGTTAAATATAATAGGAATTCCCGCGTACCTAGGATCGTCTTTTATCGTCGAAGCAAATCGGTATCCATCCATCTGCGGCATCTCTATATCGCTTAATATGACTCTTAAAAAATTACTTAGCTTGTCGCCGTACATCTCGTAAAGATCCTCCATCCTAGCAAGCCCCTCTACGCCGTCTTTTGCCTCTACTACTTTTAGCCCCATTTTTTCTAGCGTGTCTTTTACGAGCTTTCTAGCCGTCGAGCTGTCGTCCAAGACTAGAGCAAGACCGCTTAAAAGCTTGCTTTGATCGATTTCGACCTCTATTTTTGGACTATAGATGCCAAGCTCTTCTACTACGCTTTCAAGATCTAGTATGAGTAAAACCTCGTCGTTTTCGATGCGAGTTACGCCCGTTATTTTACCTTTATCTAGCGTCCCGGCATTTGAAGCAAATGTCGCCGCCTCGATATCCGCCCAGCTTATACGCCTAATGCGTTTTGCCTCATGGACGATAAAACCTATCAAAATTTCGCTAAATTCGGCGATGATGACGCGAGGCTTGATCGCTGCGTCTTTGGGCTCATTTATCTGCATCCATTTGGCTAAATTTATCACGGGTATCACGACCCCGCGTAAATCAAAAATCCCCTCAATATACTCGGGTACTCCGGGAAGTTCGGTTAAATTCGGCATTTTGATGATTTCGCGCACCTTTGCGACATTGACGCCGTATATACCCTCATATACCTTGTCGCCTGATTGTTTAAAGATACGAAAATCAACAAGCTCCATCTCGTTTGAACCGGTTTTTAGTTCACCGTTGTTAAGCATTTTAAACCTTTACGCTCTTTCGAGCAAACTTGATATTTGGAACGTATTCTACTATAAAATAGCTTTGCTCGCATGCAAAAGACGGCACGTTTACATATTTTTGAGAACCAAGCTCAAAAATATCGCCTTGATGATAGTGCCCCTCGATGACGATATCGGCCTTACAAAGGCCGTTATACCGATATACTTTAGCTTCGGCTAGCTCTTTAAAATTAGGGATTTTATAATCTAAAATTTTTCGTTTAAGCTTATTTAAAATTCGTTTCGAGAGCCTAAAATTTAAAAATTTATCGAAAAAATTCATCGTTTTTAAAAAAATTTTGACGCGCAAAAATCTCAAAGCGTATTTTGAAACCAAAGGCAAAAATATATCTCCGTGCGCGATAAAAACGCATTTTTGGCACTTTGAAACAAATTTAACCGGCTGCGCGCCGATAGGATAGGTTTTGACGTTTTTAAAAAGCGGGGCAAGATTAAAATCGTGATTTCCCTCGAAATAATAAATTTCCGTTTTTTTGCTTATCTCGTTTATGACGTCGATATAAGGCTCGTAAAATTTGACGAAAAACTCGCACTGCGCGGCTAAAAAATCAAACATATCGCCCATCAAAAACAGCTGAGGCGTCTTTATCTCGCCGCTTTTTAACGCGTATAAAAACCGTAGGAAATTTTTACGGTTTTCGTTTTCGTGCGAGTCGGCGATAAATATCGCTCCCTCTTTTATAACGATCGGCTCAGGCATAAAATTTTGCTTTTTTAAGCGTTAAATTCGTAGCCGCAAGCCTAAAGTCGCGCGAACTTAGCAAGGCAAATTTTGCTAAAGCGATTTTTAAAAATTTAGCGCTTGGCAAACCCGAAATTTTAAAACCTGCCGTCAAATTTAAAGGCGGCAAAATCTGCACCAAAGCAAATTCCCTCGCTACCCCCGGTAGAGTAAATTTAATCGCGAGTTTATCGATATTTGCCGCATTTAGGGATTTTTTGTATAACCTAAAAACGGACGCAAATCTACTCGCCTTGTAGATAAATTTAAGGCTAAACGCTCGCGCAAACTCTCTCATCAGTCCTCAAATTTTATCGGTTTGTAGCTAACCGATACGATTTCTACGTCGCTTCTGCCGTTTGGTAAATTTAGTGCGACCTCGTCGCCTTCGCTCTTGCCGATTAGCTGTTTGGCTAGAGGCGAGTTTATAGAGATTAGACCGCGCTCCAGGTTGCTCTCAGGCGTGCCAACTAGCGTGTAGGTCTTTTCTAACTCGGTTTCTATGTCCATGATGACGACCGTGGAGCCGAATTTTACCTTATCATGCTCGTATTCTGCGGGGTCGATTACCTTAGCGCGGCTTACTATGTCGCTAAGCTCGGCTATACGGCTTTCTATAAAGGCCTGTTTTTCTCTAGAGGCGTGGAACTCGGCATTTTCTTTTAGATCGCCGTGACTTCGCGAGATGTCGATCTCTACGACGATATTGGGTCTTT
>CAUQMF010000150.1:0-3756 GCA_963518965.1 uncultured Campylobacter sp.
GTTTGATGTGGCGTAAACTAGCACGTTTTTAGGCGCCTTTTCGATCGAACCCTCAAGCACGGGTTTTAAAAATTTATAGCTCCTATCGCCCGTCTCAAAGCTAAGGTCGTCGCAAAAAATGATAAATTTAAAGTTGCTATCCCTAATCTCGTAAATGATCTCTGGTATCATCTCTAGCTCGTCGTTTTTTAGCTCGATTAACCGAAGGCCCTCGGGGTAAAATTTAGTAAAAACGGCCTTAACCAGACTGCTTTTACCGCAGCCTCGCGCGCCCCAGAGTATCGCATGATTAGCGCCCTCGCCTTCTAAAAATTTGCGCGTATTTTCTACGAGCTCTTCTTTTTGCTTTTCGATCCCCACAAGCCCGTCAAGCTGCGTAAAATCAACGTCCGTTACGCCCTTTAAAGCGCCGAATTTGCGCCGATAAATCGCTGCGGCAGTCGTGTTCCAGTCTATCATTTTTCTGCCCGTCCTTTATTTAGTTTTCTAAGATAGATCAATATCTCCTCTATCACGTCGTCATCGTCTTTGCTCTTTGATCTTAGTCTGGTTTGTTCGCCGTTTTGCGCGGTTAGCACGATGTTTTGCTCGGCGTTTGAGATGGCTTTAAAGCCCGCTTTTATCGCTAAAATTTTAATTATAATAAGGCTTAAAAACTGCTTGGTGTAAATGTCGGGCTTGCCGAATCTATCCTCGATCTCGCCCTCTATCTCATAAACCTCGGCGACCTCTTTACACTTGCTAAGCCGTCTATATAGCTCCAAGCGTAGCCTATCCTCGCCGATAAACTCCGAGTTTAAAAACGCGTTTATGCTGAGTTTTAAGTCGATTTTCGCACTCTCAAAGCTCTCTTTATTTAGTAGTTTATTTATCTCTTCTTCCAGCATCTTGATGTAGAGCGAGTAGCCGATCGCCTCGATATGGCCGCTTTGAGCTTCGCCCACTAGGTTGCCGCCGCCTCTGATTTCCAGATCGTGATACGCCAGCACGCTGCCCGAGCCCAAAAACGAGTTGCTCTCAAGCGCGACTAGGCGTTTTAGCGCGTCCTCGCTTAGAGCGTTTTTGTCTTCGACTAGGAAGTAGCAATACGCCTGCTTGTCGCTTCTGCCGACGCGTCCGCGTAGCTGATGTAGGTCTGCGATGCCGAATTTATTCGCTCCCTCGATGATGATGGTATTTACGTTTGGCAGGTGGATGCCGCTTTCTACGATGCTAGTGCTTAGCAGCACGTCGTATTCTCCGTTTTCAAACTTCATCATCTCCTCTTCGGTCGTTTTAGCGTCTATTTTGGAGTGCAGCGTGAGGATGCGTAAATTTGGCATGATGTCTAAAATTTGCTTTTTTGCCTGAGGCATCGTGGCGATGTGGTTGTGGATATAAAAAATTTGCCCGCCGCGGCGCAGTTCGCGCATGATGGCCTCTTTTACCGCCTTTTCATCCCACTCGCGCACGCTAGTTCGCACGTCTAGGCGCGAGCTTGGCGGAGTTTGCAATACGGAGTAGCCCTTGACACTTGAAAGCGCCATATTTAGGCTGCGCGGTATCGGAGTCGCGCTCATAGATAGCACGTGCGAGGCGCTTGAAATCTCTTTTAGTTTTTCCTTTTGTTTTACGCCAAATTTATGCTCTTCGTCGATGATGATGAGGCCTAAATTTGAGGGCTTAACCGACAAAAGCGAGTGCGTACCCACGCAAACGCAAGGCTGTCCTGTCTCCAGCGCCTTTACGGCTACCGCTTTTTCCTTCGCGCTCGTGAAACGGTCGAGCTTAAAGACGCTAACGTCAAATTTGCCCAGCCGCTCTTTTAGGCTTTTAAAATGCTGGGAGCTAAGAAGCGTTGTCGGCACGAAAAATAGCGCCTGAAAGCCCGATTTTACGCACTTAAATATCGCGTTCATAGCAACTTCGGTTTTACCAAATCCCACGTCGCCGCTAAGCAACCTATCCATCACTTTGCCGCTTTTTAGATCGTTTGCGATGTCGCTTGATGCGCGCTCCTGATCTCTCGTGTAGGCAAAGCCCGCGTTTTGCAAGAAATTTAGATACTCCGCATCGTCTTTTTCGATGATTTCGCCGCGGATTAGTTCGCGCTGGGCGGCTAGCGAAATAATCTTTGAGGCGATAACGAAAAGCTTGGCTCTAACTTTTTCTTTTATCTTGGCGAAATTTGCCTTGCCTAGGCGGTCTAAAACCGCGATACTACCGCTACCCGCGACGTATCTGTCGATCAAATTTAGATGCTCAACGGGCAAAAGCAACTTGTCCTCGTTTTGATAAACGATGACAACGAACTCGCGCGTCCTGCCTAGCACCGTTAGCTTTTCAAGCCCAGTAAATTTGCCGATGCCGTACTCTTCGTGCACGACGTAGTCGCCCGCCTTTAGCTCGTCGATCGCTAGACTCGGTTTTTTGGCGCGCTTTTTCTTTTCAAATTTATTTAGCGATACGATGATTTCGGCCGCCGAGACCAAATTTAACGCCGCTTCGGTTTGCACGAACTCTACGTTTTTATATTCGCTCAAATTTAATGCGTTAAAAAGCCCCTCGTTGCGCGCTAAGACTTTGATTTTTTTATTTTTATTTAGCTCGAAAAAATCGGCGTTTAAAGTTACGCTTAAGTCTTTATAAACTTTAGCCGCGGGCAATACGGGCAAATTTGCCACCTCGCCTAGACCCCGCTCAAAGCCGTCAAATTTTTTCGTTAAAACCGTTTTAAATTCTCGCGTATAATCAATAAACCCATCTATCGCCCAAAATCCAAGCGTCTTTAGGTCGCTGATTAGCGCGTCGGTCTCGATCTCTTTTATTTTTTCGGAGGTTTTTTCAAATTCGGCTTCGCCTAAAGCCGCTATGAAAGGCGAAATTTCAAGGCTTTTTAGCTCGGTTTTGTTTGAAATTTGCGTCTGTGTGCTGTAGTGTCTGATGCTTTCTATCTCGCCGTCAAAAAGCAAAATGCGATTTGGCTCCTGCGCGCCGACGCAAAAAATGTCTATAATCTCGCCGCGTACGCAAAACTCGCCCTCGCTCTCCACGATACCCACCGCCTCGTAGCCAAAGCGCAGTAGTTTTTGGGCTAGCTCTTTTGGATCGATTTTATCGCCGAAATTTAAAGTAAGCTTTTGTAGGTGTTTTTTGCCCGGAAGTTTGTTTAGGACCGTGCAAACGGGGCTAATAAGGAGCTTTTTGCCCTCAAATTCGTAAAATTTGGCTAGCTCGGACGATAACTCGAAAAGCTCGGCGCTAAAGCTGCGCAGATCATCGCCCTCGCGCGCTCTAAAATCGGGCAATCTAAAGACCTTAAGCCCGGCAAATTCCGCCGCGCTAAGAGCCGCGATAGCCTCCTTGTCGTCCTCGCAGACTAGTAGCTGCGCATCGCCTCCGTTTAAAAAATACTCAAAAACCTCACTTTGCACCGCGGTACCTTTTTAGGAAGGCTTCCACGAGGTAAAACGACCCAAACGCCAGATACTCCTCGTCCGCGCGCACGTCCGTAAAGTAGGCAAACTCCATATCAAGCTCCCTCAAAGCCTCTTTCACCTGCGTCGTCGCAAGCTCGCGGCCCGGCGTCTCGTACTCGATGATGTAGGTTTTTTTAACGACCGGTTTGATCGCCTTTAGGACGGCTTTTATGTCCTTGTCGGCAAAGGCGTTAAAGATCAAATTTAGCTTTTTACCCGCAAATCTTTTAGCTAGAGCCTGCGCCGCCATCTCGTTATGCCCGACGTCGATAGTGACGTTTGGCGCGATCTTTTCGCA
>CAUQMF010000151.1:0-3633 GCA_963518965.1 uncultured Campylobacter sp.
CCGCCATCTCGTTATGCCCGACGTCGATAGTGACGTTTGGCGCGATCTTTTCGCAGCGTCCACCAAGATCGAGCGTGCCTAAATTTGATAAATTTAAGCTAAATCCAAGCTCCTTAAATGCCGAAGAGCTAAGGGTTAAATTTGAACACAAAAACTCGGGCAAACTAAATTTATCCGCATAAGCTTTAATCTCGTTTTTATCCTCGCTGCTCAAATTTTGGGAAGCGAATTTGAGAGTCGTGCCTTTTTTGGCAGCGATCCCTCTAGCGATACCGGCGCAAAGCTCACTCATATCATCATTCATCAAGGCAACGTCCGCCATCGCGTTAAATTTAGTCGTCGCGATCTGCTCTAGCGCGTCGCCAAGCAACGCCGTGTGGTCAAAACCGATCGGAGTAAAGAGGCTAAGGCGCTTGTCAAATACGTTCGTAGCGTCGAATTCTCCTCCAACGCCAGCCTCGCAGACGAAAAAGTCGCACCCCTCAAAAAGCGTAGCGCAAAGCATCGTCGCGTACTCAAAATACGAAAGCGAGCGCGCGACCTCGGGGGGCAAAATTTTAATCAGCCTCTCGTGAGCCGTCTCGAGCGCATCCGCGCTAGCTACGGCACCGTTCATCCAAAATCTCTCGCGAAACTCGAAAATATGCGGGCTCGTATAGTGCCCGACGCTGTGGCCGCGAGCGAGCATCTGCGCTAAAAATCGCCCAGTGCTGCCCTTGCCGTTCGTGCCGATAATATGGATGATTTTTGGTATTTTAAACGCGCCTTGTACGAATTTAAAGGTGTTTGGCATGCGCGCGCGGTTGATTTCCTTATAAAAAAGGGGTTTGTTTTCTAAAAAATCTTCTAGTTTCATTAAATTTTAGGCATCACCTGATCTCTGCCGTTTTGCTTGGCTTCATAAAGCATCTTGTCCGAAGCCTCAAGTACCGCCGCGGAGCTTTGATACGCGCTACGTACGGCCGCTCCGCAGCTAATCGTAACGCTGATACGCTCTTCTTTATATAAAAATTTTGAGTTTTTAAGCGTAGTTCTAACTCTACCGGCAAATTCCACGCTTTGCTCTAAACTTAAGCCCGGTAGCAAAACGACAAACTCCTCGCCGCCGTACCTGCTTACAATATCCTCTTTTCGCGAGGCTTTTAACAGCGTTTTGGCTACGCTAGCTATTACGGTATCGCCCGCATCGTGGCCATACGCGTCGTTTATCTTTTTAAAATGGTCTATATCAAAAAAACATACGCAGTAGTCAAGTCCGTTTTTTAGATATTCGTTTTCAAATCTCTCTAACTCCTCGACAAACGCTTTTCTCGTCGCGGTTTTGGTTAAAAAATCCTCTCTGCTCTGCGCTTTTGCGTCTTCTAACTGGGTTTCAAGGGCGCTTATTTTTTCTTGTAGCTCTTTTATCGTTAGCTGATCGCTCATCATCTGCTCGCCTAGTTGCCTGATCTCGCCGTCAAGCATATCCGCAATACCCAGCATCTTATCTCTGATGCCTTCAAAGCTATCTTTGCTTAAATTTATTAGACCCAAATCGCGCCTTATAAACCCCATCTTATCAGAGCCGTCCTTGGAGCTGTCTATGAGCCTCAAAATTCGCCCGTCTATGCCCTCTAGCACCTTATCTAGCGCGGCTATCTTACTTGAAATTTCGGCTTTATCCAGCTCGATACGTTTTTTGGTTAAATTTTTTATATCGTTTCTAAATTTTAAGCTTTCAAGCAGCCTAGGCTCGTCTTTTAAATTTTTAGTTATCCTATCTATGTCGCCGATTATTTTATCGGTGATGGACGGCTCTAGCGTAGCCGTCAAAAGCGAGACGAACTCCTCGCACGCTCCGGCGCTTCCTGCGCTCCTAATCGCGCCGTCAAGCTCTGCGACCATCTCCGCTAAATCATCCGTTTTTTTTATCCCGTAGTCGTTAAGCCTTTTTAAAAAGCTGTCGTCGTAATCGGTTAAAAAATCAAACCACTTATCTTTTATCCTATCGGCGGTTTGAGCGTCGGTACGTCTGTTTAGCGCCTCGATACTGGCTTCTGCAAGCTTTCTTGCACTTTTGTTATGTAGCGCGGCTACGGCTTGAAGTACTTTTTTACTCATAGCGCATAGTGCGGCTACTAGCTTTGGATACTCGACGAGGCTGGGTGAATTTAACCTAGAGGCCATAAAAGCAAAAAGCTCGTCCACGCTTTTTACGTTTTTTTGTTTTAGCTGCGCCTTAAATTCATCGTTTAGTCTACCGACGTATTTTTCTAGCTTTTGACAATCAGGCACTATAACGCCGTTTTTTTTTGCCGTCTCGCAAAAAACTTCGGCGTAGTTATCCGGAGTTAGCACGAGTCCGCGCTCTTTTATAGTCTGGATAGTCTCTTTTATGACTTGATTGACGCTAGTCGCCACGCTTTAGACCTTTTACGGCAAGCGTAGCGATATACTCGTCAAAAGCCTCCTGCGAGGCCTGTTTTACGGCGTTATATCTATCACTTTCGCTGATGACGCCGTCGGCAAATCTAGTATCTCTTATCTTTTGCGATACGGTAAAGTCATGCTCGCCCGAAGTAGTCACCGATAGTATCTTGCCGTTCTTTAGCCTGGTGTCGAAATTTAACGCCAAAATCGCCTTATAAGACGTTACGTAGCCGTACTCATCAAAAAGCAAGGGCTGATAACTAAGCGTTTTTATCAACACGGTTATAGACGTAGGCGCATTTTTATCGTCGCTTATACGTTTTCCCAGCCTAGTTACGATGCCCTCAAGCACGCTGTCTTTTATCCAAACACTGTTTTTAGGTTCTTCTTTGCTTATAAGCACGTTTACGTAAACGCGCTCGCCCATTATGTCGTTAGTTATCTTTGAGACCGGCTTATAGCTGCATCCCACCAAGATAAAAGCCGTTAAAAATAGTAAAAATTTAGTCTTCAAAATTTAGCCTTTTATTACGAAATTTACGAGCTTGCCGGCTACGTAAATTTGTTTGATTATTTCTTTTCCCTCGAGCCATTTTTCCGCGCTTTGTTTAGCTAAAGCTATGATCTCATCGTCGCTAGCGCTACTTGACGCCTCAAATTCGCCTCGCCTTTTGCCGTTAACCGTGATAGCTAAATTTAAGCTATCTTGCTCAAAAACCTCGTTTAAGATTTCTATCTTCGTAAAATTTGCCCTGCCAAATAGCTGCTCGCTAAGCTCGTTTGCTATATGCGGGACGATAGGCTCGAGCAAATTTAAAACGATAAAAAAGGCTTCCGTCGTTACGTCCTCATTATCCTGTGCGTTTACGGCGTTTAGAGCTTCCATGCAGGCCGCAATTAGGGTATTAAAGGCAAAATTTTCTTCGTAAACGTCGTTTGATTTTTTAAGCGCCTCATAAACCTTCATTCGTGCGTATTTTTCTTCTTTGCTTAAATTTTCTATATCTTCCTTTAAGAAAATATACATTTCTATATCTGTTAAAATTCTATACATATTACATATATCTTCTTCTAATATATTCCCATCTAATATTTTTAATACTATTTCTTTTATTTTTAATATATCTTCATTTACTTCATCAAATCCTGTATATATTCTATTCAAATCAACTGTCATCTTTAATAATATTTCTGTATTTATAATCAATTTTCCCATACACACAT
>CAUQMF010000152.1:0-3601 GCA_963518965.1 uncultured Campylobacter sp.
AATCTTTTTCCAAATTCTCAATTTTTATCCAAAGAAGTAAATAAAGACGAAGCTAAATTTATAAAAGGCGTTTTGAGATCGGTTTCAAATTTGCTCTCGTTTTTTGAGCCGAGCAATATAGAAAAAGACGCTATTTTGCCTATATTATCAAGTATAAATGAAGAATATTTTGCCGATATTATAGATGAGATTAAAGACCTTGACGAGCTAAAAAAAGAAAAAGGCAAAAAAGTCGCTACTTTTTTCTCGCTCTCATACAAGGGCAAGCCCGTTTCTGCCTATTTTAAACAAATTTTTGAAAATCGTATCAGTGTAAAAGAGCAAAAATCGTCCTATGGATACGATATTTTAACAAATGAAAAAGGTATCGGTGGTGATGCAAATTTAGCGTTTTGCTCGGTAAATGAGATGCCTGCTAATATGCAATTTATCAAATCAAAACTCCTGCCGTTAAACGCTGTTAGCGCAAAAAAGGTAGAAAACGGCTTTAAAGCGATAAAAGATAAGCTATCGCATAATTTTTACGGTATGAAAATGGCGATTTTGCCGACGATTTTAGGCAAGTCGATAAATTTAGAAGAGATTATCAAAATACTAGAAGAAACCTCAAAGAATGATATAAAAAGCATTCAAATAGCTGAAAAGGTTATAAAATTTAGCATAAATGATTATCTCGAAATCGCCGCTAAAAAACAGGAAAATTTACCTGTTTTAAATACGATTTTATTTTATACGCAAAGCAATGCTGCTATCGATTTAAAGCTTGCGATAGATGATGTGTTGCCGTCTTTTATCTCCCATATTTCAAAATTAATGGGCGATTTTAATATAAAAGCTTTCTATGAAAAAAACAGCGGAACCGATGAGACGATATATCTTCAAAATTTGTTTGAAGATAGGCTAAGCGTGATGAGTTTTTTGCTGTCGCGAAATAAATTTGATTTAGGGATTATGATAGAAAGATATAGCGATCTGATTTGTTGCGGTAGCGTCAATAAAAGTTATGCAAAAAAATTGGAATGGAGCAAATATTTTAACGATTTTTATAAAGAAAGAATGTTTGAGAATATTGCAAAATATCAAAATTTTTTTAATGAAATCGATGTCTTAAATAAAAAACTAGTGTTTCAAAAGGAGTGTGATTTGGAAAATTTAACCGATAAAAAGGAGCTGATTAAAGAGCTAATCAAAAATAGCGAATTTTTAAATCAAAACGATGCGCTCATTAGCGCTTATTTGCTCGGTATGCTAAGCGCAGCCCTGATAAACTGGCAATTTGGCGTTAATGGCGGCGTATCGTTTAGCAACTGGCTTGATAACTGCGGCTCAATAAGCAGGGAAAATTTGGAGCGAATTTGGACCAAGGGCGATGAGATGATTAGAAAGCTTAAGGCTGCTTCTGGCAAACTAAATTCTAACGTTGAAAATATAAAAGAGTGTTTGATTGAAATTTTACCGCAAGTCTTTTCTAAAGAAGGAAAAATAGTAAAAAGCTCGCACACAACTCTCGCTTTTGCTATGGGCGGAAGCGATTATCGCAAATTTCTAAAAGATAAGACAAAATAAAGGAGAATAAGATGCAGAAAAAAGAGATACTTTTTTTGTGGGACGGAGAGAATTGGAATCCAAACGGCGATATGCTAAAGGATAACGCTCCTAGGTATGATGATGAAACCGGCATAGCCGAAGTAACGGACGTGCGCATAAAAAGAACTATTAGAGACGAAATTATGAAAAAAGACGAGGCGTCGATTTTTATAAAGGAGTATAGGATAGAAGATGCCGTGCTGGACGCTAAAACGGCGATCAGGCAAAGCATAAACATAAGGCAAAGTAAAAGCGAACTGCAAAAAGAAATTTTGTCTAAATTTATCGATATTCGCGCATTTGGCGGCGTCTTGCCGATTTCGGACAAAGACGAGATGAAGCAGGATAAAGAGATAAAAACCGCGGGCGTTCAGTTTACCGGTCCGGTGCAGTTTAGATTAAGCAAATCCCTAAACAAGGTTGAGATAGAGCACGTAAGAGGAACCGGCGCTTTTGCCAGCGATTACGATCCAAACGAGCAAAAAAAACAAAAAGATCAAGCGACTTTTAGAGAGGAAAATTTTTTAAAATACGCTATTTTTGCTACTTACGGCGTTATCGATAACTATAATGCGGCAAAAACCGGCTTTAACGAAGCCGATGAGGCTAAAATTTTAAAAGCTTTGTGGCACGGCACTAAAAATTTAACAACTCGCTCCAAAATCGGCCAGACTCCAAGGTTTATGCTAATCATCACGTATAAAGACGATACGTTTGCTGGCGATCTAAACAATAGCATAAGCCTAAAAAGCAAAAAAGACGATAGAGCGCTAAGAAGTATCAACGAATACGCTATCGACTTTACGAATTTAAAAAATAAACTCGCAAGATATGCCGCAAATATAGAAAAGATAGAGTATATGAGCGATTATGATTTTGAAGCGATAAACAAAGAAAATTTTGACAGTAGCTGGAAAAAGATAGAGGCATAAAATGAGCATTATTGCTTTTAGATTGTTCGGCGATTACGCTCATTTCTCGCATCCGGCGACGATTTATTCTAGCCTAACCTATCCGGTGCCGCCAAAGACAGCTATAATGGGCTTTTTAGGCGCCGTTATAGGCGAAGAGGAGTATTTTAAGCTATCTAGCATCAAATACAGCGTAAAAATAGATAGGCAAATTTTAAAAAAGAGTTTTGTTTTTAACGGCATAAAATTTGCCCTCTCAAGCAGTATGCATATAGAGGAAGGCCATCAAAACGCCAAGGAGAAAAAGCAGTTTTACAGAGAGCTCATCTGCTCGCCGTCTTATGTCGTATTTTTAAATTTAGAAAATTTAGAGCAAAACTACCGGGATAATATAATTTCAAATTTAAAAGAGCACAAAACCGCCTTTACGCCGTATCTTGGGATAAATTTTTGTATAGCAGATTTTAGCTGGATAGATATAAAAATATGCGAAAAAATAGCGCAAGACGAAAGCTTTATAGATACATTTACGCTTATGGATGATTTTATTTTTGACGGTATTAATGAAAATGCGAAATTGACTACGGCTAGAATGCCTTGCGACTGCGAAAATGGACGAATTTTTAAAGATTTTAAAGACTTTGTAATGGAAATAAACGGCAAAGAAGCTATAAAATCTAAAAATCGCAGAAATATATACCGGATAAACGATGAAAGAGTCTATTTTATTTGACGAGTTTTGGTCTCATCCAAATAAACTTTTAGAAAATCATATAAAAAATATGATCTCTCCCGGCGATGAAGAGCTAGATAAGCAGGTAAAACTCTATCACGACATCGCAAAACTAAAAAATAATTTTCAAATTTACATCAGAGACACCTCAAACGATAAGCTAGATAAAAACCACTCGCTTTTGTCGGCATATTTTTTCTTGCTAAATTCAAAATTTGATGAAATACCGACTCTATTTGGCTTTCTTGCCATCGTTTCGCACCACGGCGACGTATTAAATTTAGATAGATTAGTGCGCGAAGATAACAAATTCTTGGGCGATAATTTTGAAAATTCAAAAGAGCTAAAATACTGGGACGAAGTGGCCGAC
>CAUQMF010000153.1:0-3463 GCA_963518965.1 uncultured Campylobacter sp.
GCATTATGCTTTCGTCTTCTTTTCTTGCGAGTATTAGCATTTTTCGACCTTATTTAGTTTATATGTTACGGTTTCGTCTTTGATTTCAATGATACTAAAAAATTCATCAAAGTTTATTAAATATAGCCCCTGGGCGCCAAATTTTAGCTTTTCTACGCTCAGTTTTTTGCCGAGCATTACGTCTGCTGGGTCGCCAAGATATTCGTTTCGCGGTAGCGAGATATAATCAAGCGGATTTAAAAACCTCTCGTTTTCGTAAACAAATTTACCCTCGCTCACGCGTTTTAGAGCGCTTAGAGTTGCTTTTGTGCCAAGCTTTGCGGCTAAAATTTGAGCGTACGAGCGCACGTACGAGCCCTCGCTAACGCTAATGCGAAAGCTCAAAAACGGATGCATATATGCAGTTAAATTTACGTCAAAAACGCTCATCGTTTGGCTTTTTAGCTCAAACTCCTCGCCCGCTCTTGCTAGCTCATACGCGCGCTTGCCGTCTACGTGTTTGGCGCTAAATTTGGGCGGTACGTAGGCGATCTCGCCTTTTAGCTCGCCTAATGCGGCCTTTACGTCCACTAAATTTAACGGCGGACAAAGCCGGATCTCCTCGATATTTTCGTTATCTAGGCTAGCGCTCGTTGCACCCAGCCACATGGTTGCTTCATAGATTTTGGGCGTTTTATCTATGTAGTTAAAAAGCCGCGTGTGATTGCCTAGAGCTACGATGAGGCAGCCGCTAGCAAAGGGATCAAGCGTGCCCGAAAAGCCCGCTTTTTTGACGCCGTATTTGCGCTTTAGCCGGCCAAGGAAATGATTTGAGCTGATGCCTGCTGGCTTATTTGCGACAAAAAGCGCGTTCATTTAAATTTGCCCTTTGGAGCCTGCGTCAAATTTGCTGCGTTTTTTAAATTTAAGCCTCGAGCGTCAAATTTGAGCGCATAAATTTGATCAAATTTAACGCCGAATTTGGCACGACTAGCCTCGAATTTACTCATTTTTACACCGCTTTTTCGACGAAGCTAGACATTATCTCGCGACTGATTCCGCCGAAATTTATCGTTAGTTTTAGCTCTTTTTTGATCTTAGTTACCGCCGTTACGCGCCCGATGCCAAAAATTTTGTGCTTGACGAGATCGCCTTTTTTGTATTCGCCGGCGGTCTGCGTTTGCGTCTGGATGATGAGGCTACCGCTGCAAACGCCTGCCTCGCTTAAAAATCTGCTCTTTTCCAGCCTCGTTCTCTGGCCTTTATAAAAGCGCGAATTTACAAAGCTTAGCGTCAGGGTTTTTTTGGCGCGGGTAATGGCGACGTAGGCCAGGCGTCGCTCCTCCTCGATGTCGCTACCCTCTCCTAGAAGCGGGAAAAATCCCTCCTCAAGCCCGATCACGAAAAGATGCTCAAACTCAAGCCCTTTGCTAGCGTGGATACTCATGATCGAGATCGCCTCGCCGCCGATGTTGTCTTGCTCGCTTTGCAGCGCGATCTCGTTTAAAAACTCCTCGATAGAAAAGCTTGGATTTTGCTTGATTTGATCCTTGATCGTAGCGTAAAACTCGTCGATGTTCGCCACGCGCTCTGAGCCGTCGGGTAAGCTCTCGTAGTATTTTTTGATGCCGAATTTGGCTTCTAGTTTATCCACTAGCTCATAGGGCGAGTCGCACTCTTTTAGCTCTCTTAAATTTGCCGCAAATTCGCCAAGGCTTGAGACGATCTTTTTGCTTAGATCCTTGTCGTTTTCGTCCAGGCTAGATATCGCTTCAAATAGCGAAAGCTTATGCTCGAAGGCGATTTTTTCGATCTTTGCGAGGCTTACTTTGCCTAGGCCGCGTTTTGGGCGGTTGATGACGCGCTTTAGCGAGAAGTCGTCGTTCTCGTTTGCGACCAGTCTTAGGTAGCTGATGACGTCTTTGACCTCGGCGCGCTCGTAGAATTTAACTCCGCCGACCATCTTATACGGGATTTTTTCTTTGGTTAGGCCCTCTTCGAGCGAGCGGGAGAGGGCGTTTATGCGGTACAATATCGCGATATCGCTAGCCTGCGCGCCGCTATCAAGCAGCTTTTTGATGCGTTTGGCTACCTTTAGGCTCTCCATCGTTTCGTCGTCTGATTCCATTAGCGCGACGTCCTCGCCGCCTTCTTTAGTGCTTTTTAGCTCTTTGCCGAGGCGGTTTCTGTTATGGTCGATGAGTTCGTTTGCCGCGCGTAAAATTTGACTCGTCGAGCGGTAGTTTTGCTCTAGCCTTATGACCTTGACGTCTTTAAACTGGTCTTTAAAATTTAATATATTTTCGATTCTTGCGCCGCGCCAGCCGTAGATGCTTTGATCGTCGTCGCCCACGACCGCGATATTTTCGTGCGTGCAGCAGAGTTTGCGCAGGAGCTTATACTGCAAGTCGTTGGTGTCTTGATACTCGTCTACCATTACGTAGGCGTAGCGTTGTGAAATTTCTCGCGCTAGAGCTTCGTCCTCGTCTAAAATTTTATAGCTAAGGCAGAGCAGGTCGTCAAAATCCACGAGGTTGTTCGCCGCCAAATACTCCTCGTAAAGCTTGTAGATGTTTGCTAGCTTTGCGTGGTAGCCGTCTTTGAAATTTTGCCCGTTTGCAAACATTCCGCCGTGATTTAGCACCTCTTCTACGCTTAAAAGCGAGTTTTTAAAATTTGAGATTTCGTTAGCTAAAACCGAGGTCGCGATGTCGCCCTCAAAGCCCTTTAAGATGCGCTTTTTATCGTCGGTGTCGATGATAACGAAGTTGTTTTTGCGCTTTAAGCGGTCGATGTAAAATTTCAAAAACAAAAGCCCGAATTTGTGAAAAGTGCAAAGTAGCGGTGTGAAATTTTTACCGGCGGCTCCTAGCATATTTAGCGCGCGGGTTCGCATCTCGCTTGCGGCTTTGTTGGTGAAGGTTAGCGTTAGGGTGTTTGACGGCGGGATGCCTAGCTCGCTTATGAGATAGGCTAGGCGAGTGGTAATGGTTTTGGTTTTGCCGCTGCCGGCTCCGGCTAAAATCAGCATCGCTCCGTCCGTATGCGAGGCGGCCTCGCGCTGGCTTTCGTTTAGGTCGTCTAGTAGATCGGACATTAAATTTCCTGCTTTTTCGTTTTAAGATTATTAAATTCTAACAAAATAAGCTTAAAAATCGCCGTCGTTATAAATTCGGGTCAGATTAAGAGCGTTTTCAGATATAAATCAATACAATGTTAAAAAGATGATTTTATAAGCTGATATAATAATAAGGAGTCTGATGTGATCAATGACTTTAGTAAATTTTATACCTTTATGGAGATAGTTAAGGAGCGTAGTTTTTCAAAGGCTTCAAGGGCGCTGGGTATCTCGCAGCCGGCAGTTACTTTGCAGATGAAAAAGCTTGAAGAGGCGCTACAAACTACGCTAATAATGCGCAAGAAAAACGGCATCGTCCTAACTCGCGAGGGCGAGAAATTTTACAAACTCTGTACTCAGTTTGAA
>CAUQMF010000154.1:0-3463 GCA_963518965.1 uncultured Campylobacter sp.
GATGTGTATAAGAGACAGCTTATAGCCTTTGCCAACGCGCTAGAAAAGCTAAAAAACCAAAAAACATACAAAAAAGAAAAACACAAAAAAAATTATAAGGACGAAGAGTGAAATGCGTGATATTTGACATGGACGGCACGCTCATAGATAGCGCAAAAGCCATCTGCGAGACGGTAAACGAGGTACGGCGCGAGCTGGGGCTTCGTGGCGATCTGGCGGCGGAGTTTATCGTAAAGGCCATAAACGAGCCGGGGCGAAATTTGGGGCTTGATTTTTACGGCATAGATAAGCCTGATATGAAGCTGCGGGATAACTTTGAAGCTAAATTTAAGAAAAACTACCGCGAATACGCCGCGGCATACGAAGGCGTAGAGGAGCTGCTAGCCGGGCTAAAAGAGGCGGGGCATTTTATAGCTTTAGCTAGCAATGCGCCGCGATATACTTTGGATGAAATTTTACAAAGAAGCGGGATATTTAAATTTTTCGATCTCATCGTCGGAGCGGATGAAAACGTACCTCAAAAACCAGATCCGGCGATGCTAAATTTGATACTAAAATCAGGCGAATTTGATAAAGCGATATTTGTCGGAGATAGTAAAAAAGATGAGCTTGCCGCGCGCAATGCGGGTATAAAATATCTAAACGTTTGTTGGGGTTTTGGTAGCAAAAGCCCAAGCTGCGACAATGTCTTTACGGTGGCGCAAGCCGCCCTATATATCGAGAAGTTATAAAAATTTAGTGCATTATTTTACGAGAAATAATGCGTATTTTAAGTTTGAAGAAAGGTTTTAAATTTATGGATTATGATATATTTTCTCAAAGTCCTAGAGAAAAATTCTTTGATATTTTATTTAACGCGAACAAAAATTTAGTCGAAAACGAACTTGAAAAGACCTTTGAAAAATTTATCGCGATGAGCGAATTTTGCGAAAAAAACGGCTTTGACGAAACGGCTCAAAATTCGTTTATTTCTCAAAATCAAACCCTGATAAATGAGCGTCTAAACGACATTTATATCGGGCTTAGTGGGGATATTTTAAGTCAAAATGAGTAAAATGGCCGTTATATTTTCGTTGTTTTTATCGCTGGCTTTCGGTGCGGTAAATTTCGAGGAAGAGCACCTTTTTGAGCTCAAAAAAGACGAGTGGGCGCGGGTTTTCGTAACCAAAAAGGGTACTGAAGAGCGCGAGAGCTTTGATTTTCGCTGGACGCTTTTTGATAACACGAACATTATCGTGCATTCGCGCTACCGAAACTATCCTCGCCAGCTTGTTATGTCGCTAAGACGCGGTCTTGAGACCTATAAACAGACTTTGATACCGGACCTCAAATATCCGCCTAGCGACCGCGTCGCGCTATATCTCGTTTTTGAGGATTTTAAGCAAGGCATTGCGAAATTTCGCGTGCTGATAAACGACGACGAACAGCGCGTAGACGTGGAGTTTTTGGACCCGCCGAAAAAGCAGAGCGGCGCTCAAAATAGCGCGCAAAACGCAAGATAAAAGCAAATTTAAGTGAGCATAAATGGAAAAAATCGATCTGATAATGAAAAATTTTATCGCGGAGCTTGGTTACGAGCCTGCAAATGCGATGTTTGCTCGGATAAATTCGGGCAAAAAGCTGCGCTCCAAGCTGCTTTTAAAAATAGCGAGCGAAAGCGAGCAGAGCCTTAAAATTTGCGCGATTACCGAGCTTATTCACCTAGCTAGCTTGCTTCACGACGACGTGATAGATGATGCGGGCACCAGGCGCGGAAGTCCTAGTATAAACGCGAGCTTCGGCGCTAAAAACGCCGTTATGCTGGGCGATATCCTCTACTCGAAGGGCTTTTACGAGCTGTCGAAATTCCCGCACGAGATCGCGGGCGAGATATCGGGCGCGGTTAGCAAGCTAAGCGTGGGCGAGATGATGGACGTGGATCTCTCGGCTAAATTTAACGAAGACAAATCCGCGTACGAAACGATGATCTACTATAAAACCGCCGTTTTGATCGAGGCTGCGGCTGCGGTCGGAGCGATGTTAGCGGGACTTGATGTGCGTAATTTTAAAATTTACGGTAAAAACTTAGGCCTAGCTTTTCAGATCGTAGACGACATCCTAGACGTCACGCAAGATGCCGCGACGCTTGGAAAGCCCAATTTCAGCGACTTTAAAGAGGGTAAAACGACGCTGCCTTACATTTATCTTTACGAAAGCTTAAGCGAAGCGGACAAAGAGAAACTAAAAAGCTTGTTTAAAAAAGATCTGAGCGAGGCCGAACGAGGCTGGGTGAGGGCAAAGATGAACGAAACGGGCGCGATTTTAAAAAGCATAGAAGCGGCTAAAAATTTAGGCGAGCAGGCGATAAAATCGGTAGAAAAATTTAACGTAGACGGCCTAGAAAACATCGTAAAATCAATGATAGATAGGGAATTTTGATGCATTACGCAAGCGTGAGCTTTACGCATAAAAACACCGATATATCCGTGCGCGAAAAGCTCTCTTTTTCTAACATCGAGCGCAAAAACGAAATTTTACGCCTGATTAGCTCCAGCCAAAACATCAACGAGTGCATGGTGCTTAGCACCTGCAACCGCGTCGAGATCATCGCCAGCGTAAAAACCGTCGAAGGCGCTAGCAAGCACATCATCGCCTGCATGTCGCTCATCTGCGGCATCCCTTTTGAGGAGCTGCAAAGCAGAGCCGACATCTACGAGGATAACGGCGCCGTGCACCATCTCTTTGCCGTAGCTAGCTCGCTAGATAGTCTTGTTATCGGCGAAACGCAGATCGCGGGGCAGCTAAAAGAGGCGTATAAATTTGCCCGCGCTAACGGCAAATGCGGCGCAAAGCTCGGCAGGGCGATGGAGTTTGCCTTTAAGTGCGCGGCGGAGGTACGAAACAAAACCGAAATCTCCAAAAATCCGATCTCCGTTTCAAGCGTCGCGGTGGCGAAAGCAAAGGAAATTTTTGGCACGCTAAACGGCATGGTCGCCGTGATAGTGGGTGCTGGCGAGATGGCGGAGCTAGCCGCAAAACATCTAATCGCGAGCGGCGCGAGAACGATAATCATCAGCCGAAACAAAGAGCGCGCTAAAAATTTGGCCCTAACGCTAGGGGATAATAACGAATACGACTCGCTTTCAAACGTAGCGCAGTACATAAATAAATATCAAATAATATTTTCCGCGACCGCCGCGCCGCATCCGGTTTTGATCGACGCGATGGTAGAGCCAAAGGAGTTTAAGCGTTACTTTTTTGATATAGCCGTGCCACGCGATATCGCGATCACGCAGAGCGAAAATATCAAAATTTACGCCGTGGACGACCTGCAAGAGATCGTAAATAAAAATCTCGCCCTGCGCGAGGAGCAAGCTCAGATCGCGTACGGCATCGTCGGGCGAAATACGGCGGCGTTTTTCCAAATGCTGCGCGAACTAGCCGTCACGCCGCTAATAAAAGGCATAAGAGAGCAGGCTAAGGA
>CAUQMF010000155.1:0-3432 GCA_963518965.1 uncultured Campylobacter sp.
CAAAATTTAAACCGTCGTTCCCTCGTTTATCGCGGCGTATTCTTCAAAGGTTCCTTTAAAATCGACGATCTCGCCGTTTCCTTTGAGGTGGATGATGCGGTTAGCAAAGGCGTCGATGAGCTCGCGGTCGTGGCTCACGCAGATGACGTTGCCGCCGAATTTATACAGCGCCTCGCCTAGAGCGATGATGGCTTCGAGGTCGAGGTGGTTGTTCGGCTCGTCTAGTACGAGTAGGTTGCCGCGCTCTAGCATCAGGCGGCTTAGCATCAGGCGGTGTTTCTCGCCGCCGCTTAGGCTGCCGACTGATTTTTCCTGCTCGGCGCCGCTAAACAGCATCCTGCCTAGGCACTTACGGATCTCGTCTAGGTCCTTGTTATTTTCGTCTTGCAGCCACTCGTAGAGCTTTAGCTCGCCGGTGATTTTGTTTGTCGTGTCCTGCGCGAAATAACTAGGCTCTATCGTCGCGCCCACGTGCACGTCGCCGCTATCTGGAGCAACCTCGCCGATGATGATTTTAGCTAGCGTGCTTTTGCCTACGCCGTTTGCGCCGATGATGGCGACTTTGTCGTTCTTTTCGAGCTTGAAGCTAAAATTTTCAAACAAAACCTTGTCGTATTTTTTGCTTATGCCGCGCACCTCTAGGATCTCGTTGCCGATGTCGCGCTTGGTGCGGAAAAGTATGCTAGGATCGCGTCTGCTTGATACCTTGATCTCCTCGATGTCGAGTTTGTTTAGCTGTTTTTGGCGGCTGGTTGCTTGACGGGCTTTGCTCGCATTTGCCGAGAATCGCGCGATAAATTTCTCCAGCTCCTCTTTTTCTTTTAGCTTTTTGTCGCGCTCCATCTCGTGCTGTTTGGCAACCAGCGTCGAGGCGATGTACCAGTCGTCGTAGTTGCCCGCAAACTGCCTGATTTTCTTAAAATCCACGTCCAGGATGTGCGTGCAAACGGCGTTTAAAAAGTGGCGGTCGTGGCTGATTAGCACCATCGTGCCTTCGTGGCGGTTTAGCTCGTTTTCCAGCCATTTTATGCTCTCGATGTCAAGGTTGTTGGTGGGCTCGTCGAGGAAAAGAATGTCGGGCTTTGGAAACAGCACTTGAGCGAGCAGGACTTTAAATTTATCCGAGTTTTCGACCTCGCTCATCGGCTTTTCAAAGTCGCTAAAGCCAAGCGAGCTTAGGATTTTCTCGATCCTGACCTCGTACTCGTAGCTAGGATCCTCCTCGGCGCTTATCATCTCAAGCTGCGCTAGGCGGTCGTTTATAGCGTCGGTGAACTCCTCGCTCATGTAGAGCTTTTCTTTTTCTTTGACTGCGTCGTATAGGCGTTTGTTGCCGTATAACACGGCGTCCTTGACGCTAAAGTTTTCAAACGCGAACTGATCTTGCCCTAGCACGCCTACTTTTAGCCCGTTTTCGATGACGATCTCGCCGCTGTTTGCTTCGATCTCGCCCGAGAGGATTTTTAGAAACGTCGATTTTCCCGCGCCGTTTGCGCCGATGAGTCCGTAGCGATTGCCGCGAGTGAGTTTTAAATTTACGTCCTCAAATAGCAGCTGCGCGTTAAATCTCATCAATAAATTTTTGACTTCAAGCATATTTTTCCTTAAATTTGACTTTTTAAATCGTAGATTTTGCCAAAAAGTCGTTTAAAATCAGTATAAACTTCGGCAAAAAGGCGTTTTTTCGGTTTTTTAAAAGCGTAATTGCTTAAATTTGCTATTGCTACGCGATTTTTTGCTAAAATTTTGGCATTAACGGCAGGATCTAGCGTGCGGTGCGATAAAAATTTAGCGTTTGCGCGGCTAAATTTGAGCGTTTTTGGATACAAAATCCGCCAAAGATAAATCTAAAGGACAAAAGTGAAAACGATTTTTCGGCTTTGCGTAATATTTTTAGTAGTCTACGTCGCGGTTTTGGCGTCGCTTTATTTTTTTCAAGAGAGGCTGATATTTTTCCCGAGCAAGCTTGAGCCAAATCATGAGTTTAGCTTTGACCAGCCGTTTGAGGAGATAAGACTAGACGCAAACGGCACGTGGATAAGCGGGCTAAAATTTTTAGCGCAGAGCAAAGACGGCAGGCAAATTTACTGCGACGCGCGCGATGGAAACGGCGAACGAAAAGCCAAAAACGGCGCGGCGATATTTTTCCACGGCAATGCCGGCAATCTGCAAGGCTGGGGCGGTTACGCACGGTTTTTTACGGATTTGGGCTATGATTTTTATCTATTTGACTACCGAGGCTACGGCAAGAGCGACGGCGAGATAAGCTCGCAGGAGCAGCTTTACGCGGATGCGGACGCGATGATGCAGGCGGTTTTGCGCGAGTATGACGCGGGCGAGGTCGCGGCGGTGGGCTACTCGGTAGGTAGCGGGCTAGCGGCTCGCGCGGCGCAGAAATACGGAGCTAAGCTGCTAGTTTTGATCGCGCCTTATTTTAGCCTAGAGGAGCTGGCGCGGGAGAAAATACCCTTTGTGCCGAAATTTTTAATCAAATACAAAATCCCTACGTTTGAGTTTGTCGGCGGTTTTGGCGGGCCGGTGACGATATTTCACGGCGAGCATGACGAGCTAATCGGCGTGGATAACTCGCGCAGGCTATTTAAATTTCTAAAACCGGGAGATAAAATTTACAAGCTAAACGCAGGACACAACGATATCCTGGGTCTAAGCGAGCTTTGGGAAAAATTAGCGCAGAGGCTAAATGAGTAGAGCTAGGCTGCGGCGGTAAATTTGACGCGGGCAAGCTCGTTTAATTTTGGCAAAAAAGGCTAAAATTTACTGTTTGTTGGCCTATTTGCTTACGCGGGTTGTTATTATCGGTGTGTCTAACGGTTGTATTTAGGGCAATTAGGAAAATACATAAATAAGTCTAAGAGTTGATTTTAAAGCTAAAAATATGAGGTACAAATCCCTGTACGTGGCAATGGCGGTAAATATTTTTGCTAATTTTGGATAAACCGGGCGGAGCTGCAAATTTGACTAAAAACAGTCATTACTTCTTAAATTTTACCGCATAAAGCGTCCAAAATAATTTTAAACCAATGTTTAGTCTAAGGCTATTTTGCATAGATAAAAAGGCGAGCTAGAGTATCTTGGCTCGCCAGTAACCCTTAGGCGTAAAATTTAGCTTTTAAACTACTTAAAAGTGTCGTTTATTTTACCGCTTTTTCGGCATTTTTCGCGCTCGGCTTCGTTCCTCTTTTTGGCCTCCGCGTCCTTGGTAAACACGCTTTCATCTATCAAAATGCTCGGTAAATTTAGCGTAATCGCGCCATAAGAGCCGCTAAAACCGCCCAAATCTTGCCCGAATTCCTTTTTGACACGCTCATTTTTACTACTTATATCTCCGCCAGCGCAGTGAAAGTCCGCTCCGCCATTTAAACAATGGCATTTTATCTCCATATCTTCGTCATATATGCGTTCATCCATAAA
>CAUQMF010000156.1:0-3329 GCA_963518965.1 uncultured Campylobacter sp.
CGCTGGTGCCGATGATTTTCGCGCCCGCTATGCTTAGGCGTTTGGCGAATTTTAGTACCTAAGAAGCTGATATCTCAAGATCTTAAAACCTTAAATACTCGACTTACATCGTCATTTTTGCTTAAGCTAAGTCTTACGATACTATTTTCTAGTGCAATGAGTGCATGAGGAATGTTTGGATCAAGCGTAACCATATCAAGCGTATTCAGCGTCGTAGAATCTTCGCCGACGCTAAAATCTATTTTTCCGCTTAAAACTTGAACCATTATCGCTCCAGGCGCCTTATGCTCTTTCATTTCAGCGCCTTTTTCTAAATTTATACGTATCTCTTTGCTATGCGGACCATCAAAAAGCTTAGCGATGGTAACACCGTCAAATATACTATTTTGCCATACTATCTTTTCCATTTACAACCTTTATTATAAAATAATAACACCATTGTAACTCTAAATTTAGATAAAAGGATTGATTTTAATTAAGCGATTTTTGAAATTTAAGAAAATAGGTAGGGAGCAAAAGCCTAAAAACAGACTTTTGCAGGAAGTAAAATTATTTTTTAAGCTCTTTGATGCGAGCAGCTTTACCGCGTCTATCGCGTAGATAAAATAGCTTAGCGCGGCGCACGCGACCTTGTCTTAGAACGGTTATACTCTCTAGGCTTTCGCTGTAGATAGGGAAAATTCTCTCTACGCCTACGCTGTTTGCGCCGATCTTTCTAATAATAAAAGTTTCGCCTGTTCCGCTACCGCGTCTTGCTATGCAGATACCTTCGAAATTTTGAATTCTAGTTTTATCGCCTTCTTTAATGCGGATAGCTATACGTAAAGTATCTCCAGCGCGAAAATCAGGCACAGACTTTTGAGCTATTTGAGTTTGTTCAAATGCCTCGATATACTTATTTCTCATGTTTTTTCCTTAGTCGGCGGCTCAAATTTTCGGTATAAATCCGGACGAAAAAACCTAGTTTTTAAGAACGCCATATTATTTTTCAAAGCTCTGATTCTAGCATGGTCTCCCTTTAAAAACGCTGAAACAACTCCAGAGCCTTTGTAATCACTGGGTTTTGTAAAAGAGGGGGCTTCGAGCAAATGGCCTTCAAAACTCTCAACTTCAAGACTTTGATTATTTCCTAAAACGCCGTCGATATTGCGAGAAATCGCATCGGCAATACAAAGCGCGCCCAGCTCCCCTCCGGTCATCACAAAATCGCCTATGCAAAAAATCTCGTCTGCGTATTTTTCTATTATGCGCTCGTCTATACCTTCATATCTACCGCAAACTAGGCAGATGCTTTCTTTTTTAGCTAGGCGCCTGGCATCGTTTTGAGCAAATTTTTTCCCGGCAGGCGCGAGAAAAATAGTATGGATTCTTGGCTCATTTTTTAATAAAAAATTTAAAGCATCATCAAGAGGCTGACACGTCATGAGTAAACCAGCACCGCCGCCAACCATATAATCATCTACTTTTTTATGTTTATCGGTGCTAAAATCCCTAGGATTTAAAAAATCAATCAAGACAAGATTCTCTTTTACAGCACGGCCTAAAATACTATCTTCAAAATAAGGTCGCACAAGGTTTTCAAAAAGCGTAACAAAGGTAAATTTCATCAGGAATTTTCTAAAATCAAGATAGCATTCTTGGTATAGATTTTTTTATTTTCTACATCAACTTTTTCTACATAAATGTCGATATACGGAATATAAAAACTTTTTTCTAGTCCTTTGGTAATCAAATTTTCATCGGTTTTTACAATAAATAGATGATTTGACCCGACCTCATCTATATCCTCTACCTTGCCCAGCCTTTGGTTGTTCTCGTAAATTTCACAATCGATGATATCAAAATAGAAAAATTCGCCTTTTTTTAGTTTACAATTTTTTCTAGTTTCTTCTTTTGTAGCGTAGATTGTTTTGTTTGTGAGGGTTTTTGCACTATCTATATCCTCAAAACCATAAAAAACAATCGTATCATTTGCATGGTTATAGTTCTTGACTACCAGTTTACTACCATCCGTATCATAAAAAACGGCATTTTTCTTAAACTGATCAGGGAAATCACCTCTATTGTGAAGCCTGACAAAACCTTTTAGTCCTACGGTTTTTCCAAGTAACGCGACTTCTACAAATTCACTCAAGGTGTTTTACCGTAACGCGGTATGAAGTAGTATCTTTAGCTTTATAGCCGACAATAACGGTTTTTATCGCATTTATTGTTCTACCGTCTTTACCGATTAGTTTACCGGTATCAACCTTGTCGGCATATATTACTAGTTCGGTAAAATCATCGTCAAGCTTAACTCGTTCAAGTTTTACTTTTTCCGGGAAATCGGCGATGAGTTTAGCGTATTCAAGTAAAAAATTTTCTACCATTTTTTAAATTATTTGCTAGTTATTTTTGCAACCCTATCGCTAAGTTTTGCACCGACGCTTTTCCAATAAGCCAAGCGCTCAGCGTCAAATTTTACCACCTCAGGCTCAATCATAGTATTGTAGTAGCCGATCGACTCTATCCAGCCGCCGTCCCTTCTTTTTCTGCTATCTGTTACGACTATACGATAAAAAGGTTTTTTCTTGCGTCCCATTCTCGTTAGTCTTACTACTGTTGCCATTATATTTCTCCTTCTGTTTTTTAAATAGGCTTAAATTTAGTTACGCTCGTAACCAAATTTAAGCCCTTTAATTAGGGCGAGAGTTTTTAGCCTGGTTTAGTAAATTTCCAAGCCCTTTTAAGCCTTCTTTTCCAGAAAATCTCTTTGCTATTTTCGATGCATTTTCAAACTGCTTCAAAAAGCGATTTACCTCTACTTGAGATAGTCCAGAACCGGCAGCCAAACGTCTTTTTCGGCTATTGTTTAGCAAATCAGGATTTTCGCGCTCTTTTTGCGTCATCGAATTTATCATAGCTTTGATATGTAAAATTTCCTTCGAGTTATCAAGGTCTATATCTTTTATCTGATTTGCCACGCTTGAGAGTCCTGGTATCATACCGATTAAGCTTTTCATATTTCCGAGCTTTTTGACGCTTTCCATTTGCGATAAAAAGTCGTTAAAGTTAAACTGCCCTTTTTTAATCTTTTTATTTATTCTTTTTGCTTCTTGCTCGTCTATCACGGCGCTAGTTTTTTCAACCAACGTCGCCAAGTCGCCCTCGCCCATTATGCGGCTTACGATACGCTCGGGGATAAAGCTCTCCATATCGCCGACTTTTTCGCCGATACCTACAAATCTAAGCGGTATATTTAGTTGTTTGGCTATGCCGATAGCTACGCCGCCTTTGCTGTCAGTGTCAAATTTACTTAGAACAACGCCGGTTATTTGTAGCGCGTCGGT
>CAUQMF010000157.1:0-3310 GCA_963518965.1 uncultured Campylobacter sp.
AAGCTATCTATCTCGTCTTTAGCCAAAAACATATAACCGTTAGTTCTAATACTGGTGAGCTCGCTATTTGTACCAGATATCATCTGGTCCATCTTTTTAAGGGCAGTTTTTGATATATTCATTAACTGCTTCCTTTTGCTGTCCTTTATGGCTATCATATCGCCCTTTTTATGCAAGATAGTTGGGCAAAAGGTTCTAACTATGCTTGTATGATCGTTGTAAGCCGCTCCGGAATCCCATCCGCATTCATAAGCGCCTCTGTCTATTCCTACCTTAAAATTTCCGTCATGATAGGCATAAACTAGTCTTCTTTGCGGCTGACCGCCCGCATCCAGCGGATTTTTAATGCCCTTATGTTCATCTATGGGAATATAAAATTTGACATTTACCTTATCATTATCATCATTAAATCTATTTATTAAAAGCTCAAATTCGTAGCAAATTTTATCATTAACTATTTTGGTTTTATATATATCATCTTGATAGAAAAACAACTCATAAAAAGTTTTATAAATTTCATTAAATTCATCTAAAAATGTATAATCTATATCTGGACAAACAACGGTATAAACGCTTTCTTTTACTATACGCTTAACTTCTTTGATTTCATCTTTATTATTCCATAAACAATCCGCCAGTATAAACGTATCAATAGGTAAAATTTCATCCCTATCTGATAAAATAGCTGCTATTTTTAATATTTGAGCTAAATTTTTATATCTTCTATCAGATATATAAATAGGATTGCTTAAATCGTTTAGTTTTGATTTTATTAACTTTATAATTTCTAAACTTTGATAGGAAAATTTAATGTTTTTAGCTTTTTGTCGCAAGACATCAAGCTCCTCTACGGTAATTTTTAAATTTTCATCTATATGAGGCTCATCATTTTCATTGCTTATTAGCTTTACAAAGTTATTCCAGTCTTGCAAAGGCTCGACAAAAAGTCTCATATTTAATCTATCGTATAAAGCCTCTAGCCCACTACCGATATCTGGTGTTTCATTGCTTGCTGTAATAAGAGTATACAAGGGCACTCTTACGTTTTCGTTGCCGTTTTTAAAAAGTTTTTCGTTTATGATAGTTAAAAGTGTATTCAGTATAGCTGGCGAACTTTTAAAAATTTCATCTAAAAATGCAAAATTTGCGCTCGGTAGATACCCTTGAGTATTTCTTACATACTTGCCCTCTTTTAGAGATTTTATGTCTATTGGTCCAAAAACTTCGTCTGGCGTTGAAAATTTTTGCATAAGATATTCAAAATACGCCGCATCCTTAAAAGCTAAATTTATACGTCTTGCTATTAAGCTTTTTGCAGTGCCTGGCGGTCCATATAAAAATACGCTTTGTCCGGCAATAGTAGCCAAAAGAGTTTTTGCTACTATATCGTCACGCTCGTGTAAGCCTTTTGAAATCGCTTCAAGTAAATTAAAAATTTTTTCTCTCATTTGCTTTCTTTATTATTTATTTTTAATAAAGCTTAGCAAAAAGAGATGACAGGTTATGTCATTTCAAATAATCCCTAAGCAAATTTTCAAATTTATCCTTCAAATTTAAAGGCTCGACTATCTTTATAAACGGTAGCCAGTATTTTACGACCCGCAGTATCTCGTCATCGTAAGCTACTTCCGTGCTTATGATGATTTTGTGATCGTCCTCTTGCACTACTTCGTAATTTGGCAAAAACTCTTTTCTCTTAAAATACTTCATAGCTTCGTTTTTGATTTCAAGCGTAACCTTAAATTTAGCGTCCGAAAACCAGTTTGTATCGTTTTTTTCGATACGTTTTAAAAACTCGGCGTTTGCAGTAAACGTATCGCCCTTTATCTTTATGCGTTTTATTTTAGAGAGAGTGAAGTTTTTTAGTTTGCCTTCGTCGTCTGCTAGCAGATACCATATGCCGCTATTATTTATTAGTTTATACGGCTTTAGTTTGCGTTCTTTGTCGTTATATTCGCAGTCTACGATACGGTTTTTTATCACTGCGGCGCTTACGGCTTCAAAGTCGTCTCTTGAAATTTGTATACTTTCAAACCCTTGGTTTTTGATTAGATAGGCTTTGTTTAGCTTCTCGTTTAAAACGTCGCTGATAAATCTATCGTCTAGCTCGGGAAATAGCGATCTTGCGCCGATTAGCGCGGCAAAGGCTTTTATATCTTTAAAGCCTAGTTTGCCAAGAGCATAGTCCTCTAAAAAATATTTACCGTTTTCTTTTTGGATAGGTAGGATACTAAGCCGCTCAAAATCTCTTAAAATCGTTCTTTTATTTACGCTAAACTCCTCTACAAGCTCATCTATACTTAGCCTTTCACCGCTGTTTAGTTTTACTATTATTTGAGCAAGCCTGACGGCGATTTTATCGTGAGAGCGCATTTTAATCCTTCCTATTTAAATTTGACGTATTTTAGCTAATTTTTTCCTTGCGACGCAACCTGTCGCGGCAATACGTTAAATTTTATAAAATCTAAAAAAGGGAGCCGATGTATAAAAATAAAATTTCAAATCTCATCACGGCGATCTCTAGGGGGCTGTTTGAGCGCGAACATATCGTATCAAACGTCCTTTTGGCGGTTATTCGGTCAAATTTAGCCCCCAAAGCCTTGAAGCAATAAAAGAAATCAGAGAAAATATAGAAAAGTTTAATACCAAAAAACGATCAAGACGAGAATATGGACTATGACGGGCAAAGCTTTCAAAAAGCAAACGACAAGCAAACTTTACAAGAAAATCAAACCACTATCTATATCTCGGATAGACGCTGGAAAAATTTAGCCCATATCTTAAAAATCGCCGCATTTTTAAACGATAGGAGCAAGGTTTTACCTGCGGACGTTTTATTGCTGGCTAATTGTCTTTGGAGCGAAAAAGAGCATATGGAAACGATCAAAAATATCGTAGCACAAAGCGTGAGTAGAAATCTAAGCTTAAATTTCATTTTTGAACTAGAACCAAGAGTTGCAAGGCTTGCCGACGAGTACTATCATCTTTGTTTTTTGCAAGAGGAGGAATACAAAACTAAAAATTTTAACGGCATTCCGCATTACTAATTTAGCATTAGATTAAACAAATACGCAGGCTCAAGCGATCAAATCGACGTTTTGTTTTACGTTCCTTTTAGTCCTTTTGAGGGCAACCCGCTAAACTAACGAGGCAACTACGAGCGCAGGATTTATTATTCAAGAAATAGCGCCGTAAATATGGGATATTATATATCGGTGGATAAGGGCTCTCTAAGGGGTGGTTGGCTATCCGGGTCGTTTTTTTGGCAATACGTCAAAGGCGTTAGCTCAGAGCCTATCATGCCGATAGC
>CAUQMF010000158.1:0-3292 GCA_963518965.1 uncultured Campylobacter sp.
ATATCTTTTAGCACTAGCGGTATTACTTCGCCGTGTCCTTGCCCTTCGTAGATTTTAAATTCGTATTTGACGCCCGATTTTTTTAGAATTTCAGCCAAATCCGCCGCCTTTAGTATATTTTCTTTATCTGTTTTACCCGCTCTTTTTTCTAATTCTCCTACGCTAAGTCTTATAAAGCTCGCCTTTAATCTAATTTTTAGTTTGCCGTCGTTATCTAAGGCGTCCTTTATAATTTTTGAATCTCCCCACCAAAGAGACGGAGAGGCTATAAAAAACTCATCAAATATACCGTCGTTTTGTAAAAGCGAATAAACTAAAAATAGTCCGCCAAAAGAGTGGCCGTAAAATATTTTTTCGCTATTTTTTATATCGTATTCTTTGTCTACAAACGGCATTAGCCTCTCTTTTATAAATTTATAAAATTTGTCCGCATTGCCGCCTTGCTCGTATTCGCCACCTTGGGCTAAAGGCGTTAGGTCCTTTGTTCGCCTTGCGGTATCGTAAGCTAGCGGCGTATCGTATCCGACGCCTATGATAAGCGGCACGCTACCGCTAGAAGTAAAATTTTTAAATAAATTAAGCAACACGGAAAATTGCGCATTTGCATCGAGCATAAAAATCGCTTTTGGATAAAAGTTGCGGTTTTTCGGGACGGCTTGAAAAATTTTATATATTTCTCCGCCCGTGTTTTCTAGTATGGAGTATTTTACATCAAAAAGCCGATAAACGCTTTCATCTATCGGCTCTATGTATTGAGTAGGCTTTGCGTTGGCTATACTAATCATAATCAAAGCTCCCAAAAATAATTTAACAATCCTTACCACTTCGCGCTTACCTTAAACCAAAATCTCCTACCCTCTTCAGGATACCAGTAATAGTTGCCGTCATCGGCCATTCCCTCGTCGTAGCGAATATTATCAAAGATATTATAAGCGGTCAAATTTAAGCTTAAATTTTTATTTACTTCCCAGCTAGCACCCAAATCGACGGTAAAAAGCTTCTTGTCGTTTTCGCTTACTTTGTTGCCGGGACCGAATTTAACGCTGGTTAGCTCGCTCTCGTAGTTTGCTCCGGCAAAGGTGCTCACGCTTGCGATAGGCTTATACGTTAGCGTCAAATTTGCCGCGTGCTCGGGCGTTGCAGTCAGAGATTTGCCGTCTAGTCGGCCAAGATTGGTCTGGCTAAATTTGACCGGGCCGTTTGGGGTATTGATCGTCGGATCGCCGGTTTTGATTTTGGAGTTGTTGTATGTGTAGTTGCCGCGCAAATTTAGATTTTTTAGTATGTCGTAGTCTGCGCTAAGCTCGATGCCCCAGACGTCTGCACCGTCGATGTTAAAGTAAGTTCCCCAGCCCGGGCAGTTTACGTGCGGAGCCGTAGCGCACGAGCCAAATGCCGGAATACGGTTTATGCTGCTGCCGTCGGTATCTAGGATTTTATCTTTAAACTCGTTTCTAAATAGAGTAACCGAACCTCTGAAATCGTTGCTGCTATCGTAGTAAGCGCCGATTTCATAAGTTAGGCTCTTTTCGGGTTTTAGGTCTGCATTACCGAAATCTACTATCCTCCAGCCGCCTTGTATGGTGCCGACTTCCGGCGAGATCTGATTGACGTTCGGCGTCTTATATCCTGTCGCTACGCCGCCTTTTAGCGTCCAGTTGTCGCTTAGATTGTAAACTAAATATGCACGCGGCGAGAGATGATCGTCGAAAAATTCGTTATGCGTGAAGCGACCGCCCAGCGTCAAATAAAGCTTGTCGTCTAAAATCTCCCATTCGTCTTCTAAAAATGCCGCATGCTCTTTCATGGAGTAGGCTTTCGGGTTTCGCAGCACGCTTCTACTTGAATTTGATACGATAAATGTGGTTTTAACCGTCTGCTTGCTGAAATCATAGCCGAATGTTAGCGTATGCGAATCTAGGAAGGTGCTAAATTTGGAGTTAAAGTTGTGGTTCTTGACATCAGCCGGCGTTAAGCTATCAAAGAGGCTCGTTCGCTTCGTCTGATCGTAAATGTAACTTACGTCGGCATTTAAATTTTCAAAATTTCCCAGGTATCCTACTCCGTAGCTATCTTTTTTGTAGTCGTAGCTATTTAGTAGCCTGTTTGTCCTTACGGTTGCCGTCTTGCCGACGGTCCTTGAGTATTCGTGGCGTTCTTGGGAGGCTATGAGATAAAATTTATTGTATTCATCCGGCGTGATCCATAGTTTGGCGCTAAAGTTTTTCTTATCGCTTTCTTGATAGCCGCCCGGATAGCTATCCTCGTCGCGTAACTTTTTGTAGCCCCAAAGCTGAAGGCCGAGGTATTTGTTAAGAAGCGGGAAGTTAAGATAAAAGTCCGCTTGGCGCTGCGAGCCGATGCCGCTATGAGCCTGCGCGATACCCGATATACTCACGGAGCCGCTAAATTTATCGAAGTTTTTCTTCGTGATGATATTTATGACTCCGCCCACCGCATCGCTACCGTAAAGCGAGCTCATCGGTCCTCTGATGATTTCGATGCGTTCTATCGCCTCAACCGGCGGGATAAAATTTGAGTTCATATCGCCAGCACCGCCTTTTGGATTGGCCGCGCTTGAATTTACTCTCTTGCCGTCTATGAGAACTAGCGTTTGCGAACCTTCCATGCCTCGGATCGAAATACCGCTGGCGGGTCCGTCCTCGCCGCCTATAACGCTAACTCCCGGGGCTTTTGAGGCGATAGAGTGAAGCGAGGTGAAGCTATCTTTTGCCAGGTCGTCATTTTTAACGATTGATATGCTAGCGGGTGCGTTTTTAATACTTTGTAAAAAACCGCTGGCAGTGACTACGACCTCTTCTAAATTTATATTATCTACGGCTTGTAAATTTATTGCGCACACTAGCGAAACGATAGGCGCAAAAGCTTTATTCTTTGAAACAATCATATAAAATCCTTTGGAATACTTAATATTAATTTAAGTTATCAATCTTTCTTCGCGAATAATAACTAATATGGAATAAATTTAATATTAATTATCGTATACAGATAGAATTTGCCGCCAAAGACTAAATGGCTAATTTAATAAGATGGGTTTGAGGCAATTTTTAAAGCTTATAAAAGGGTGTTAAATTTGAAATTTTATCTATCCCGCAGTCAAAGCCAAGTCATTGGCACTAACTTTTTAACTTTTGGAGCGCGATGGATGAAGCGGTTTTAAAATCAGTAAAAACGATAGGATAACCTATCGTTTTTTTACGTTTTAATTAAAAATTGTAGTGAAAATTCACCATAAACGATCTCTCGTCGCCTAGCCTCGAGCTTGAGCGCC
>CAUQMF010000159.1:0-3271 GCA_963518965.1 uncultured Campylobacter sp.
CTCATCGACTGCTACGTTGGGAACACGGAGAAAAACATCGCAAATGCTTTTAAAGAAGCTAAAGATCAAAACGCCGTGCTGGTATTTGACGAGATAGATAGCTTTTTGCAAGATAGGAATGAGGCTGTAAGGGGCTGGGAGATAACGCAGGTAAATGAAATGCTAGTGCAAATGGAGGGCTTTGATGGGGTGTTTATCGCCACGACAAATTTGATGGATAGCTTAGATAGGGCTAGCATCAGGCGCTTTGATATGAAGATAGAGTTTGGCTACATGGACGGTACTCAGGCAGCTAAACTACTACAAAAAGAGTGCGAGTCGCTAGGTATAAGCGTGGATAAAGCGGCAAAAAATAGCGTAGCAAAAATCAAATTTCTAACGCCCGGGGACTTCGCCGCGGTAGCAAGATCGGCTAAATTTAGTCCTATTTTAAGTGCAGGAGAATTTATAGATAGGCTAAACGAGGAAATAAAACATAAGAATATCGAAGACAATGGGCGCAGGGTGGGGTTTTGAAGGATAATTTTGAATGAGTTTTTGCCGGAACTACCCGACAAATTAATGCTAAATGAGTAAAACAGTAACATTATTTGAAAAATTTCATAGTTTTTGCCATTTTTCCTAAAATTTTTTGAAGCTCGTTTGTATAGGGTACTAAGAAAGGCGGTTATGGACCTAAAAGACTTAAAAAACGTTTTAAACGCAAAAGGCGAGCTAATCGGCTTTTGCGGTATTTTTACGGAAGCAGAAATTTTGCAAAAGGTTGCGGAGTTACCGATAAAAAGGGCAAAATTTATGGCTTTAAATTTTACGGCAAATCCCGAAATGCCGCTAGAGACGGTTTTAAAAATAGTAAAGGAGGTGGAACAAATTTGTAGTAAAAAATCAAAAATAGTTTTTAGCGTAAAGACGCATAAGCTTTTAAGCGAAAAAATCAAGGTGTGGCTTTTGGCTACAGGCATTTAAAAGCGTGCAAAAAATGTATCGGCACGAAAAATCAAAAAAGGATAATCAGTGATCTATGAACAGATAAAAGAACTAACGCTAAATAGCGATAAAAAGTTGCTTTCAAAGGCATTAGGCTACGCAAGAGAGAAAAACTTCAGTAGTGCTCTTGCGAATTTGCAAAGCGCAAATAGCCTAGACGAGTTTATGTCAAAGGGGCATTTTGACTGGTCGCATAGCTCAAAAACGCTTATTTTGGCTCTTAGCGAGCACTTTGGGCTTAATATCGAAGACGAGCTTAATGACGCAAAAATCCGTTACGACGAGCGAGCGAAATTTAGAGGCTCATATATCTACATAGATACGAATTTTAAGAGATTTAACGAGCCGATTTTTGCCCTTGCTATGGCGCAGTACTTAAGGTATATCAGCTTAACTCCGTTTTTAGATGAGCTATGTTTTAAAGCTCTAGACGAACAGCTAAATATAATCTCTAAAGTAGTTAAAGACTACTACCAAAAGACGAAATCGCTACCCGTTTTTGGCGAGATAACGGGCTTTAAACTATGCCTTCTAGGTAAAAATTATGCTCTTGATACGGATGGAAATTTTGTACAGAAAGAGATTTTTGAGTGTATAGCTACGTTAAAATTTTAGACAAAGGAGAAAATATGAATTTATCCGGACGCTACGAGCGGATTCATAAATTTTGCAGATGTTGCAGGATTTATTATGCGGATTATATTATAGATGACAGTGCGTTGTTGGTAAATTTGGCTAAAAATCTAAGTCGAGACGAACTCGACTACCTTTTACAAAACCACACAAAGCTTTGCCTGAGGGTAAATCATCATCTTTTTGAGTATGACGATTTAGCTCACGCGGTGTTTTTTAAAAGCAAAAATAGAGGCCTAGCGATAAAAATTTATAAAATCGCGCAAGACCTTTGTAAAAGCGGCATGGACTATTCATACTTGGCGATGGCTATGTATAAAACTTTAAGAGCTAAAAAATGGTGTAAAAGTCTTTCAGAAATAGCTAAAAATAGCATAAAAAATGGACTTTGCTATATAAATATGCTAAATTTTATAGAGATAAAAACACTAAACGGACTTAAGGCCGAAAATTTTTTGCAAACTGCGCTAACGGCAACCGATTTTAAGGCGGATTTTTATCTCGCTATGGCGCTAGAGCTAAAGCAAATAGGCGGCTTCGATGAGTTTGCGTATAAATTTTATAAAAAGTGCATAGAGAAGGATAGGCGCGATTATTATCTAAGCTATGCTCGCGTTTTTATAAAAGACAAAGGCGAGCTAAAAGCGCTCGGTATAAAACCGAAACAAAAAGAGCAAAAAGAGGTTGTAGCTTCAAAAGCTCATAAAAGCAAAGACGAATATCTAAGCGAGTTAAGAAATACGAGCGACTTTTATAAATTCTATGATATCTTAGATGATATGGCGGAAGAGTTCGGCAAGAAAAGATGGATTTTAGAGCTTTTCAAAGACGGCGAAATTTACGCCAAAACCGCTGCCGATTATGCTTATATAGCAAGCGATGTTATGGATGATTTTAAAGATAAAATTTACGCAAGAGAGCTTTTGGCTAAAGCAGTGGAGCTCTTGCCTGATCCCAGCGAAACGTTTTTCGCGCTTGATATTATAAAAGAGCTTGGCGATAAGGAGCTTATAGCTATGGCTTGCGAAAAGCTACTAGGCATGCCTGATCCTAGCTATATGAAGATCGCTAGCTACCTAAAAAATATCAATCCAAATTTAGCAAAAGAGTGCACCGTAAAAGCCGTAGAAAATGCCAAAACCAGAACGGAAATTTTACACGCAGCTACCGACGTTTTGGAGATTTTTAAAGATAAAGGATGGGCTATAGAGATAGTCAAAAAGGGTATAATTGACGTGCTGTAAATTAAATTT
Organism: uncultured Campylobacter sp.; assembly: GCA_963518965.1. Taxonomy (GTDB): domain Bacteria; phylum Campylobacterota; class Campylobacteria; order Campylobacterales; family Campylobacteraceae; genus Campylobacter_A. The sequence continues at coordinate 2,874 of CAUQMF010000159.1, forward strand.
AAAGGAGATGTGATGACTAAACAAGAATTTTTAAGAAAGATAAACGATATAAAAGATCGAAATGAGCAAAAGAAAATAAGAGGTTTTAACGATTATAATATTTTCTTGGCGCTTCATAAAGCTGGTAATGAAGTAAATTTGCATTCTAGATTTATACATTCTTTGCTTGATCCGAGTGGTAAGCATAACCAAGGTACTATATTTTTGGATTTATTTATGCGGTCTTGTTCTCTTGATGAGTTTAAAATAGATATAAATAATGCAAAGGTAACAAGGGAAGACCATAATATAGATATACTTATATCAGACGAGGTGAATAGCAAATATATAATAATAGAAAATAAAATTTACGCAGAAGATCAGAAAGAACAAATACAAAACTATATTAAGTATATATA
>CAUQMF010000160.1:0-3081 GCA_963518965.1 uncultured Campylobacter sp.
GGTAACGTCTCCGTAGACGAGAGTAGGGGCGATTTGTACGTATATATCGAGGTTGAGCCCGACGAGCGCTTCGTGCGCCACGAAAACGACGTTTATATCGAGATTCCGGTATTTTTCACGCAAGCTATCCTGGGCGAAACGGTCACGATACCGACGCTAAAGGGCACGACCGAGCTAAAGCTGCCGGTCGGCGCAAAAGATAAGCAGCAGTTCGTATTTGACGGGCTCGGGGTAAAAAACGTAAATACCAAGCGCTACGGCAGGCTTGTAGCGCAAATCGCGATAAAAACGCCAAAAGAGCTAAACGAAGAGCAAATTTCGCTACTACGCAAGCTACAAGAAAGCTTCGGCGTGCAAAGCGGCGAAGCGATGCATGAAGAGGAAGAAGGCATTTTTGATAAGATAAAAGGCTGGTTTAAGGGCGAAGAAGAGAGCGATAAAAAGAGCAAAAAAAAGGGCAAAAAGGCGTAAATTTAGCCTGAATTACCCGCCTATTTATTTGGATTTTGCTTTGATTTTTTAACGGCTAGGGCGATAAAAGCTTTACCGCGCAAGCTCGTTTGGGATTAAAATCCGGAGCAAATTTACGAGTCTAAATTTTTTTCGGCCGTTTGCGCGCATTTGGGATTTTGACGTTTAGCGGCTTAATTTGCGTAGCGCTTGGACGGATTTGGCGTTAGCCGGCACGAGATTTACCTGCTTGCTTAAATTTAGTTTTTGATCGCTTTTGGCCGCCGTCTTTGCTAGCCACGGCGAGGCAAAAACCGCCCTATTGAAGCGCGTAAATTTACAGGTTCGTATCAAAACTAATGGTCTTGCGGAGCTAAATTTAACGAACGCACGGAGGTAACGATGAGAAAAATTGTATTTTTAGTCTTTTTTACGGTTTTTGTTTTGGGCGCGAGCGAGCGCGATTTGGCAGAGGACAAAGCGCCTTGCGACGCAAACGGACTGCAAAAAAGCTGCGACGCGGGCGATTTTGAGAGCTGCGATAACTTAGGCCTTGCCTATATCGGTATCAAGCTTGAGGAGTGCGACCTGGACAAAAACTACGAAAAGGCATTCGCGCTGTTTAAAAAGGCGTGCGACGGGGAGTACGTGCGCGCGTGCGTAAATTTGGGCGTCGCCTACCGCAAAGGAGAGGGCGTCAAGGCCGACGCGCCAAAGGCCGTCTTGCTCTATAAAAAAGCCTGCGATAGCGGGTATTTGCTGGGTTGTGCAAATTTAGGCTCGCTTTACGAACAAGGGCTCGGCGTCAAAAAAGACGCGCAAAAAGCCGCTGAAATATGGGGCAAAGCCTGCGAGGCAAAGGACGGTATGTCTTGCTTTAATCTGGGCGTACTCTACTACAACGCAATGCTTGGCGAAAAAGACGTAACTAGCGCAAAAAACTATCTGCAAAAGGCGTGCACATACGGCTGGAAAGATGGCTGCGACGCGGCCGAAGCGATGGAAAAAGCTGCGAAACGCTAAATTTGACTAAAATTTTATGTCGGTCGAAAGTGGTGCAAAATTCAATTTGCGTCGCAGGCTATTTGTGTACAAATTTGTTCGCGTTTTACGTCAAATTTGACTGGCTTTTTGCAAATAACTATTGCCAAATTTATTTAAAAACGGCAAGCCAAAATTTACGCTTCCAAATTTGACGAAAACAAACGCGTCAAATTTAGCTCAAATTTCAGGGCGGATTTTACAAAATAAGCCCTAAATTTCGTCAAATTTCACTCTCTTTTAGTTGCTCGATTTTAGCCGCTACGCTCTTATTCGTCACCTTTTCTATTTCCTCGCTCGTTGCGGTCATTATAGCTTCAAAGCTACCGTAAAATTTAACGAGCTTTGCGATGCTGCCAGCCGATACGCCCGCGTCTGCTAGCTTGCTAGCGCCCAGATCCTCCTTGCGTTTGGTTTTTTGATGAAAGGTAATGGCAAATCTGTGCGCCTCGTCACGAAGACGCTGAAAAAACTGTAGTCGTCTGTCGCCGACGGGCAATGTAAATACGCCGCTGCTAGCGTAAATTTTATCCCTCGCGCCGCCTTTTGCACGGTGGGCTTTGGCGTCTATTTTTTCTTTTGAGATGGCGAGTATATCGACATTTGCGCCGCTGCTAGCGATGATATCCGAGGCGAGGTCTAGCAGCGCCTGACCGCCGTCGATGAGCCAGAGATCGGGCGGACTAAGTTTGTCAAACCGCAAAGCACGCTCTGTTAGCATCTGGCGCATCTGATCGTAGTCGTTTGCGTGGGAGAGGTGCATGTGGCGGTAGTGCTCCTTGGCGAAGTTTCCGTGCTCAAAGCGCACCATCGCGCCGACTGCGGCCGCGCCGAACATATGCGAGTTGTCGAAAGTCTCGATAGCGTACGGCGCGCAGGCTAGGCCAAAATACTCCTTTAGCTCGTCCAAAAACGCGTCGTCGTGGGTTTTTAGGTACTTTTGGATAAAGACCTGTGCGTTTGTTAGCGCCATCTCGCAGATGCGCTTTTTCTCGCCGATTTTAGGCACCGATATGCTAAATTTACGGCCGTGGCGAGCGGTTAAAATCTCCTCTACTAGACTTGCGTCCTCAAAGGCTTCTAGCGTGTAAATTTTAGCGCTCACGACTGGCGCGCCGGCCGGGAAGCTCTCTAAAACGATTTGCTTGTAAGCGTCGTTTAGATCGCCTTGCGAGCTCATTTTTGCGTTCGTGATGTTTTGATACACGCCGCTGATCTTGCCGCCGTGCACGCTAAAACGCACCGCGCAAAGTAAATTTTGCTCCGCGCCCACGGCAAAAACCTCAAAGTCCTCGAGCTTAGCCAGATCGACCTCGATTTTGACGTCTAGGTCTTTGATAGCGTTGATCTTATCGCGCACGAGGGCGGCTTGCTCGTAGTTTTCGTTTTGGGCGTATTTGTTCATCAAATTTACGAGCTTTGGCAGCATAGAAAGAGGATTGTTTAGCGCCGCGATCGCGCTCTCTACGACCTTGGCGTAGTCTGCGGGCGAAATTTTGCTGATGAGAGGGGCCTCGGAGTAGCCGATCTGATAGGGCAGATAGGCGCCCGTGGCCTTTAGCGCGCTTTTGCTTTGCACGAGTTTAAAGC
>CAUQMF010000161.1:0-2974 GCA_963518965.1 uncultured Campylobacter sp.
CTGAGATCATAGATGAAAAGACTAACATCCTAATCGTCGCGACTTATCTAAATCCGATCTATAGCGAGCTTGTGGGCGAGCAAAAAAGAGAAAAATTCGTCGTGGCCGTGCATCCCAAAGAGATTAAAATTTTAGAGGAGAGCTTCACGGCAAACGACTTGCAACAAGGCATCATGGTTAGACGCCTAGCCGCAAACGATCCACTTTTGCAAAAAGTAAGCTTTGAGGTTCCGTGGGCGCAGTATTTCGAAGTTAGCACCCCGGAGATCAAAAGCGATAAAATCAACCTTACTTTCGAAATTTATCCGTCAAAGAAGGCGTCTTTAAGCTTTCAAAAAGTGTCGAAATCGATGTACTGGAACGGAGAAGCCTTAGGTAAATAACGTAGTTTGCGAGTACCTTTTTGCCGTAGTCGCGACTCTCGGCAAAGGGTACGAGCTCCATGGATAAAAACGGCTCATACTCGCCTTCGTTAAAAAGGTCGTCTCGCTGAAGCATCTTCTTAGTAAAGCCGATACCGCCGTTATACGCGTAAGCGACGAAAAGCGGGTGGTAGAGGTATTTCTCCAAATAATTTAAGTGGTGGTCCGCAAATTTTAACGCAAGACGCGGGTCAAACATATCGTCCTGATCGAAATTCGGGATTCGCAGCTCTTTTTTGCCGATATGGTTAGCCAAAAACGGCATAAACTGCATCATACCGAGCGCATAAGAGGTCGAGATGACGGCCGGAATAAAGCGGCTCTCTTGTCTGCCGATCGCGTAAAGAAGCGCTTTTCTAGTCGCATTTACGTCCTCTAGCTCGTCCACAAACGGCATGACGAAGTAGCTATCCTTGTAGCCGCTTGCTTTTTCCATCAAGTAAGCATAGTGCCCAAGCGTCTCTTTGGTGTTAAAAGTTTCAGAATGCTTTGCGGCGTCCTGCGCACTCATCTCTTTTATCATTTTAAAGGTCTTTTGCCACAAAAACGGATCTTTTATGTCGTAGTCCGCTACCTTTTCTTTCGTGGGCGTCGGCGTGACGATATTTACGGCTGGACTTGCGCCGGTTAGCTCGTTTGCGTAGAGAGTGTAGATATTTACGTCGCGGCTTTGATTTAACTTCTCAAGATAGCTTCTGTCCTTACTCAGCAGATATAGCCAAAATACTGCGTTATCCTTGCGGTCTTGCCTCTCAAAGGCGGCCTGCGCTCTAGTAAAAAACCTCGTCGCGTCTTTTGGAGAATTTAACAAAACCGCATTAACGCCGAGCATAAAGGCGTCCTTGCCGGCAAGCTCGGTTTCTTTTATCACGAGAAAATTTTGCCTAAATTTAGCGTATTTTTTATCGATTATTAAATCGTTTGCCAGAGCGTGAAACTCTTTTTTAGCCGCAAGCAAATTTATAAAATTTACGTCAAATATCTTGTCGAATTTATCCTTGTGCGAAGACTGTTTAAAATAAACCAAAAACGCGTCCGTATCGTTAAATTTGGCAAATTCATCCTCGGGATGCTTATCGTTTAGCGAGCTCAAGCGCCGATAAAGAAGTGGATCGGAGTCTTTAAATTTATCCGCCAGCTTTTGCCTCGTTTCCTTCTTTAGCTTCATCATAAAAGGCACTCTGAGGCGCTGTTTTTGGCAGGTTACGTTTGCGTCTAGGATATTTTTCGTGCTTACGCCGTCGCACTCGCTTTTTACTTTTTTGGGCGGCAAAATTTCAGCCAGTTTCTTTGCTAGTACGCCCGCTCGGCGAAAGACGTCTTTATTTAAAATTTGCGCCTGCTCCTTGGTGTAATCGCCTTCGGTTAAAAGACGGTAAAAGTAGTAATCCTTAGCAAGCCCCTTAGGCTCGTCTTTTATCTCCTCAAAACTCTTAACTCCGCCAAACGCCGCCGCCGCAAAAATCGCGGGCAGGATAAATTTAAGCAGCGTACGCAAACATGAGCCTTACAAAAAATCTATCTATAAACTGAAGCGACAAAAGTACGATAATAGGCGCTATATCTATACCGCCAAAAACCGTCGGTATCACGCGGCGGATGGCGGCATAGACGGGCTCGGTGAGGCGGTAAAGCAGCTGCACGATAGGATTATAGGGATCGGGGCGCACCCAGCTTATGATCGCTGCGCCTATGATGATCCACGTGTAGGCGCTGATAACGATATGCAAGATACTGCCGACTGCTTCTAAAAATACCGAAAATATCATCGTAAAATTTCCTTTAGATACGATTTGATGAGCGGATATAGCTCGCTAAGCTCGGGGCCGTGCTCGGCGCCCGTGAGCAAGATCCTAAGCGGCATAAAAAAGCCTTTGCCCTTTAGTCCGGTCGCGTCCATTAGGGCCTTTTTTAGCTCGTTAAATTCGCCAAATTCGCTCAAATTTAGCGAATTTACAGCGGCTTTTATAGCCTCGCAACCCGCCTTAAACTCATCCGGGATAAATTTGGTTGCAAAAATCGCACCGACCTTGGCTTTTATCTCGGTTAGTAGGCTGCTTTCTTGCGTGTAAAATCTAGCTATATCGGCAAATTCGGGCTTTATGCCCATTAGCGCGGCTAGTCTTGCATCGCTTGCTCTTTTTATGTGCTCGCGGTTGATGTGTTCAAGCTGTTTGACGTCAAATTTAGCTGGGGACGCCGAAACTTTCGAGATATCAAACCACTGCGCAGCTTCTTCTATCGTAAAGATTTCAACCGGCGCCTTGTAGCCTAACGAGACGATGTAGTTTGCGATGGCTTCGGGCATAAAGCCTTGCGAGAGTAGCCATTTTACGCTGCTTTCGTTCTCGCGTTTGCTCATTTTTTTGCCCTCGACATTGAGGATAATAGGCAGGTGAGCGTAGTTTATCTTTTGCGTATAGCCTAGGCCCTCGCGGATGAGGTCTTGCTTTGGCGTGTTGCTGACGTGATCCTCGCCGCGGATGACAAAAGTAACGCCCTCTAGCATATCATCGACCGCGCAGGCGAAGTTGTACGTAGGAGTAAAATCG
>CAUQMF010000162.1:0-2947 GCA_963518965.1 uncultured Campylobacter sp.
CCTGTATGCTTTACAAATCTGTTCGCTATCTACGGCTCCCAGCCACTCCTGCGCCTCTTCGTAGCTTTCAAATTCATACCCCAAAAAGCCCAAAATCCGCAAAGCGTAGCTATCTACGACCATCACCTCGCGCCCGCACGCGTAGCAAAGCACCGCGTCGCAGCTCTCAGCACCGATGCCTTTGATGCCTAGCAGCCACTCGCGGCTAACGTTTTCTTTGAAATTTTCAAAATCTCCGAATTTTTTAAAAATCGCCTCGCAAAGCGTTTTTAGGCGTTTTGCTTTGGTGTTGTAAAAGCCGCTTGGAGCAGGGCAAGCTCGGCCGCGGGAGTTTTTACGATGCCATCAAGGCTCATCAAATTTGCGTTTTTTAGATTATTTAGCGCTTTATCGGCGTTTTTCCAGTTGGTGTTTTGTATCAAAACGGCGCCGACTACGACTTCAAAAGTCCCGGCTCCCGGCCACCAAAATGGGCCGTCTGCGTCAGCCTTTACGCCCACGTTTTTTAGCGCCAAAAAAAGCTGCGTGCTATCCATATTTTTCCTTTTTATTTTGAGAGTAGATTTCTAGCGCCTATTGCGCAAGCGATACTTAGCATTACGGCAGTAGCGGCGCTTAGATTTATATCGCAAAAGTCCGCAGCCAGCGCAAATGCCGTAAAGGGCGCGTCTAAATTTATCGCCAAAAACGCCGCCGCGCCGCAAAGAGCCGCCGCGCTTAAATTTACCTGCGCGAAATTTGCCGCCGTAAGACCTAAACAAAGCCCTAAAAGCGCGCCTAGCGAGAAGCTGGGTGTAAGAGTGCCGCCGTATGCGCCGCATTTTAAAAGCGCAAGTACGCAAACGCCCTTTACTGTTAGCAAACCAAGCGCATAAAGGGGTGAAATTTGTTCGTTAAAAGCCGTTTGCGCCGCAGCTTGACCGTTGCCTAAAATTTCGGGTAAAAACGCGCCCGCAAGCGCCGTAACCGCAAAAGCAAGCGGTAAAAATATCAAAATTTTACCGTCTTTTATGCGGTTTGCTTCGGCTCTAGCGACGCCTGCTTGATAAAATTTAGCCGTCATGCCGACTATAATGCCTACAAATGCGGCTAGCGCAAGGTTTGCAGGCGTTGATTTAAAGTCGCTAACGACGTAAAGAGCCTCGCGGGGTACGCTAAAATTCGCCGTAAAATCAGCGACCGCGCAGACGCCAAATGCCGCCAAAGCCGCCCTTTTATCAAAGCTTTTTAACAAAATCTCAAGCGCGAAAATCGCTCCGGCAAAGGGTACGTTATAAACCGCGCCAAGCCCAGCTGCGGCCCCGCAAGCCGCAAGAGTGCGGCACCAAGCCGCATCAAGAGCGAAAAAGGCGCAAATTTTTGACGCAAACAGCGCGCCAAGCTCGCGCGGAGCGACCTCCTTGCCGATCGGAGTGCCCAGACCTACGGTAAAAACCTGCAAAAACGCATGAGCTAAATTTGACGCAAACGAAGGATTTTTGCCCTCGATTATCTCGCCGGCGCTTAAAAACGGTTTAAATTTATGCAAAAAGTACCAACCTATGCTAGCAACCGCCCCGCAAGCTAAAACTGCCGCAAAACGCCTAAATGCGCTAACTTGATCAGGGGTGACGCCAAAATCGCTCTTCGTGCGACCAAATGCTAAAAACTCGGCAAAATGTATGACCTCGGTTAGCGCCGCAGCGCCCGCGCCCGCGGCAAATCCTACGCAAAGCACGGCCAAAAATAGCCTAAAATACACGCTTGGTTGCATAAATTTACGCTCGGTTTTCACGCTAAAGCTTCACCGCGCGCTGCACCAAAGGCTCGCCAACTCCGTCTATCACGCGGATCTTAAAGGCGTCCGCACAGCGCCCGCCGTCAAATTCAAACACAACCATTTGAAAGATTCGCCTGCACTTTTCATTTACTTTAAACGAGTGCTTGAGCCCCGTTAAAAAGCTCTTCACGGGCGCCTCCGCGTCCATGCCGATGACGCCGTCAAACGCCCCGCTAAGACCGACGTCGCTCACGTATGCTGTGCCGCTAACTATTTGCAAATCATCGGTGCCAACGTGCGTATGGGTGCCGGCTATGGCTCCCACTCGCCCGCAAAATAGCCTAAAAAAGGCATTTTTCTCGCTAGTGGCCTCGGCGTGAAAGTCTATTAGGATATTTTCGCTCTCGCACTCGCCCAGTGCGCGCTCGGCTTCTAAAAAGGCGTTATTTGTATGCGGCAAGCCGTAGTGCCCCATCAAATTTACCACGCTTAGGCTCTTGCCCTCTTTGCTCAAATTTATCGCGCCGCGCCCAGCAGTTCCCGCGAAGTGATTATACGGGCGGATGATAGGCAGGGCGTCCATCAGCGCAACTACGTCTTTTTTATCAAAACTATGATTGCCGCCCGTGATCGCGTCGATACCGCACTCTAGCAGCTCATGCGCGTTTGTGGCGGTGAGACCAAAGCCCCCGCTTGCGTTTTCGGCGTTTGCGACGATAAAGTCAAGCTTAAATTCCCGCTTAAATTTGGGCAAATTTTGTATAACCGCGCTTCTTCCCGCGCGTCCGACGATGTCGCCCACAAAGCCCACTTTAGTTAAATTTGCCATCAAATTTTATCTTTATAGCTTAGATAAAACTGCCTTGCCGTGCGTCCAGAGCGGCTCGCGCGTAGCTGGGCGTATTGCTTTGCTAGCTCGTGAAGCATCGCTCTGTCGCCTACGAAATCTTTAAAATAAAAATCAACTATCTTTAGATAGTCCGCAAAACTGCCCTGATAAAAGCTAAGCCAAAGCCCGAATCTATCGCTTAGCGCGATCTTTTCTTCGACCGCGTCGCTATAGTGCAGCTCCATCTCGCCGACCCTTGCGCCCTCGTTGTCGCTTTTTAGCTCGCTGATGAGATGGCGGCGGTTTGAGGTGGCGTAGACCAGCACGTTTTTTGGCGCCTTTTCGATCGAGCCCTCAAG
>CAUQMF010000163.1:0-2825 GCA_963518965.1 uncultured Campylobacter sp.
GTAGCCCGCCTCTATCATCGCCTCGATGAGAGCGACGTTTGAGCGGACGTATTCGCAGGCGCTCTGCTCGCTCAAATTTACCGCGCAGGCCGCCGCAGAGCGCTCGGCCGAGGCATCGCTTAGCTCAAACGCCTGCTCGACTTTTAGCTCCTCCAGTCCCTCGATTTCTAAAATTTTACCCGCAAATACGTTTTTCTTGCCCTTTTTTTCGACCGTAAGCAGTCCGCGCTTGATCGCGTAATATGGGATCGCATTTACCAAATCGCGCAGCGTCACACCCCGTTGCAGTCGTCCGCTAAATCGCACGAGCACGGAGCCCGGCATATTTAGCGGGATAGCCCCGGACACCGCCGCAAACGCCACCAGTCCGCTACCCGCAGGGAAGCTCACGCCGATAGGAAAGCGCGTATGGCTGTCGCCGCCAGTACCCACGGTATCAGGCAGTACCATGCGGTTTAGCCACGAATGTATGACGCCGTCGCCGGGCCTTAGGCTCACTCCGCCGCGCGAGCTCATAAATTTAGGCAGCGTCCTTTGCGTTTCAAGATCGCTAGGCTTTGGATAGGCCGCCGTGTGGCAAAAACTCTGCAGCACGAAATCTGCCGAAAATCCGAGGCTTGCCAGCTCCTTGATCTCGTCGCGCGTCATCGGCCCCGTAGTATCCTGCGAGCCTACGGTGAGAGTTGCCGGTTCGCAGTACTGCCCGGCTCTAACGCCCTGCACGCCGCAGGCCTTGCCCACGATCTTTTGAGCTAGCGTGTAACCCTCGCTCTCGTCCGTTTGCGGCTGCGCGGGCTTTGCGAATATATCCTCCGCGCCTAAATTTAGCGCGGCTCTAGCCTTACCGCAAAGCGAGCGGCCGATGATGAGCGGTATACGCCCGCTCGCTCTGATCTCGTCAAATATCGTGTTTGGCGCAAGCGTAAAACGAGCGACGGGCTCGCCTTGTAGCTTTTCGTTTTCGTTTAAATTTTCAAATTTAGCTTCGCCGTAAATTGAAACCGCGTCAAATTTACTCTCGGCGCTCAAATTTACCCGCCCGACGCGTAATATCTCGCCAGCGTACGGGTAGATATCCACGACATCGCCCGTCTCTAGCGCGCTCGCGTCGGCTACTATGGGCAGCGCGCCGCTATCCTCGGCGGTGTTGAAAAATATCGGCGCGATCGCCGTACCTATCACGATGCCGCCCGTTTTTTTGTTCGGCACGCCCTCTATCTCGCGCCCCAGATGCCACTGGATGGAGTTTATGCCGCTCTTTCGGCTACTGCCAGTACCCACGACGTCGCCAGCGTAGACGACCTCGAGCCCGCTTTTTTTAAGCTCGCGGATCATTTCTAGGCTGCCCGGCTGACGCTTCACCAGCATCGCGTTTGCGTGCAGCGGGATGTCTGAGCGCGTGTAGGCCTCGCTAGCCGGGCTTAGATCGTCGGTGTTGGTTTCGCCGGCGACTTTAAAGATCGCCGCTCTGATGCGCCTAGGCAGGCTCTCGCGCGCCCTAAACCACTCAGCCTCCGCCCACGAGCGCAAGACTTCAAGCGCAAATTTATTGCTTTTTGCAAGCTGCGCTACGTCGTTAAAATAATCATGCACGAAAATCGTCTCTTTTAGCACGTTACAGGCAGCCTGCGCCACGGCCTCGTCGGCGTTTTTTAGGCTTTCAAGCAGCACGATGACGCTGTATCCGCCTAGCATCGGCCGCAGCAAATTTACGGCGGCGATTTTGTCAAGGCCGCTTATCTCAAGCCCATGATTTATAATCTCATTTAAGAACTCCGCCTTTACCTTCGCTGCGTCGTCTACGCCCGGATTTACGCGATTTGCGAGTAAATTTATAAGCTCGCTCCGCCTATCTCCGCCTTGTTTTACAAGCTCGCAAACCTCTCTCGTCTGCTCCTCGTTTAGCGGTAGCGGCGGCACGCCTAGGGCCTCGCGCTCTTTTACGTGTTTTTCGTACTGCGTGAAAAAGTCCATCTTTTATCCTTATTAAAATTTACGTAATTTTAGCAAAACAAAGCGAAATTTGGCTAAATTTAAGCACTTGATTTTAAGGAATTACGATGCAAAAAGCGTATTTTAACTCGCCTGTGGGCGTTTTGGAGATTTGCGGCGACGAGAGCGGAGTTTGCGAGATAAATTTCGTGCGAGATTTCGTCCGCACGGACGTAACGGACGCCAATTTAAAGCTCTGTTTAAGCGAGCTTGAGAGTTATTTTAAAGGCGAGCTTAAAACCTTTAAAACGCGGCTAAATATCGGCGGTACGGCGTTTCAAAGGTGCGTTTACGAAAACCTGCAAAAGATCCCTTACGGGCAGCGCATCACGTACGCACAGCTCGCAGCGATGACCGGGCGACCGAAGGCGTTTCGCGCGGCAGGCTCGGCGAACGCAAAAAACAAAATCCCGATCATCGTGCCATGCCACAGAGTCGTCGCCTCAAACGGCCTTGACGGATACAGCGGCGGCGAAGGGCTGGCGACTAAAATTTGGCTTTTGGAGCATGAAGCAAAATTTAAAGACAAAGCTTAACGTCTTTAAAACTTGACGATGTAAATTCGTCCAAACAAACGCAAATTTGATCGCTTAGTTTTAGCTAAGCTCAAACCTTACTACACGAAACGCGACACGGTTTTTTGTCGTCAAAACTTGAGATAAATTTGACTCAAAACCGCGCTGCCTTGGCTTTTTGCGCTATCTTGCCAGGCAGCAAAAATTTTAAAAATAGCAAATTTATCGTCCAACCCCCCCCCGCTCAAAAACAACAGCCAAAAACATCTCTTAAGACAGTGCATACCGCGAACTTTGTTGATTTTTTGCGGTGGGGTG
>CAUQMF010000164.1:0-2772 GCA_963518965.1 uncultured Campylobacter sp.
AAAAACAGCTAGAAAAACTACAAAAACGACTAAAAGAGCTTGAAGCCGCGATAAAGCGGGTAAGGGCAAGCAAAAATCCATACGCAAAAGATATGGCGGCCTCGCTTGAAATGCAAAAGGGAGCGGTGTTTGCGCAGATAATGCAAATAAGCGCGCGAATTTTAGAAATGCAAGGCGGCCAGAGTAAAATTTGACGGCGTAAATTTGTATTTCAAATTTTAAAACGCAAAATTTTGATGCCCTTAAACTAAATTGTAATTTTAATAAATATGGCGATTTTGATTTTAAAATATCAAAATGTAAAAATACTTTATTAAATTTATCTTTTTATACTTTAATTATTTTTAGAGCTTTCTTTGCAAAAATATCACTAAAATAACAATATACTTAATTATTAAAACTAGTTCTTTTACTAAATATAGAATTTTAAATTTTAGTTGTAATATTTCAATATTTAAAGCTATTTGATAATAATTAAAGACAAATTTACTCTTTTATCAAACATGCCAAAATGCAAATTTCACTCCAAGGAGAGAGCATGAGAGATGACGTCCTAGTTAGGATAAACGAGAGGCTTAACGTGCTTGCCGCACTTCCGACTCTAAAAAACGGATCGATCAGCGAAGCTTTAAAGAAAAGCGGATTTAGCAGGCGCGATTTTATGAAATGGGCGGGTGCGATGACGGCGTTTATGGCGCTACCGGCATCTATGGCGCCAACCGTAGCTAGAGCCGCCGAGCTTAGCGATAGATTGCCCGTGATATGGCTGCATATGGCCGAGTGCACGGGATGTAGCGAGAGCTTGCTTCGCTCCGATACGCCTACGATCGATAGTCTTATTTTTGACTACATTAGCCTTGAGTATCATGAAACCGTGATGGCGGCGGCAGGCTGGCAGGCTGAAGAAAATTTAGAAAGCGCGATCGAAAAATACAAAGATAGATACGTCCTACTAGTTGAGGGCGGCATACCTACCGGCGAGACGGAAAACTATCTAACGGTCGGTCCTTTGGGGCTTAGCGGCCTTCATCACGCAAAACACGCAAGCGAGAACGCCGCGGCGATATTTGCTATCGGCACCTGTTCGAGCTTCGGCGGAGTGCAGGCGGCAAGGCCAAATCCCTCAAATTCCGTCGGTCTATCAAAAGTAACCTCAAAACCCGTTATAAATGTCCCGGGCTGTCCTCCCAGCGAGAAAAATATCGTAGGCAACGTCCTTCACTACATACTTTTTGGCACTTTGCCCGCGCTTGACGTATTTAACCGCCCGAAATGGGCTTACGGGCTTAGGATTCACGATCTTTGCGAGAGAAGGGGGCATTTTGACGCGGGCGAGTTCGTGCAGACCTTTGGCGACGAGGGCGCGAAAAACGGCTACTGCCTCTATAAAGTCGGTTGCAAAGGCCCATATACGTTTAATAACTGCTCTCGCGAGAGATTTAATCAGCACACTAGCTGGCCGGTGCAAGCAGGTCACGGCTGTATAGGCTGCTCGGAGCCTGATTTTTGGGATACGATGGGGCCTTTTGAGGAGCCGATGGCAGATAGGCTGTTTAACACCGTTTTAGGCCTAGGCGCCGATAACGTCAGCGATAAAATCGGCATCGGAGTGCTGGCGCTCGCAGGTATCGGCATAGCAGCGCACGCCGCGATAAGCATTTTTGCTAAAGACAAAGAGGAGGCGTAAAAATGAGCGAACAAAGAATAGTAATTGATCCCATAACTAGGATAGAAGGCCACCTGCGCGTAGAGGTCGTCGTAGATGAAAATAACGTAGTTAAAGAGGCCTACTCGGGCTCGACGCTTTGGCGCGGTATAGAGCAGATCGTAAAGGGGCGAGATCCGAGGGATGCGGGATTTTTCACGCAGAGGATTTGCGGCGTTTGTACGTTTTCGCACTACCGCGCGGGCATCATGGCCGTTGAGGACGCGTTAGGTATCACGCCTCCGCTAAACGCGCAGCTAACGCGCACCCTGATGAACAACGCCCTTTATATGCACGATCATCCCGTGCATTTTTATCAGCTTCACGGGCTTGACTGGGTAGACGTGGTCTCGGCTCTAAGCGCGGACGTACACAAGGCTAGCGATGAGGCGTTTAAATACTGCGACACGCCTTACGCTACGGGCGCAGATAAGCTAAAAGAGGTAAAAGAGCGCGTCGAGGCCTTCGTAAAAAAGGGAAATTTAGGGCCTTTTGCCAATGCCTACTGGGGGCATCCGACCTATAAATTTACGCCCGAGCAAAATTTGATCGCGCTTTCTCACTATTTAGAGTGCCTAAGGATACAAAGGACGGTAGCGCAGATGATGGCGATATTCGGCGCAAAACAGCCTCATCCTCAAAGTCTCACCGTAGGCGGCGTAACCTGCGTGATGGACTTGCTAGATCCCGCAAGACTAGGCGAATATCTAACCAAATTTCAAGAAACGGCCGATTTTATCAACCGAGCGTATTATCCAGATCTAGTCATGGCCGCTAAAGCCTACGGCAGCGAGCCAAGCGTGCTAAAAGACGTCGGCGTGTCAAATTTGTTCGCTTACGACGAGTTTTTAGTCGGCAAAAACGAGTACCTGATCCAAGGCGGAGTTATCCTAAACGGCGACATCAGTAAGGTTTACGAAGTAAACGGCGACAAGATCACCGAGGAGGCCACTCGCGCATGGTATAAAAACCCGGCTCCGCTGCATCCGTACGACGGACAGACCGAGCCAAACTACACCGGCCTAAAAGATATGAAAACCCTAGACGGTCACGGCAAAGAGGTAGAC
>CAUQMF010000165.1:0-2756 GCA_963518965.1 uncultured Campylobacter sp.
ATATTAGAATGCTCAAGATTGAAGAAAACAACGACTTAATGCCAGCTGTTAAAGTTGTTTTATAAATTTTTTAGGGCCCTATGTCTTGAACTCTAAAATTTATAAACCGCTTATCGGCAATCGATTGGTTTAAAAAATCAGTGCGAGACATACGCGCTTTTAAGGTCGAGGACTGGTCGGACTTTACCGACATCGTCAAGGGAAATTAGGTAAATAAGGCTAAAATTTATCTGCTCAGCCCCATACCGCTACCGCTACGTTTGCGCTTTTCTCGGTCTTGCTCCTCTTTTTGCTCTAGAATCAGTCGTTTTGCATGCTCGATAAGGTTGCCAATAGTTGATTTAGCTCGCTGGAATAGCTGTTCAACTGCTCTTCTTGCGTCTTGATATAGTTTTCGTATCTCGTCATCTCTTTTTCTAATAGCTCTATATTCTGTCCATTGCTTTGTATTTTCTTCGTCAAGTCGTCTATAACGCTCTCGTATTCGTTCTTGATGTTCTGCAGCAGCTCGTTGATTTCTTTTTCGTCTGTCGCTTTCCAGTCGTTTAGCCTCATCGCTAGATCGTTGCTGTAGTCTCGCTCTTGTTTCAACTCTAGGAGCAATTGCTTGACTTGCTGCGTCAATCTCTCGTTTTCTGTTATCAATTCCTCTTCTAATGCCGTCATCATCGCTTAATCCTCGATCGTCTTGATGTGTATGTAAGCCATATTGCCATCCGTTTGCACTTTCTCTTTGGGTATTTCGAGGAAATAGTTGGTTGCCTTTTTGCTCTTGGTTCTCTCGACGTATCTCATTTCCTGCGGAATTTGCCACTGCGTCGCCGGGTTTATTTTGTTCCAGGTTATCCATATGCCCGAGCCTGCTCCGATCAGCGCGAATAATATCGCCGTTAGAGCTAAGGTCGTCCATTTGTAGGCGTTGGTCTGCTTGGCCGAGTCTTCTATCTTGCTGAATGTCGATTCTGCTTTTTGCTCGATGCTTTCTAGTTTTGAGTTTAAACTCTGCGATATTGTATTTATCTCGCTTTGATACAAGCTCGTTAATTTGGTTTCGGTATTGTTGAATTTCTGATTGAATATCTCGGTTATGATATTGACGTATTCTTCGGATTGTTTCTGCGCCGCGCTCTTTAAGCTCTCTAGCGTCTTTGAAATCTGCATAAATTCCCCCTTGAAGTCTATTTTTTTTAGTACTGCCCGGCAGGATCACAGTGATCGAGTTTTTAGTCTCCCGGCTGATTTGTATATTTTCATCGCGTAGCAGTTCTAGCATTTGAGCCCTGCTTTTGATTATTCCGGCTTCTACTAGCTCGTGTAAGGTTTTATCCAAAGCTTCAACGTTTGCGTAGTTTTTAATGTCTTTTTTGCTTGCGCTTATAGTATTTTTTCTGCCAGGATCGTCAGGATCGCTAAAGCCGTATTCGAGATTTACGGCTTTTTTCCAAAGATCGATCCTAGTAAGGTCGGGTTTTGAGTAGAAAAACGGATTAAAGCTCGTTCCCGTGACCAGGTCTATTTTCGGGATGATGAAATTTAGCTCCAGCCTACCGCCTTTGTCTTCGTGCTGCACCCACAAGATATTTATGCGCTCTTTCATAAAGTCGCCTAGCAGCGTGCGTTCAAAGTCGGCCATTATCTCTAGCTTAGTTTGTTCTGATATCCTTGCGGCGCTTTCTTGAAAGCTTAAAACTCCGAAGCATACCTTTTGTTTTTTGGTAATTTGGCTTATGATAGCCCTAGTTTGAGCCTCGTCGCCCTTTAAAATTTTTGCCGTACCCTGCTGTACTCTTTCGTTCAGAACGTAGTTAACGCTACCTATACCGCCGCCGCTTTTACTGGGTAGAAATTTGACTATCATCGTTTTTTGCTTTTTGCTCGTCTTGATGTTTGCTGTTTAGAAGCTTATAGATGCCCCTTAGGGCTTCAAACGACCTTGATATAATACTTAACCCTACCTTGTCAAGACTTTCGCCCTTGTTGAGCCTCGTAGCGATTTGATTGAGGTTATTACCTTGGCGCGATAACTCAAGGATTAGCTCTTTTGTGAGCGGCGTTTTCGTAAGAGATCGCGATAGCATCGAATTTACGGCGTATTTGGTAAAATTTACTCCCCCGTTCTCATCCATTTTTTCTTGAATTTTATTCCACTCCTCCGGCGTAAGACGCATTATTTTTGTGATGGTTCTGGTTTTTCCAGCTCTTTTTTTGCTTTTTGGAAAGCTTTTGTTCTGATCGTCAGTCATTACTCCTGCCTCTAATCCAACTTAAAATTTCGCTTAAAAACCATAAAGGTATGATAACTCCCAGCGAACAGGCTAATAGAAAAAAGACTGAAGAAAATATCAGCCAGCCTAGCATAAAGACGATACCTAGCGTTACAACATATATGCAGCAAATTAAAATTTTATTTTCTACGGATGAGTTATCGATCAAATTTAAACCTCTCAATTGTTACGGCACGAGCCGCTTAAGGGGGTTAAGGGGGATTTGTCCCCCTTACGAGCACCGAACGTTATACGAAATGCGAAAGCATTGCGTATATACGGGCGGTATGCTCGCCCTATAAAATATTTAACTATTTTTTAGAATTATAGCGTAAAAAGTTGGGGTTGTAAATAGGTGGGATGTTTGATATAATAAAAGCTAATCTCATCAAAAGGAAAACAATGAAAAAAATCGTTTTAGCTGCGGTCGTTGTCGGGCTATGCTCTTTAAATTTGAGTGCCGGGGAACTGGAGGATAATATCAAAAAATGT
>CAUQMF010000166.1:0-2701 GCA_963518965.1 uncultured Campylobacter sp.
GAAAAATAACAAAAAAGCCAAAATCGTCACTCACGTAGGCATCGTAAGCAGCGTAGAAAAAGACGGCACCGTGGGCTTTACTCATCATGCAAAGGGCAAAAATGCGGTGGATTTTATGAATCTAAACGATAAAAACACCCGCAAAAACGGCAAAAAAGAGCTGAATTCATTTGTCGCGACTTGCAAGGATAAAAGCGCGTCATGCCTTGCGTCAAATAGATTTGCCGGTTTTGGCAAAACGCACGCTAACGGGAAAAAATCCCGAATTTAGCGGCCGTTTTTAAATAAATTCGTCGCCGCATTTGGATAAATTCGGCGCGAATTTATCTAAGCCGCAAAGTTTGATTTTGGGCTTAATTGTTTATCGCGCCCTCTTTTTACCGCAGCCGCAGTTAAATTTAAGTTTGAAATTTATGCGGTAAATTTAACGTCCACTAGCCTAAGCGCCGCGCAAAAGCGTTTCAAATTTTCCGACATAATCAAAAATTTATTTAAATTTAACTTTTACCGCGCGTTTTAAATACTAAATTTAACAAAATTGCTATAAAATTATCGTTACTAGTTAAATTTGATAAGGAAAAATATGCTGATACGAAACGACGTTCCCGTTTGGGTCGATATCTCGCGCTGTAAGGCATGCGATATCTGCGTGAGCTGCTGTCCTGCGGGCGTGTTGGCGATGGCCGTAGAGCCGCGCGCTGTGCTAGGTAAAACGATCGAAGTGGTGCATCCCGAGGCCTGTATCGGGTGCCGCGAGTGCGAGCTGCACTGCCCCGATTTTGCGATTTACGTGGCGGAGAAGGGATTTAAATTCGCCAAACTAACCGCTGAAAGTAAAGAGCGCGCTACCGCCGTAAAAGAGAATAAATTTGAAAAATTAGAGGCGGAGCAATGAGCGAATTTTTAAATAATAACGGCGGCAAAAGAGAGATCATCGCTAGCGGCAACGAGCTAGTCGCGCTTGCGGCAGTTGAGTGCGGGTGTAACTTTTTCGGCGGTTATCCGATCACGCCAAGCAGCGAGATCGCGCACGAACTAAGCGTCTTGCTGCCAAAGCACGGCGGTAAATTTATCCAGATGGAGGACGAGATCGCGGGCATCTCGGTAGCGCTTGGAGCCTCTATGAGCGGCGCAAAGGCGATGACTGCAAGCTCGGGCCCCGGCATCTCGCTAAAGGCCGAGCAGATCGGGCTAGGATTCATCGCGGAGGTGCCGCTAGTGATCGTAAACGTCATGCGCGGCGGCCCTAGCACGGGGCTGCCTACCCGCGTGGCGCAGGGCGATTTGCTACAGGCAAAAAACCCGACTCACGGCGACGTAAACAGTATCGTTATCGCGCCATCAAGCCTAGAGGAGTGCTATACGCAGACCGTTCGCGCGTTTAATCTAGCCGAAAGATTCATGACGCCCGTGTTTTTGCTACTAGACGAAACGATCGGACACATGCACGCAAAGGCCGTATTGCCGCAGATTAGCGAGCTAGAAATTTACTCGCGCAAGCAGTTTAGCGGCGATCCCGCGGACTACCGTCCGTATAAAGCCGCGCCCGACGAGCCCGCTACGCTAAATAAATTTTTCGGCGGTTACCGCTATCACGTCACGGGCCTGCATCACGGCGAGACGGGCTTTCCTACCGAGGACGGCGCGGTCGTAGACTACAACATCAAGCGCCTTTTTAACAAAATAAACGCGCACGCGCGCGAGTTCGAGCTTTGCGAGGAGTTTATGCTAGATGACGCGGAGATTTGCATTATCGCGTTTGGCTCCGTGGCTCGCGCGGCAAAGGAAGCAGTGCTAAATTTACGCGAAAAAGGCGTTAAAGTAGGGCTTTTTAAGCCTATCACGCTATTTCCGACGCCCAGTGCGAAACTACGAGAAATCTCGGCTAAATTTAGCAAAATTTTGATCTGCGAGTTAAATTTAGGCCAGTATACGGGCGAGATAATCAAAGCCACGCTAAGAGAGGACTTTAAAACTCTGCTAAAAGCTAACGGCCGCCCGATCAGCCCGCAAGAAATCGCGCAAAAAATAGGAGAATTCGATGGCATTTAACTACGACGACTACCTACGCACGGACAAAATGCCGACTCTGTGGTGCTGGGGCTGCGGCGACGGCGTGATACTAAAGGCGCTAATCCGCGCGATCCATAAGCTAGGCTGGGACATGAACGACGTTTGCGTGGTCTCCGGTATCGGCTGCTCGGGACGCTTTAGCTCCTACATCTACTGCAACACCGTCCACACGACGCACGGTCGCGCGATAGCCTATGCCACGGGTATCAAGCTAGCAAACCCTGATAAACACGTCATCGTAGTAACCGGCGACGGCGACGGGCTAGCGATAGGCGGCAATCACACGATTCACGGATGTCGCAGAAATATAGATTTAAACCACGTTTTGATAAATAATTTCATCTACGGGCTAACGAACTCCCAAACCAGCCCGACCACGCCGATAGGATTTTGGACTGTGACGGCACAGCAGGGCAACATCGATCCGAATTTTGACGCGTGCAAGCTCGCAACCGCCGCAGGAGCGACCTTTGTAGCGCGCAGTAGCGTGATAGAGCCCTCAAAGCTGGAAAAGATATTTGCCGAGGGCTTCGAGCACGACGGATACAGCTTTTTTGACGTATTTTCAAACTGTCACATAAATCTAGGCCGCAAAAACAAAATGGGGCAGGCTACGCAGATGCTGGAG
>CAUQMF010000167.1:0-2700 GCA_963518965.1 uncultured Campylobacter sp.
AATTTCTAGATCATTTAAATTTACCCAAGAGACAAGCCGTAGAGACGAACTGCCTAAAAGCAAAATTATATAAATAAATCGGTAAATATCGGCATAAATTTAAATTTATAAGCTAAATTTTACTATACTTTGGGTTTTATTTAAGGATTTAAGATGATGCATTATTTAGAAATCGAAGGAAACGCAAAACTAGGCGGCGAGGTCGCCATAAGCGGTGCGAAAAACGCCGCCCTACCCCTTATAGCCGCGGCTCTAATCATAAAAAACGACGTAACGCTAAAAAATATGCCAAATGTCGCGGATATAAAAACATTGGCGACGCTGCTGGTAAATTTGGGCGCAAAATGCGAATTTACGGACGATCACACTCTAAAAATTAACTCAAATTACGTTAGCTCTACGAAGGCCAATTACGACATCGTGCGTAAAATGCGCGCTTCCATACTGGTTCTTGGCCCGCTACTAGCTAGGTTTGGCCACTGCGAGGTGAGTCTGCCCGGCGGCTGCGCAATCGGACAAAGACCGATCGATCTACATCTAAGCGCGCTCGAAAAGATGGGCGCAAACATCGAAATAAAGCAAGGCTATGTCGTAGCCACGGCGCCTGATGGGCTAAAGGGCGCGCAGATCGTGTTTGATAAGATCACGGTAACTGGCAGCGAAAACATCATCATGGCCGCCGCGCTCGCTCACGGCACTACGCATCTGATCAACGTCGCCAAAGAGCCTGAGGTGGTGCAGCTTTGCGAGGTTTTGGCCGCAGGCGGCGTAAAGATCGAGGGTATCGGCACGGATGAGCTCGTGATCGAGGGTGCGGATAGGCGCTTGCTGGACGTCGGCGAGATAACGGTCATCCCCGATAGGATCGAGGCGGGCACGTATCTTTGCGCCGGGGCGATCACGAACTCGCAAGTAACTATAACAAACGCCAATGCAGCGCATCTTAGGGCCGTGCTTACTAAATTTAACCAAATGGGCTTTGAAACCGTCGTGGACGGCGACAAAATCACGATAATGCCGGCTAAAAACGTAAATCCCGTCGAGATCGTGACGACGGAGTTCCCGGGATTTCCGACCGATATGCAGGCGCAGTTTATGGCGCTCTCGCTCGTGGCAAACGGCGTTAGCACGATCGACGAGAGGCTTTTTGAGAACCGCTTTATGCACGTTAGCGAGCTCACGCGTATGGGTGCGGATATCCGTCTAAACGGCCACATCGCGACGATCCACGGCGGAGGCGAGATAAACGCCGCAGACGTGATGGCTACCGATCTGCGCGCAAGCTCTGCCCTAGTGCTAGCGGCTCTTGCAGCAAACGGAACTAGCCGAGTGCATAGAATTTATCACCTAGATAGAGGCTACGAGGGGCTGGAGCGCAAGCTAGCGGCTCTGGGCGCAAAAATACGCAGGCTGGAGGAGTAAAATGACGCTAGAGCTTGCTCAAAATTTGATCCTGGAAAAAGCTAAATTTGACTGCTACGGCGAGTTTGTGAGCCTTGAGCACGCGACGGGCAAAATTTTAGCGCAGGACGTCGTTGCCGTTAAAAATTTGCCCTCCTTCGACAACGCCGCGATGGACGGCTACGCGCTTAAATTTGACGATTTTAACGAGCCGTTAAGCGTCGCGGCAACCGTGCTGGCGGGCGATGAGGCTGAGATCGCGCTAAAAAAAGGCGAATGCGTAAAGATAATGACGGGCGCAAAAATGCCGACGAATGCAGACACCGTCGTACCTTTTGAGGATGCAGTTTTGCAGGACGGCAAGCTCTCGCCACAAAGCAAAGTCAAAAAATTTAACGCACTAAGATATAAGGGCGAAGAGGTTAAGGCGGGTGAAATTTTGCTAAAAAAAGGCGAAATTTTAACGCCCGCAAGAGTAATGATGCTAGCCGCTCAGGGCATCTACTGCGTCTGCGTGGAGCGCGAGCTAAGAATCGGTATATTTTCAAGCGGCGACGAAGTGGTCGAGCCGTGGCAAAACGCTAGTGAGGAGCAAATTTACAACGCAAACGGCGCAGGCATCGCATCTTTGCTTCAAAGCTTTGGTTTTGCTAGCTCGTATGCGGGCATCATAAAAGACGACCTAGAAAGCACTACTCGCGCGCTTGAAACGGCTGAATTTGACGTAATCATAACAAGCGGCGGAGCGAGCAAGGGCGAGGCTGATTTTATGAAAACGGCGCTTTTAAATTTGGGCTTTAGCGAGCTTTTCGACGGCGTAAATATCCGCCCCGGTCGACCGAGCAAAGCTTTTATAAAAGATAAAAAAATCGTATTTATCCTGCCGGGAAATCCGATGGCGGCGTTTTTGATGTGCTTTTTACTAGTCGTTCCTTTTTTAAAGGGTGCGCGACTTGAAAAATTTGACGCCGTTTTAAACCAAGACGTAAAAATAAAATCGGGACGCCAAAATATCGTGCTCGGTAGCTTTTGGGGGGGCAAATTTAGCGTGACGGATAATAATAAATTCGGTTCTGGCATGATAACTCCGCTCATCAAAAGTAACGCCGTTTTGGTAACAAGCGAAAGCCTCGGCGAGCTAAAAGCGGGCGAAATCGTAAAAATTTTGAAATTTTCTTGACAAATGAAAACGTTTTTGCTAAAATTGCGACTTCTCAAACGGTGCGGGAATAGCTCAGGGGTAGAGCACAACCTTGCCAAGGTTGGGGTCGCGAGTTCGAATCTCGTTTCCCGCTCCAT
>CAUQMF010000168.1:0-2663 GCA_963518965.1 uncultured Campylobacter sp.
GTCTTGCAGATCGACGTATCCCAGGTCAAATAGCGTGAGTATACTCTCCATATGATCGATGCTATCGTGCAGATACTCTATCGCGTTTGACGGTTTTATCGTGCTTAGCAGGTCGTTTAGCTCGGTGATTAGCTGAGGATTTTTCTTTTTTAGTACGAGTTTTTCCTCGGTGTAGTCCTGGCTAAAGAGCTCCAAAACGGGCGCGATCAGCACGGCGTGCGAAGCCGAGACGAAGCGACCGCTCTCGATAAAGATATCGGGCTCTACCTCGTTTCGCTGCGTCGCCATCGTTTTTAGCAGATAGACCACGTCGTTGGCGTATTCGCTAAGCGTATAGTTTCGGCTCGAGTTTTCCTTAAACTGCGAGTACTCTATGGCTAGACCGCCGCCTAAATTTATGGCTTTTAGGTTTTTTGCGCCCATTTTTCGCAGTTCGGCGTAGATATTTCCAGCTTCGATTAGGGCCTTTTTTAGCGGGTGGATTTCGGTGATTTGCGAACCGATATGAAAGTGGATCATATTAAATCGATCGAGCAAATTTGCCTCTTTTAGCAAATTTACCGCTTCGATTAGTTCGGTTGCCGTTAGGCCAAATTTGGAGTTTATGCCGCCGCTTTTAGCCCAGATACCAGATCCGCTGCTGTGCAGTCTGATGCGCAGGCCGATGTTTGGCTTTGGCGCGAAACGCTCTTTTGCGATGGCGATGATAGCCTCAAGCTCGTTTAGTCCCTCGATCGTTAGCGTGATGTTGTGCCCCATCTCGGCCGCGATAAAGCCGATGTTTATCATCTCTTTATCCTTAAAGCCGTTTACGGTGATCGGCGCGCCTTCGTTATTATACGCCATCACCAGCAGTAGCTCGGCCTTTGAGCCAGCCTCCAGCCCGTAGCCGTATTTTTGGCCGTGACGGACTAGATTTTTTACAAAACCCGGATACTGATTTACTTTTAGAGGATAGACGGCGTTAAAGCTACCTTTGTAGCCGAATTCGTTTTTCGCGTTCTCAAAGCTTTTGTAAATTTGCGAAATTTGCTTGTGTATGAGGTGCGGGAAGCGCAGCAACAACGGGCCTCGGTAGCCTTCGCTCCTGATGCTTTTTACGATATCGATGATGGCTGGTTTTGAGCCGGTATTGACGCAAATTTTACCGTTTTCGACGATGAAGTTGTTGTTTCCCCATAAATTTAAACCGTAATCATACATTTAAAATCCTTTTAAGTTCCGTCTCCAAATCAACCAAATCAAGCGTTTTTTCGGCTTTTTCGCTCAGATCTTTTAGCCAAATTTTGCCCGATTTTAGCTCGTCCTCGCCGACGCAAAGGCAAATCCTAGCATTTGCGTTATCTGCGGCGTTTAGGTGCTTTTGTAGTTTTTTAGGCTCGTAGCTCACGAGAACCGGGATGCTTTTTCTTAAATTTATCGCTATTTTATAGACCGCATCCACCCCATCGGCATCCATCGCGCCGATATATACGCCGCCTCTTGCGCTTTGGCTCTCGCGGCCGCTTAGGATTTCCATTATGCGCTCGATACCCATCGCAAAGCCCACGCCGTAGCTGGCCTTGCCGCCTAGATACTCAACCAGCCTGTCGTAGCGTCCGCCGCCTGCGACCGCACTCTTTGCGCCGATCTCGCTTGAAACGAACTCAAACGCCGTTTTACAGTAATAATCAAGTCCGCGCACGAGTTTTGGATCTATCTCAAATTCCACGCCGTTGCCGCTTAAAATTTCTTGCAGCTTTTTAAACTCGCCCGCGCATTCGTCGTTTAGGCTACCGATTATCAGCGGCGCGTTTTCGTAAATTTTCTGACAGCTCTCGACCTTGCAATCTAGCACGCGGATAGGATTTGTTAGCTTTCTGCGCTTGCAGGCCTCGCACATTAGCCCCTCATGCTCGTCTAAAAATTTAACCACTTGTTCGCGGTCTGCGCCCATCCTAGCGGCGGCTCCGAGCGAATTTACGAGTAGCTTGGTTTTGATACCAAGGCGCGAGAAAATCTCGCTTATCATCAAAATAACGCTCGCGTCCTCATAAACGCTGGGCTCACCGAAGCACTCGCAGCCAAACTGATGAAACTCGCGCAAACGTCCTTTTTGCGGGCGTTCGTAGCGAAACATCGAGCCGTGGTAAAAGTACCGTCTCACGCCGCCCGTGCGGTCAAATTTAGCCTCGATAAATGCGCGCACGACTCCCGCCGTTCCCTCAGGGCGCAGGCAAACGTCGTTGCCTCCCTTATCCTCAAACTGATACATCTCCTTGCCCACGATGTCGCTGCTCTCCCCGACGCTGCGACGAAAAAGCGCCGTTTGCTCCAGGTGCGGAGACAGCACGAACTCGTATCCGTAGTTTTTCGCGACCTCTTCGCAGATTTTGATTATCCTCTCGTAAAGTCCCGACTGGGGCGGCAAAACGTCCTTCATCCCCCTTAATGCGCTAATCATTTATAAACTCCTTTATCAAATTCGTTATTTTTTCTTCGTCCCAGGCGGCGCCTATTGTGACGTAGCGGATGTCTAGTTTTTGCAAAATTTCCTCCATCGCGTCCTGCACTCTTAGTAGATACTCAAATCCTCTAGCCTCTATGCCGTCCAGCTTCGCGCGCGAGCCTAGGCGCGCTCTGAGCGTGCTTTCGTCCGCTTTAAAAAATACTATTTTTTGCGG
>CAUQMF010000169.1:0-2646 GCA_963518965.1 uncultured Campylobacter sp.
GTTCCAGCATTGAAAGGAAGGAATATCCAAAGGCTTTTGAAATGAAAATACAATATGGAAAGGATGATGAAGAGGTAGTGTTTGATATTTCTTACCAAGGAAACCCTTTTTATCTCGTAGCCGAAACAGGGGCTTACGACTGGGTAGGTTCCGGCGGCTATATCATTATGATGTATGAGCCTATAAGCCGTATCGTGCTATTTACTTTTGATTATTAGTAGGGAGCTATTTATGGCGGATTTATCGCCTCGCCAAAATATCGCGACTTGCGCGGCGAGGCTTTGCTTGACGGCAAAAAATCGTCGACTGCTTTATTTTACGAGCGACTTAAACCCTGCTCTGGATTATTGCGCCGGGGTTTGCTTGCGGCGAATTTTACTACGAAATAGCCGGGGCGTTAGAGTTTTTACATTTGTGAGATTTGTCTAAAATAGGGCAAAATCTATAACGGCAAAATTTGCGCTTAGCTCGCGCGGTAGCAGAGCAAATTTGTAAAAAGCATAAATCTTTTGTAAAAGAGCGCGTAAATTTAGCTCTCGCTCCTAAGCGCCAATGTAAATTCGGACATCTGGAATCAAATTTAACTCTTTAAAATGCTAAATGTGATTTTTGAGATACCCTAAATAAACTCGGCAAAAAATTTGCGCTACGGCTGATTTTAGCAAGAGTTTGCGGCGATACGGCGCGCTAAATTTTGCGGAGCGCTAAAATCAGCTTTAAATTTATGCGGTTTAAATTTAACCGCCGTAAACCTCGATAAAAGCCTTTGCTTAAATTTACGCGCTTATTTTTAGCGGGCTTATGGCTTGGTCAAATTTACTTATACATACTCTTTTTCGCGCTTTAGGTCGGTGATTAGCAGAGGATTGTCCTTACGCATCATATCTATGAGCCGCTCTACGCGCTGCGTAGTCGGATCCTCGCGTAGCCAGTCCAGCTCGCGCTGTGTGATACCCACCATCTGGAGAAACTCTACTCTGCCGTTTGGAGTGTCTATGCCGCCAAGCACCGGATCGGGCGCGAAGGCTACGCCTACTAGCTTGGTATCCGTATCAAGACGTATCGGCGAATTTGCCGGCATGAAATGATATGCCTCGAACCATTTTTTGCTTGTGTGGACGTATTTAGCGAGATTTTGCATGACGGATATGACCCAAAATGGCTCGTTTGGAGCTACGCCGCCGTTGCCAAGATCCGAGTTCGGATCGTCCGCAAACGGCGCGACGCGCATGCTAAACTCAAATCCCCATCCGCTAAATTCTTCCTGCGCGCTTTGCGGATCGTAGTAAAGCTCGCTCATGCCAAAGCTCACGATATGGCGATGAAACGCGCTATCCTCGCAGTCAAATATACTAACGCCCGCCAAATAATCATCGCCGCCCAAACTCGCATGTAGCCGCGACGGATAGTGGCGCTCGTTTGCGGGGTCGTAGATTTTTTCCAGCGCGCCCTCTATCGCGTCCCAGCTGGGCGCGTCGTCCTCTTCAAGCATCGCTTCATACTCTTGCGTCGTCATTTTTATTTCCTTTTTAGTAAATTGCATTAAGCGCGGACATTATATATGAATTTCGTAAATTCGGGGGGGGGGGGGGGGTAAATAAAAAAAAAAAAAACAGGCTACAAATGCAAGCGAATAAAATATGAAATTTACGCCTGCGATCTAGGCGTAAATTTCATCAACGATAGTATCTACGAAATCATGAGGGTCAAATTTGACTAAATCGTTCATCGTCTCGCCGGTGCCGATGTAGAGTATCGGCAGCTCCAGCTCGCGCGCGACGCCAAAAAGCGCTCCGCCCTTTGGCGTGCCGTCAAGCTTGGTGATGATGACGCCGTTAAGCTTCACGATGTCGTTAAAGGCCTTTGCCTGCGCTAGGCCGGCGTTGCCCTGCGTGCCATCTAGGATGAGGATCTTGCGGTGCGGCGCACCTGCGTAGGCTCTGTCTGCGATGCGGACGATCTTACTTAGCTCGTTGGCTAAATTCGTTTGATTTTGCAGGCGGCCTGCGGTATCTAGGATGACGTTGTCTAGGTTTTTAGCCACGGCCGAGCTTATCGCGTCAAAGGCGACCGCGGACGGATCGTGACCTTGTTGCGTAGCGACGATAGGCACGCCCGTTCTCTGCGCCCACTGACGTAGCTGCTCGATGGCTCCTGCTCTAAACGTATCGCAAGCGCCCAAAATAACGCTTTTGCCTTCGTTTTTATATAAATTCGCAAGCTTTGCGATCGTGGTCGTCTTGCCCGCGCCGTTTACGCCCAAGATGAGCTCCACGAAAGGCTTTGCACTTTTTACTTCGCGCTCGTTTTCGTATATGAAATAGGTATTTAAAAGTCGCTTAAGGTCGTCTTTTTTGACCTCGTTTTGCGGCGGCAGGTAGTAGAGGACCTCCTCGACGATCTCGTAGGCGATGTCGGCTTCTAGTAAGATCTCTTCTAAAATTTCCTTTGAGATTTTTTTATCGGCGGGCTTTGACGAGCGTATCGCCGTCAGCGTCTTATCAAGCCCCTTTTTTAAAAAACCAAACATCAGTCGATCACCTTATTTATATCGCTTTCTAGCATCTCTTCGGGCACGAGACCGACGTAGTGCGTAGCGTATTCGCCGTTTGGTTTATAAAGCACTATGTAGGGTATGCCTACCAC
>CAUQMF010000170.1:0-2639 GCA_963518965.1 uncultured Campylobacter sp.
ATGAAAAAGCGCGCTGCCCCACTTTCCCGCTCCGATGATGGCTATTTTCATTTTTACTCTTTTTTGTGATTTACGTTTATTTTAGCTAAATTTGATCTGCTTACTTCGCTTTTAGCGAAATTTATCGCTAACTTTTTGTAAAAATTGATCTCATGCTCGCCAAAAGCGTTTTAAATTTATCGCTACCTACGTTAAAGAAAGTCAAAATTTAAAACTATCGCAAAGCAAATTTAACTACTAAAATGCCAAATTTGCCCTATTTATTCACGCCGCTAGCAGCCTTGCAAAGCTCGTTAAATTTAAACTCGGTTTAAAAGTTCAAATTTTACCGGTGCCGACTTTACGCAAAATAAAACGCGCTTAACTTTTCTAATTTATCCGGTTTGAGCGGCTTTGCGGCGCCGTATTTGAGGGTTTTAAAACCGCACGAGGATAAATTCGAGGAATAAATTTGATCCGTTTTTTATCAAATTTAACCTTTCTGGCTCCTGTAAACTCATAAATTTAGCAAAAATTTAATTCCAAAAGCTTGTTTAAGCCAAATTTAGCGCAAAACGGTCACGTCGGAAAAACAAAATTTAAGCGCCGAAACGACGAAACAGATCCAATTTTATCCCAGTTTAGCCTTCAAAAGCTCATTTACTTTTGCAGGGTTAAACGCGCCCTTGCCCTCTTTCATCGTTTGTCCGACGAAAAATCCAAAAAGCTTGTCCTTGCCGCTTTTATACTCGGCGACCTTATCGGCGTTCGCGCTTAAAATTTGATCTATTATCGCTATGATGGCCGAGTCGTCGCTAACCTGTTTTAATCCCAATTTTTCGATGACGGCGTCTACACTCACGTCATTTTCCATTAGATAGTCAAGCACCTCTTTTGCTGCCTTGGCGCTTATCGTGCCGTCTTCGATGCGGCGCAAAAGCTCTATCATCTTAGCCGAATTTACGGGCGATGTCTCGATCGTAGCGCCGTTTTTTAGACGACCCAAAAGCTCGACGATGAGCCATGTTACGGCGAGTTTCGGCGATATTTTAGCTTCTACGAGTTCCTCGAAATACTTCGCCGTCTCCACGCTACTAGTTAAAACTACGGCATCATCCTCTTTGATGCCAAGCTCGCGCTCGTATCTAGCGACCTTTTGCTCGGCAAGCTCGGGAATTTTGATCGCTTCGTTATACATCTCTTCAGGAATTTCGACTGGTAGCAGATCAGGATCGGGGAAATATCTATACTCGGCGCTATCTTCCTTGCCTCTCATTGAGCGCGTGACCAAATTTACGGTATCAAAAAGGCGGGTCTCTTGATAAACTTCTTCATCGTATTTGCCGTCTTCCCACGCTGCACTTTGACGCTCGACCTCGTAGTCGATCGCTTTTTGGATAAATCTAAACGAGTTTAAATTTTTTATCTCGACGCGCGTGTAAAGCTTACTGTCGCCTTTTGGGCGGATACTGACGTTGGCGTCGCAGCGAAAGCTTCCCTCTTGCATATTAGCGTCGCTGATGTTTAAAAATCGCAAAATCGAGTGCAGTTTTTTTAGGTACGCAACCGCCTCGTCGGAGCTACGTAGATCAGGCTCGCTCACGATCTCAAGCAGAGGCGTGCCGGCGCGGTTTATATCGACTAGACTCTGTCCGCTCTCGTGGATGTTTTTACCCGCGTCCTCTTCGAGATGCGCACGAGTGATTCCGATGCGCTTTTTCTCGCCGTTTACGTCGATAAAAAGCTCGCCTTTTTCCACTATCGGTATCTCAAACTGCGAAATTTGATAGGCTTTTGGAAGGTCGGGATAAAAGTAGTTTTTACGGTTAAAAACCGAGCGTTTATTTATGGTTGCATTTACCGCCGTACCGAAGCTTATCGCCTTTCTTACGGCCTCTTTGTTTAATACCGGTAAAGCTCCCGGCAGCGCCAGGCAGGTCGGACAAACGTGAGTATTTGCCTCATCGCCGAAGCTCGTAGAGCAAGAGCAGAAAATTTTAGTTTTTGTATTAAGCTGGGTGTGAACCTCTAGCCCGATAACGACTTCAAACATAATTTGCCTTTTATTTAAAATTTAGGGCTTATTTTAGCAGGATTTTTATTTAAGTTAGATAAAAAGAAAGGGTTGCGCCCGCCGATTTTTAGCGTATTTTAGCTAGCGGACGCGTAAATTTAAATTTTAGTGTTCCTCGTGGCTGATCAAGATCGCGCCGGCAAGATACACGTAAGTAAGAATCATAAAGATAAATGTCTGCAAGCACGCCATAAACGTAAGCAAAACAAACGCCGGAAGCGCAGCGTACCACGCAAGAGCAAGTACGACCAAAAGGAACAAATCATCGCCCTTGATGTTACCGAAAAGCCTGAATGAAAGCGATACTATGCGAGATAGATGCGAAACGACCTCGACGATAAACATTATCGGAGCTAGCCATTTGTTCGGTCCCATAAAGTGCACGAAATACTTAATTATACCGTTTTGTCTAATACCCTCAAAGTTATAAAATATAAAAACAACGAGCGCCAAAGTAAGGGTCAAATTTAAGCTCGAAGTCGGGGCCTCAAATCCAGGTATTATGCCTATTATGTTACTTACGAATACGATCAGACCGATAGTGGCGACTAGCGGCAGATACTTTCTAGACAGCTCTTCGCTACCT
>CAUQMF010000171.1:0-2532 GCA_963518965.1 uncultured Campylobacter sp.
GCTACTATTTTTGATTGTAGTGGTTTGGGTACTTGATTTGCTGTTGGATAGGTTGTATGCTACCTATATTGGCCTAAATTTAATAAAACTCACTACTCCTCTATGTGAGTTTAATAGGGTTAGATGGTTATTGCTGAATATTTTTGCAATAGTAATTAAATTATGAGATTCTTTTACAGTTAATGAGATAGAGTAAAGAACAATAAATACAGATTATGTATGGCCAAATTTTTATCTTGTTAAGACATTAAATGCCAGGCGGTTGTTTAAATAAAAACTTCATCACTACTAAAGGTCTGAGCTAGCAGAGCGGCAAATTGCCATTTTTAAACAAGATCAAAATTATCCAAAAGGGCATTAAATTTATGTCGGTGGGTACTTATGCAGAAAGAAATGAGCCTTCGTATCGACAAGTCGGAATGAAACTATTTTCACTTTAACGAGAATTGCAAAGAGGAAGCTTACCGCGAAAAAATAGAAAGACCAAAGACAAAAACGGCTACTCAAAGCTAAGATGGGTAAAAATTCGCGATCGAAACGAAGTACTCGACATTATTCTTTTAGCTTATTCTGGAGTAAAAATGACAAATTTGGTATTAAATGGCAAGAGATGAAAATCGTAATTTTATAGCGCTGCTGAAAGTAAAGCCAAAAGACAAAAATAGGAATCCTTAAAGTAGAGTTTTAGGGTGCGTCTCATACCGAAGGATGGCGGTAGCGGCTAAATGGAAGCCAAGTAGTAAAGCTTTTGCCTGCAGCGTGAATTAAATTTGCGCGAGGAGTAAGAGATGATAAATCCATAACAATCTAAAAATCAAAAAATGCGGTACGATTTTAAGATCAGCATCGACAACGTATCTACTTTTGAGCTACTTTGCGAAGCTTACGAGATGAAAAAGAGCGACATGATAGATCTCATCATAGAAAATTTTGCCAAAGGCAACCTAAAGCTAAAGCACCACGTCCAAAGCATCGCCGAGCAAAAACGCGCCCTAAAAGCAAAATGCGAAAGCGAACTATCGCTTTTTACAAAATCGGACGACAAATGTTAAATTTATACCGTTATTTTAGCGAACAGAGACTAAAATTTCAATTTTTACGTCGACTCCGAGAGCAGCGGTGTGCTTTAGATGGTTGCAGGAGTAAGCCGCCGTTCGCAGTTCCTGCTTTACTCGGGCAAGGAGCTAAAATGGACGTGACGACTAAAGAGCTAAGCGATATTTTATCTCTTACTCAGCGGCAATATCTAAGATCTGGAAAACGAAGGCGTGATAGCCAAGATCGGGCGCAATAAATGGGATCTAAAAGAGTGCGTCCAAAGCTATATCGAGTATAAAATAGCAAACGCTACGAGCACCTACGGGCTAACCGAGGCTAGGGCGCAGAAGGAATTTGCCGACGCTGAGATAAAAAGGCTAATTTTGGCCGAAAAAAAGGGCGAAGTAGTGCCGATTTTCAAGCTTGAAAAAGATCTCAGCGATATAGCCTCGACGCTATCAAATAGGCTTTACAATCTCCCTAATAAAATAAAAATGCGTGTAAATTTAAGCGACGAAACGCAAAGCTCGATAAACTACGAAATAGAAGAGACGCTAAAAGAGCTCAAAGAGTCTAAAATTTACAAACAATACGCTTAAAAGGCTAAATTTAAAGCCCTGCTAGTTTTAAATTCGCCGCATCGGTTAGAAATTTAGAGCGGTTTGAGCTTACCTTATCGATCGCGTCAAGCAGGGATTTAGGTAAATTTACATTTACGCGTACGCGTTTTTCTTCGCTCACCGGCTCCGGGATCATCGCACCGCTTTCGATCAAAGTTTCTAAGGCTGCTCTAAAAGCTACGTCAAGCTCATCTAAAGCTTCATTTTTGCTCTCTCCGTCGCCGTAGAAAAATGCCGTGCCGTTAAATTCAGGCATAAACGCGCCCCATCCCCCGCCTTCACTTTGCGGGATTTTTTTTAATTCTATTTTATACGGTAAATTTAAGTAATAATCTAGATCTTTTTTCATTTTACTCTCCTTTGGTAGCTTTTAAAACTGCTTTTACGTAAAAAATTTTCATAGGTTTATGATACGGTAGAGTGATTAGCAACTTGCCGTTTGAAAAACTATGATGAGATCCTTTGATGCTTTTTAACTCAAATCCGCTATCTAGCAAAAGTTTTTCTAGTATCTCAAATCTTACGTTTGTCGGATTATTTTCAAGCTCTTTTAATAACTTATCTTTTTTGCTCATTTTTTAAACCTTGTATTGTGTATTATACACAAGTATTATTAAAAATCCCTTGTATAAGCCAAAAAAGACGTTTTGATAATATGGCGTTCATGCGAAATCAGCAATGCGACCCAAGTGGAGTAGAGTAGTGGGTCTAGCGTGCAATGAAGTAGTAAACTAGAGAAATGAGAAGCTCCCTATACCGTCGTTGATTAGTAGCTTGATAAAAAAAATGAGAGCATGAGTGATAGGGTGTTTAGGATATAAAAAACAATCAATCTTTAAATACTTTTAAAATGCAGCTTTTATAAAATTTACGT
>CAUQMF010000172.1:0-2513 GCA_963518965.1 uncultured Campylobacter sp.
CTCATAGAATTCAAATCAGCCTAAAAGACCGCTACAAAAACGTATTTAACTACCTAGCGGACGGCGAAAACAGCCTGCCCGTCGTCGCGGCCAAGCAAGCCTACGCTCGGCTAAACATAGAGCCAAAAGTCATCCCGATGCGAGGCGGCTACGACGGCGCGGTCATCTCGGAAAAGGGCGTACCGTGTCCGAATATCTTTACCGGCGCACACAACTTTCACTCCATCTACGAGTACCTGCCGGTAAAATCGCTACGCGCGGCCAGCGACGTCGTCTGCGAGATCGTAAAAATCATAGCAGAGAAATAAACTCGGTCAAATTTGAGGGCGAATGCGCTCTCAAATTTGCGTGCTTTTAGAGAACGGCTCGCTTTTTAAATTTATGCTTTTTTAGGGAGCGTGTTTTTGTTTTAAAAATTTTTAAAAGTGTTTTCGTGCTTAAATTTTTAGGCTACTTTTTAAATTTGCGAACCGTCGCCCAGGCTAAATTTGATTTGATTTTCTTTGGCTTTTGGCGACGCTTTGTCTACTTGCGCGCAAAACCCGCATCTTTACGGCAATAACCCAAATTTACGTCAAATTTAACCTGCTCGCCCGAATTTAAGCTCGCTTTGCGTAAATGTGAAACGGGAGCAAATTTAATAGAAAAGAGATTTCTGGCGATAAGCGCGGTTTTGGCGATAGGTGCCGATTTAGACGCACTGCAAAAAGAGTGCGACGGCGGAAACGGTACAAGCTGCTACGAGCTTGGTGTCTTGTACGATAACGCCAGGGAAGGAGCCGCGCAGGACTATAAAAAAGCGGCCGAGCTCTACTCAAAGGCTTGCAATCTAGGTAAAGGCGCCGGCTACTCAAATTTGGGCTTTTTATACGACAACGGAAGCGGCGCGGCGCAAGACGGGAAAAAAGCCGCCGAGTTTTACCCAAAAGCGTGCAATACGGGCGACGAAGCGGGCTGCTCAAATTTGGGCTATGCCTACGCAAACGGACGCGGCGCCAAGCAAGACTACGCCAAAGCCTGCGATATGAGCAACGGAGGCGGATGCTACAATCTAGGCAACCTATACGCGCAGGGACGAGGCGTCAAAGAGGACGCAAACGCAGCCGAAAAATACCTCAAAAAAGCGTACGAAATGAAGCCCGAGCTAGCATGCGGCCGCTATAAAGAATTTACTCAAAAATAACACTAGCCGCCTTTACGCGGCAAATTTGCCTCAGTAAATTTGATAGAAAAAGGTGCATATCTAAGAGAAACGACGCGCGCAAGGATTAAATTTAACTAATTTTCTAAAATTTAGAGATTTAAAAAAGGGCGACAAACGCCCTCCACGTAAAAAGTCGGCAAAGCGCCGACTTTATCAAAATTTAGCTCCGTAAATTTAGAGCATAAAAAACGCTATAACGCACACGGCTATCGCCATCGCCGGAGCCGTTCGCTTAGCTATCTCGACCGGGCTAACCATAGCAAGACCGGCGCACACGATCGCTGCACCCGCGATAGGAGACGACGAGCGGCCTAGCGCGCCCGAGATAGCAGCGGCCATGCCTAGTTTATCTTGCGCGAAGCCCAGATCTGCGGCGTGAACGGTGATAGCTTGATTAAACGCCATAGTAGCCGCATCCCCAGAGCCCGTAACCGTACCCATAAGATACGGCACGAAAGTACCGCCGTAGCGTACGAACTCCTGAGAGTGTTTTAGCCACTCGGTGACTGCGCCGATCGCGCCGCACGCCTGTAGACCTGCGACAAAAACGCCCGCAGCGATGATGATACCCATAACCTCGGCGTATGCGCTGCCCATACCGTTAAAAAACTCTTTGGTGATCTTTTCCGGGCTCGTCCACGTGATGAAAACCGCGATGATAGCGCCAAGGATCATAGCCTCGGCCACGCCCATATTCATCCAGCCAAAATACTTAATCGCCACAAAAAGACCGTAATGATCGCCGAAAAATTTCTCGACGCTAACGCCCCGCGGATCGCCCAGCACAGCTACGATACTATTTAAATTCGTCAAGAAAAAATCTCTAGCGTAGCTACTTATTACCGCACCTACGACGAGGATAACTAGCGGGATGAGAGGCGCTAGGGCAAAGAGCAAATTTACCTTCGTCTGCGTCGCTTCGCCCGTGCCACCTGTAGATTTAGGCGAGAAATCCTGTCCTTTTTGATAATCTTTAAGGACGATCGCCGTCACGCTAAGCACGATCAAGACGACGATACCAGCGGCGACGGCGTTTGGAAACTGTACGCCGATGACGTCTTGGACGGTGTATTTAGGCGCTGCTTGAGTAATCTTGCCTGCGGCAAGCAAAGCCTCGTTAGCTTTATTTACCATGTCGGTCACAAAGACGTTGTGCGCGGAGCCCGGGCTTAGTACGCCGCCAAACGTACCTGCAAACACCGCAGCTCCCGCCATCGCAGGACGTACGCCAGATGCCATCAAAAGCGGTATCATCGTAGCCCCGACCGCAGCCGAACAGCCCGCAGCTGACGGTATCGCGATGTTGATG